>NZ_SMCL01000027.1:0-60182 GCF_004343065.1 Neorhizobium sp. S3-V5DH
TCGCCCTTCCGCAGTTGCGCTTCACTTCGCTCGCCATGACCAGCTTACGGTGGGACTTCCACCCACAAGAATGCGCCCATGCTGGGCGCACAACGCAAAAAAGCCCGGCACTGCCGGGCTTTTCCGCCGTCCCCTTGAAACGCACTACATTATTCAAGGAAGGTAATCGGGTTGACCGGGGTCGCGTCCTTGCGGACCTCGAAATGGACCTGCGGGCGCTTGGCGTCACCGCTCATGCCGGAAGAGGCGAGCGTCTGGCCGCGGGTGATTTTCTGGCCGCGCGTCACGTTGATGTTGCCCGCATGGCCGTAAACGGTGACCTTGCCGTCGTCGTGACGCACGAGAACCGTGTTGCCGAGCTGCTTCAAGCCGTTGCCGGCATAGATGACTACGCCGTTTTCGGCAGCCTTGATCGGCGTGCCTTCCGGGACCGAGATATCGATACCGTCATTGCGGTTTCCGTCGACATTCTGGCCGTAGCCCGCGACGACTGCGCCGTTCACCGGCCAGCGATACTTGCTGATGCCCGTGGATTGTGGTGCAGCGGCAGCAACATCCGACTTCTTCTCGACATCGGCGACCGATGCGGTCTCCGCGGGAGCCTTGGCGGCCGGCGCAGAAGCAGGCGTTGCCGGCTGAGCGGCGGCGGGCGCTGCGGCGACGGCAGGTTTCGGCGACGCGGCCGCCTTTTCAGTCGGCTGCTGCGGAATGGATGCCGTCTTGACCGGATCGGCTGCGGGCGCTGCGGCACCGTTTGCGACCTTCAGCGTCTGCCCCACCCGGATACCACCGGCGGAAAGATTGTTGGCAGCCTTGAGCTGGTCGACGGAGGTGCCGGTCTCCCGTGCGATCTTGGTAAGCGTATCGCCTGGCTTGACCGTGTAGGTGCCGCCCATGGGCTTCCCACCCGGAGGCGTGAGCTTGGCGGGCTCGGCAAGCGTCTTGTCGCGGGCCTGGGACGGAAGGACGGCGACCTTCTGCTCCGGCTGCTGTGCCGGCGCAGGCGCCTTGTTCTGAATGTCGATATCCCCGGCGGCGACCTTGGCCGAATTGCGCGCTGGCCCGAAGGTGGGGATCACGACGCTCTGGCCGGGGGCAACAGCTCCGCCGTTGGCCTTCAGGATCTCCTTTTCCGGCACGCCGTAACGCTTGGACAGTGTCGCCACCGTCTCGCCGGGCTTCAACGTCACCTTCGGCGCGTTGACCGTGGACCAGCCGGACATCGGCTTGACGGTTCCGGTCGTCAGGCTGTCGGCCTTGGCTGACGCAGCCGACGGAGCCGCGAGCTTCGGCGCTGAGGCCTGGCTGCTTGGGAATGGCTGGGCAAGGGCCTGCTGGCGGTTGGCCGGATCGCGAGCTGGAGGCGTCGCGCCAGGAGCCGCAAGCTCTGCACGCTGGACTGCGACGGGCGCTGAGGCCGCGCGAGCCGGCGAAGAATAACCACCGGAATTTGCTGGATAAGGCTGGTTCATAGCCGTGTTCCGCGAGCCATAGTCACCCTGCGGGACCGGAGGCAGAGCCTGGCCGCCGGCAAGTTCGGCCCTGGGAGTGGGCGCCTGACCATAGGCCCCGCCGCCCTGACGCTGCGGGATCGATGCCGTGGTAATATTATCGGACTTGGAGAAGAGGCCGGAGAAGCGGGTCGCATCCGAACTGCACCCCGTCGCCACACTGGCGAGAAGGCCCGCAACGGCGAACTTGGCAACGGACTTTCCGAATTTCGGAGAACTCTTATGACGCATGACTCGACCTACAGATACGCAACCATCGTGTGAGTCATTAAACCGCGTTAGTCTTACCGCCCGGTTAAAGCGGCCGGCTTAGATCGATTTTTTTGTCAAATTGATAACCATGACGTCCAGAGCTATCGCAGCCATGGAACAATCGGCTGGATCGAGATCTTCAGAGCGCCGCGGCCACATGCGGAATGATCGGCAGGTAGGGCACCGTGAACAGGTCCTCCCGCTCGAACCGGCTGCCCGTCTTGGTGAGACGCGTCATCATGCAGGTCTCGTCATCAATCATCAGCGGCGCCACCATCGAGCCACCATGGGTAAGCTGCTCGGCATAAAAGCGCGGCAGCGACGGGAACGCCGCTGTCACGAAGATGCGATCGAAGGTGCCCTCGCCCGGCATGCCATTGCTGCCGTCGGCCTGGCGCACGACGACATTGCGGAGATCCAGGGCATCCATGCGCTCCTGCGCGGCGGCAACCAGGGTGCGGTAACGCTCGACGCTTAGAACCCGCTCCGCGATGCGACCCATGACCGCTGCGGTAAAACCGCTGCCCGTGCCGATTTCGAGCACACGGTGTCCGGGCTTGACCTGCAGGCGGTGCAAAAGCCTGACGGCAAGATCGGCACCTTCCATGAAAGATCCGCAGTCGATCGGGACGGTGCGGCTGGAATAGGCATCGTCCGCGAGGGGGGCGGGCACGAATTGCGAACGCGGCGTCTGCTCGACGGCAGTCAGAAGATCGAGGTCGGAAATACCTTCCGACCTGAGACGCAGCACCAGCGCCGCGAAGCCTTCCTTTTCGACCATGCCCGATTTCAATCGGCCGCTCCAAATCCCAATGCCTTGGCCACACGATCCTGAACCGAATGATCGGTCAGGTCCAGCTTAAGGGGCGTCACGGAGATCTTGTTTTCCTTGAGGGCCTGGATATCGGTTCCATCGCGGAAATGGCCTTTCCGCTCGCCGAAACGCAACCAGTAGTAAGGCAGGCCTCGGCCGTCGTTTCGAGCATCGATCGTCAGGCCGAAATCGAGCTTGCCCTGGGAGGTCACCTCCACGCCCTGAACGTCCTTCGGTTCGCAATTCGGAAAGTTGAGGTTGAGGAATGTGCCGTCAGGCAATTCCACGTCGCTCAATTTCCGAATCAAGTCCGGAGCAAAGGATTCCGCCACTTCCCATGGCGCGAAGCGACCGTTCTCGCGGCGCACGGCCTGACTCAGAGCAAAAGAACGCACACCCTGGAGCGTCCCTTCGATCGCGCCCGCGATCGTTCCCGAATAAGTCACGTCGTCGGCCATGTTGGCCCCGTCGTTGACGCCGGAAAGCACGAGGTCCGGCTTTTCCGGCAGGATTTCGCGGATGCCCATGATGACGCAATCGGTCGGCGTGCCGCGCAAGGCAAAGTGCTTTTCGCTGATCTTGCGGAGCCGCAGCGGCTCGGACAGCGTCAGCGAATGGGCAAGACCGCTCTGGTCCGTTTCCGGCGCGACGATCCAGACATCGTCGGAAAGCTGCCTTGCGATGCGCTCCAGCACCGCGAGACCTTCCGCATGGATGCCATCGTCATTGGTCAGGAGGATACGCATCAGTTCGCCCGCTC
The DNA here is from genome assembly GCF_004343065.1 of Neorhizobium sp. S3-V5DH. Classification (NCBI taxonomy): domain Bacteria; kingdom Pseudomonadati; phylum Pseudomonadota; class Alphaproteobacteria; order Hyphomicrobiales; family Rhizobiaceae; genus Neorhizobium; species Neorhizobium sp. S3-V5DH. The sequence goes on from NZ_SMCL01000027.1 coordinate 3,338, forward strand.
GATCTTGGTGATGCCGCCCATGTAAGGCAGCAGCGCGTCGGGAACGGTGATGGATCCGTCTTCGTTGAGGTAGTTCTCCATGACTGCAATCAGGCAACGCCCGACGGCGACGCCGGAACCGTTCAGCGTGTGCACGAACCTGAGGTTCTTGTCATCCTTGACACGATAGCGGGCGTTCATCCGGCGGCCCTGGAAATCACCGCAAACGGAGCAGGAGGAGATTTCGCGGTAGGTGTCCTGACCGGGCAGCCAGACCTCGATGTCGTAGGTCTTGCGGGCACCGAATCCCATATCGCCGGTGCAGAGCGTCATCGTGCGGAAATGCAATCCGAGCCGCTTCAATACATTCTCGGCGCATTCGGTCATCCGTTCATGCTCGGCGATCGAGCTGTCGGCATCGGTGATCGACACCAATTCGCATTTCCAGAACTGATGTTGGCGCAGCATTCCGCGGGTATCGCGGCCGGCCGAACCGGCCTCCGAGCGGAACGACGGGGTGAGTGCGGTGAAGCGCAGCGGCAGCTTTTCCTGCTCCAGCGTCTCCCCCGAGACCAGGTTGGTGAGGGTCACTTCGGCGGTCGGAATCAGCCAACGGCCATCGGTCGTCCTGAACAAATCCTCGGCGAACTTCGGCAGTTGCCCGGTACCATACATGGCCTCGTCACGAACCATCAGCGGCGATGAGACCTCCGTATAGCCATGCTCCGTCGTATGCATGTCGAGCATGAACTGGCCGAGCGCGCGCTCCATCCTGGCGAGTTGGCTGGTCAGCACGGTGAAACGAGCACCGGAGAGCTTTGCCGCACGCTCGAAGTCCATATAACCGAGCACCTCGCCGATCTCGAAATGCTCCTTGGCGGCGTGGTTCCAGCGCGGCTTCTCGCCCACCACGCGCTTCACGACATTGTCGTGCTCGTCCTTGCCGACCGGCACGTCATCAAGCGGAATGTTGGGGACCCGCGACAGTGCATCGTCAAGCGCAGCAACGGCCTCCCGCTCCTCCTGTTCGGCGGCGGGCATGGTGTCCTTGATCTGCGCGACTTCGGCTTTCAGCTTCTCGGCAAGCTCGGAATTCTTCTGTCCGAGCGCAATCCCGATCTCCTTGGAGGCGGCGTTACGGCGGGATTGCATGTCCTGCAGCTTCTGGATGACGGAACGGCGCTTGTCGTCAAGCGACAGAAGCGTTGCCGCCATAGGCTCTGCTCCGCGCTTCTTCAGCGCTTCGTCCAGAGCTGCTTCGTTTTCCCTGATCCACTTGATATCGAGCATCGTTCCTTGCCTTTGAAGCGTGATGCCGCCAACTCGCAAGCAGGACCGGAAGGATCAAGCCTTTTCCGTCTCCGCAACGTCCGAAGAGGCTTGCTCAGCAAGGGCTTGGTCAGCACGTTTGCGCTCGACGAGTCGTGCGGCGTAGATGGAAATCTCGTAGAGAAGGATGGTGGGCAGCGCAAGGCCGATCTGAGACATCGGGTCCGGCGGCGTGAGCACGGCGGCAACCACGAAAGCGATGACGATCGCGAACTTGCGCTTTTCCCTCAGCCATTGGCTGGTCAGCAACCCGACCCGCGCAAGCAGCGTCGTGACGACCGGCAGCTGGAAGACCAGGCCGAAAGACAGGACCAGCGTCATGATCAGACTCAGATATTCCGAAACACGCGGCAGCAGCGAGATGGCGACATCGCCTTCCCCCGGCGCCTGCTGCATGGCAAGGAAGAACCACATGACCATTGGCGTAAAGAAGAAATAAACCAGCGCACCGCCCATCAGGAACAGGATCGGGGACGCGACGAGGAACGGCAGAAAGGCCGCTCGCTCGTTCTTATAGAGACCAGGCGCCACGAACTTGTAGAGCTGCGAGGCGATAACCGGAAAGGCGATCACCAGCGCGCCAAACATTGCCACCTTCACCTGGGTGAAGAAGAACTCCTGCGGCGCCGTGTAGATCAGTTCGGATTTCGCGAGATCGAGTCCTGCCCACACGACCGCCCATTTGTAAGGGACGACGAGCAGGTTGAAGAGCTGCTTTGCAAAGAAGAAGCAGATCACGAAAGCAACGAAAAACGCCCCGATCGACCACATCAGGCGGGTACGCAGCTCGATCAGATGCTCCATCAGAGGCTGCGGTTTGTCTTCGTAATCACCGCTCATGCGTCACCCTTCGGGGTATCAGTCTTCTTCGCCGCACGTCTGCGAGCCGGCGCCTTGGCGGCAACCTCTTCGGCAACCCGGGGAGCGGGCTTTGCAGCGCGGCCGCGCTGCGGCTTTTCGGCCGCCCCCGCCGAGGGTTCAGGCGCGGCAGCAGGCTTGGTCTTGGCAGCAGTCTTACGAGAGGGCTTCGGCTTCTCGGCTGGAGATCCGGCAGCCGCCGACGGAGGCCGGTCAGGTCCCGAGAGCGGAGCGGAGACAGGCGGCGCGGTTGACGGCAGGGTCAAAGAGGGCGCCGACACATTTGCCGCGTTTTTTGCTTCAGCGGCCGCCTCGCCCGTCGTCACACCTTCGACCGCCTGCCGAGCCTCGATGTCGGTCGGCACCACGTCAGGTGTTGGCACATGCGTCGTCTTCTGCAAATCCGCCCTGATCTCCTCGCCCATCTGCCGCAGCGGATTGATTGCATCCCGTAGCGCGTTGGACGGGTTCAGGCGCTGGGCGTCGGAGATCGTCTTGCGGACGTCATCAAGTTCCGACTCCCGCAATGCCTCGTCGAATTGCGTTCGAAAATCACCCGCCATCTTGCGCAAATTCGCTGTCATCTTGCCAAACGCCCTCAGCATGGGCGGCAAGTCCTTGGGACCTACGACGACGATAAGAACGATCGCAATGACAAGTAGCTCGGTCCAGCCGATATCAAGCATGCTAATGAGGCTCCTGGAGCCCGGCCACCGTTATCAGGACCGGGTGGTTTCCTTGGCCTCGTCCGGCTTGTGATCGACTGTCTTCGCAGTCGTCGTACCATTTGCCTCCGGAGCATCGTCTTCGGTGATGCCCTTCTTGAAGCTCTTGATGCCTTTTGCGACGTCGCCCATCAATTCCGGAATCTTGCCGCGTCCGAAGAGAACGAGCACGATGACCAGAACGATCAGCCAGTGCCACACACTAAAAGAACCCATAGTCTACTCCATTAGAACCGTATTATCGATGTAAGCTCTTTATGGTGCTTTTTCAAACACCAAAATGTCTCGGGGCGCGACCGTTACAGAGACGTCGTGAACCCCCGGCGCAACTCGACCGGCGCGCACCCGGGCGCGGATGGGATCGTCGCTTCCGGCAACCGCAAGGGTGAGCAATTCTACAATCCCCAGGAACCTGCGCGACAGGATGCGGGCTTCGACCGCGCCCCCTTCAGCAGCGACATCGACATCAGACAGTCTTACTGCTACGGAGACCTGACTGCCTTCAGCCAACCCCTCTGCCGGCGCCGTGCCTAACGGCGTCTGGGCTGCACCATCCTTGACGACACCCGACAACTCATTGATTTCCGAAAAGAAAGCGGCGGCAAACAAGCTGCAAGGGCGGTTGTAGAGATCGGCCGGCGCGCCTAGCTGCACAAGGGATCCGTCCCTTAGAAGCGCAATCCGGTCTGCCATCCGCATAGCCTCCTCGGCATCATGCGTGACAACGATCGCCGTTGCGCGACTCTCCTTCAGGATCGTCAATGTGTCAGTCCGGATGGTATCCTTTAACCTGGAGTCGAGGCCGGAAAAGGGCTCATCCATCAAAAGTACGCCCGGCCTCGGCGCCAGCGCACGGGCAAGCGCGACGCGCTGCTGCTCCCCGCCCGAGAGCGCGTGGGGATATTTTGCCGCGTGGTGCGACAAGCCGACGCGCTCCAATGCGGCTCCGGCTTCCGCGATTGCCTCTTTGGCAGAGAGCGCCGTCAACCCGAAGCGAACGTTTTCCAGCACCGTCATATGTGGAAAGAGTGCGAAATCCTGGAACATCAGCCCAACGCCGCGCTTTTCCGGAGGTAGGAAACCTTGCGGACCAGCAACTTCGCGGCCGTCGATGACGATCCGGCCATGGCTTTGAGCCTCTAAACCCGCGGCAATCCGCAGCAAGGTCGTCTTGCCGGAGCCGGAGGGACCGAGCAGGCACAGGACTTCTCCGGGTTCCGCCGCGAGCGAGATCCCGCGAATCGTCTCCTTGCCATGGTAGGAATGCCGGATATCCTCGAACGCCAGGCGCGACGCGAAAGTGACGCCCGTCTTTCGTCTGGTCTCCCCGCTGGCCGTCTGTGTGGTCATGACAATGCCCGTTTGCACCCGCAGTTCGGGCTGTTTCGACAGTTCGACGCTATTCGTCCGCTTCCCCGCCGGGTGTCAAGAGCCCAAGCTCCTCGAGGTCGAGCTGCGTGATCGGATCCTCGTCCTCCGCAAGCTCGTCGACATTCTGCGGTATCGGTATGGCAAAGCCCGGAGGGATGCGACCGGAGAGAAGGCCGGCCGCCTTCAATTCTTCGAGACCCGGCAGGTCGCGCAGCTCCTCAAGGCCGAAATGGTCGAGGAATTCCACGGTCGTGCCGAGCGTCACAGGGCGCCCCGGCGTTCGACGGCGGCCGCGGAAGCGCACCCAGCCGGCTTCCATCAGCACGTCGAGCGTGCCTTTGGATGTCTGGACGCCGCGGATCTCCTCGATCTCGGCACGCGTGACCGGCTGGTGATAGGCGATGATCGCCAGCACCTCGAGCGCCGCCCGCGATAGTTTCTTTGCCTCGTTCTCATCCTTGCGGATGACGAACGAGAGGTCCGCCGCCGTACGAAAGGCCCACCGATCGCCCGTCCTGATGAGGTTAACGCCACGCGGCGCATAGGCCTCCATCAGCCGACGCATCACAGCGCCGACATCGGTGCCGCGCGGCAGGCGTTCGGAAAGAAAGGCTTCCGGAACCGGCTCGGAGGAGGCAAAGACCAGCGCCTCCGCTATCCGCTCGACCTCGATCAGCGACATCGGCTCGGTTTCGCCTTCTTCGGTTTCCATCACCGGCAGATCGTCATCCTCGTCAGGCGTCAATCGACGTCTCCTGCCATGGCTTGCAGCAGGGGGTTCGTCGTTCCCGAGGATTGCCCCTTGCGCAAATAGATCGGCTGAAATGCCCCATCCTGGCGAATTTCGAGCCTGCCCTCGCGCACCAGTTCCAACGATGCGGCAAAGGCGCTCGCGGTTGCGGTGATCCGGTCCTCCGGCGGCAGATAAGGCAACAGATAGTGTTGCAGCGCTGTCCAATCGGCGATTTCGCCGAGCATCCGGGTCAACAGGTTGCGAGCGTCGGCCAGCGACCAGACTTTGCGCTTTTCGATCGTCACCTGCGTAACCGCGCCGCGTTGCCGCAGATTGGCATAGGCCGAGAGGAGATCGTAAAGCGTGGCGTCATAGGCAGACTGCACCCGATGCGGAATATGCTCCGGCGCGCCGCGGGCGAATACGTCACGGCCGAGGCGATTGCGATTGACAAGCCGCGTTGCCGCTTCCCGCATCGCCTCCAGCCGCTTCAGACGGAAGGCGAGCGTTGCCGCCATCTCCTCGCCGCTCGGGCCGTCATCGCCCCTTGCCTGCTGCGGTATGAGGAGTTTGGATTTCAGATACGCCAGCCAGGCAGCCATGACGAGATAATCGGCCGCGAGTTCTATGCGCACCCGTCTGGCACTCTCGATGAACTGGAGATATTGCTCTGCCAGCGCCAGCACGGAAATGCGGGCAAGATCGACCTTCTGGTTGCGGGCAAGATGAAGCAGCAGGTCGAGCGGACCTTCGAAACCACCGACATCAATCACCAGCGCCGGATCGTCTGCGGCCCGTTCCGGTTCTTGCCACAGCTTGTCCATCGGAATGGCATTCTGCGATGTCGTCACGGCCATTCCCAACCTCACTCTGTCCGTCGCCGTCAGGAGACGGCAAGCAGCCCATGAAACTCGGCGCGCAGAGCCGATTCGTCAGCCCCATCACCCCGCCCGAAGGCTCGCTCTACCGCTTCGGCGCGCCTCAGCGCCTCGCCGGCGAGCGGGATCGCCTCCTTCACCACGGCTTTCATTTCTTCCATGACGCCGTTGCAATGCAAGATAATATCGCAACCACCCCCAACGATTCTCGCTGCACGCTCTCCGATCGTGCCCTTCAGAGCGTTCATCGAGGTGTCGTCGGACATCAAGAGGCCGTCGAAGCCGATATGGCCGCGGATGACTTCCTCGATCACCTTTCGAGAAATGGTCGCCGGTTCGGCTGGATCGATCGCCGTAAAGACGATGTGCGCGCTCATCGCCATAAGCTCGTCCTTGAGCGCCATGAACGGCAGGAAATCGTGCGCTTCGAGCTCGGCCCGGGAGGCGGCGACAACAGGCAGTTCATGGTGAGAATCCGCCATGCCGCGTCCGTGGCCTGGGATATGCTTCATGACCGGCAGCATGCCGCCGGCCTTCAGTCCCGCCGCCGCCGCCCGGCCCATGTCCGACACGGTCTTCGGATCGAACCCATAGGCACGATCGCCGATCACGTTGCTTGCCCCCTCGATCGGCACGTCGAGTACCGGCAGGCAATCGACGTTGATACCAAATTTCATGAGGTCGAAGGCATGCAGACGCGACATCAGCCATGCGGCGCGCAGTCCCTTGGACCGGTCCCGTCTATAGAGCTCGCCAAGTGCGGCGGCCGAGGGATAACGCTCGATCATCGGCGGCCGGATGCGCTGCACGCGGCCCCCTTCCTGATCGATCAGCACCGGCGCTTCAGGCCTCCCAACTGCGTCGCGCATGGCTGCGACGAGATCGGAAATCTGCTTCGGCTCGAGGCAGTTGCGGGCAAACAGGATAAAGCCCCAGGGACGTTCATCCCTATAAAGCGCGATTTCGTCGGCGGTGAGGGTCGGGCCGCTCGAGCCCAGGATCATGGCTTTTGATTCGGTCATGGCGCCATCTTAGTCGATGGAAGCCCAAACGAAAAACGGGGCGCCAAGCGCCCCGCCTTTCCATTCATTGCTGTTGCCTATCTTGCGACAAGGCAGCTTCCGCCGGCGGCGCGATATTTTTCGCAGAGCGCCACGGCATCGTTCTTGCCGCCTGCAGGAATGCGAACGCGATAGAACGTACCCTTGCCGGCAACTTCCGCGGCCTTGATATCGACGCCGCGGCCGCCAATCACGCTGCCGAATTTCGCTGACAGGCTCTGGTAGGATTTTTGGGCTTCGGCCTGCGACGGCAGCGACGCAATCTGGATCACGTAGCCACCTTCGCCGACGGGAGCCGCCTGGGCGGACGCCGAGGCAACCTGTTGAGAGGCAGGCTGGCCAGGAGCACGAATATTGCCCTGATCGGTCACCGCAGCAACCACATTGACCGGCTGTTCCGCCGGACGTGCCCTCGGAACAGGGGCCTTGATGACTGGCGCCGACGTCTCAACGGCGGGAACGGCAGCGGGTGCGGCCGCCTGGGTGGCAGCCGGGTCGACAACTGGCGACGCCGGAGCTGGCGTACCGGTATTCATCGGCTCGGGCGCGGCCGTTGTCGGTGCGGCAACCGGTGCGACATTCGCATTCGGCGCTGCCGAGACCGGCCGAGTTTGAACCGGCGTTGCGGGAGCGGAAACCGGAGAATTGGCGGGAACGGCTGCGACCTCCACCGGCTTCGTGCCGGCCGCGGGCAGCTTTTCGGTCTCCGGGGCGGCAAGCGCCGGGGCAGGAACTTCCTGTTCGACAAGCTTGCCGTCGGGCCGCACGATCATCGTCTTGACCTTGCGCGGCATGATGGTCACCGGCGGCTGCTCTGCCGCGGCGGTCTCCTGAGGTTCGTCCTGCGGCAGCAGGCGCGCATCCTTTGTGTCCGCCACTTCCACCGGTTCGATCTCGTTCTCACCTTCAAGCGGCAGCGAATCCGGCATCAGGGTCTTCTGGACGACATCCACCGGTTCCTCGCTGGAGGAAATCAATGTCGGCTGCTTCGGATCCTGGGCCGATACACCCGCAACGCGGTCGTAGACGGCCTTGTCCTGGTTCGGAACAGTCTTGCCGCCCGGGTTCTCCGGAGCGACTTTTATCGGGTCCGTATCAGCGGCGATAACGACCGGCTCGCCGCTTGCGACGTTACCGGGCGCACTGCTGCCCAACCACGCATAGGCACCGATGCCGCCGAGAATGACAACACCCACCAGAGCCAGCGGAACGGCAAAGCGGCCGACCGCAGAGCGACGCGCATTTTCCACGGTTGCCAGATAATCGGCCTCGCCGTAGTGCAGTTCTTCGTGTGCGGCCGGCTGCAACGGAGCCGAAAGGCTGCGGCGGAAATCTTCTTCCAGCGCCCGTTCGAAGTCGTCGAGGTCGGAATAGCTCGGCGGCTGGCTCGCCTGAACAGAGCGGTTTGCCGTCGCCGGCGCCATGGAAGCAATATCGACTTCCGGCTTGCGCGCGGGCGTCGGCTGCGCCTTTTCTGGCGTCATCAGGAGCGTCGCCAATTCGGCGTCGATATCGAGGTCGTAGTCCGGACGATAGGCCGGCGCCTGCTCGGGCTCCTCGGCCGGCAGCGACGGAACGTCGAGCTCGGCTATCGCCTCAACATGGTCTTCCGCATCGGCAATCTGGGCCGGATCGAAGGGGAGCTCGGCGACAAGATCCGTCTCCTCCCTCGCCTCCGGTTCCATCGCCGGAACTGCCACTGCTGAAGGCATGGTACGGGCAGCGGCAATTTCCGGCTCGTATGACACCGTTTCTGATTCCAGAGCAGGCCTGGCAGTTTGTTCGGGCTGTTTTTTCGTTTCTTCGACGATCAACTCGGCAAGGTCGAGCTCCAGATCATCGAGCGCGATCTCGAACTCGTCGTCGGAGAAGGGGTCGAATTCGTCGATCGCTGCGTCCTCTGCGGCCCGCGCCTCGATGGCCGGGGCAACAGCTACCGGAACAATCGTTTCCGGCGCAGGGTTCGCGGCGGGCACAGCGGCGACAGCCGCCGTGTCCTCGACAACGGCAGGTGAGTCGGGTTTCTCGCGGGTGGCAGCAAGCGAATATCGCTGAACGTCGTAGATCAGTTCGTCAAGTTCCGAAAACCGGCTCTCCGGTTCGGACCGAACCTCGGCTTGAGACGATGCGACAGCCGAGGGCTCGATCGAAGCCGGCGGAGCGGGCTCAGTGGCGACGGGCGAGACGGCAGCGGAAGCCGGAGCTTTTGCCTGTTCAAATTTCTCCGTCTGCGACGCCGTGACCGGCACTTCGTGGACAGGCGTGGTAGCGCCCAGAACCGGCAGATCCTCGAGCACCGGCAGGTCCAGGGCTTCTTCGACCGGCTGGGGCGCCACAGGCTGCGCACGTGGAGCCGGCTCCGGTGCCCGCGCAACGTTGAAATTTGCCAGCGGCATGCGGAAGCCCGGAATATAGCCGGTCTTGGCTCTCGGCTCCGGCTTTACCTCCGGCTCGCTGTCAACGGCGGGCTCGGAGCCAATGGAAGTCTCCAGCTCGGCAGCTAGGTCGAATTCATCATCAAATCCATCGACGGCCCCGGCTACGCCAGTCGACGGCGCTTCGGAAACGGCTTCGACGGCCGGCAGATCGGGCAGGTCGAAGACCGGCTCGATGCGATCGGCATCGGAAATTTCGGCAGCAGCCGGTTCCGAGGCGGATACGTCGCGATAGCTTCCGGCCGGATACGACGGCTCGTCATCGCTAACAGAGAAAGCTTCACCGTCTAAGCTGTCACGGTCGCCCGGCAGCAATGCCGGAGGATATTCCGCCGCAGTTTCCACGGCGCCATCGAATTCCGGCTCGGCAAACAAAACCGCACGCGGCGCGTCGTCAATGCTTATGTCGTGAATCGGGTCAAGACGCGGCGCATCGTAGCGTTCGAACTCCTGCAGGAGTTCGTCCTCCAGATTAAAAGCAGGGTCGCGACGAGACGAATAAGCATCATCGCCAAACGGCGACGCCTGCTTAGTGACGGGCCGATCTTCGTAACCTACAATGCGGGCAAGTTCGGCCAGCGGGTCATCATCGGCAAAGAAATCCGGCAAATCATTCCGGCTACGCGCAAGGTTGTTGTCTGCCATTACCTCGTCCACTCACCTACATTACAACGCATATGCCAGTGCAATGTGGGGAAATGGTGGCGATTCTAGCGCATTTCTTCTGGTGCTGCTGTGCCTGTTATAGCAAGTCCGGACTTCAAAACAGAGGCGACAGCATGCACCAGCCCAAGCCTGGCGACGCTCAATTGTCGGTTCTTATCGTTAACAAAGCGTAAGTCGGCATTTTCGGAGCCCTTGCTCCAATGGCCGTGGAAAGAACTTGCCAGATCATAGAGGTAAAATGCAAGTCGATGCGGCTCCTGCGCAACGGCCGCAGCCTCAACAACCCGTGGATATTCTGCAAGCTTGGCGATCAACCGCAACTCGTTCTCTTCGCAGATCAGGTTTGCGTGGGCCGCCAGATCGAGTGATTCGATATCGAGATCCGGAAATGCCTTCTGCGCCTGCCGGAACACCGACGCGCAACGGGCATGGGCATATTGCACGTAGAAGACCGGATTGTCCTTCGACTGCTCCGTCACCTTGGCAAAGTCGAAGTCGAGCGGCTCTGAACTCTTCCGGTAGAGCATCATGAAACGAACCGCGTCACGGCCGACCTCGTCGACCACTTCGCGCAGGGTCACGAAATTGCCGGAACGTTTGGACATCTTCACCGGCTCGCCATTGCGGAACAGCTTGACCAACTGACACAAAAGCACCGTCAGCTTGGCCTTGCCGCCGGAAACGGCACGCGCCAGCGCTTCCAGGCGTTTTACATACCCACCATGGTCCGCGCCGAGCACATAGATCATCTCGTCGTAGCCGCGGTCGAACTTGTCTTTGAAATAAGCAACGTCGGCTGCAAAATAGGTATAGCTTCCGTCGGACTTGATCAGCGGCCGATCGATGTCGTCGCCCACCTCGGTCGAACGGAATAACGTCTGCTCGCGATCTTCCCAATCCTCGGGCAGCTGCCCCTTCGGCGGCGGCAGGGTACCGCGATAGACATGCCCCTTGAAGGTCAGGTCATTGATGGCGGCGCGAATACGCTGCGCTCCACCGGCATGCAGTGCGCGTTCGGAAAAGAAGATGTCGTGGTGAACGTTCAGCGCATCGAGATCCTCGCGGATCATCGTCATCATAGCGTCGATCGCCTTGTCCTTGACGATAGGCAGCCAATCCTCTTCCGACATGTTATGCAGACGCGGGCCATATTCCTCGGCAAGCGCCTGTCCGACAGGAACCAGATAGTCTCCCGGATAGAGACCCGACGGGATTTCGCCGATCGTCTCTCCGAGCGCCTCGCGGTAGCGCAGGAAGACCGAACGCGCCAGCACGTCGATCTGGCTGCCCGCGTCGTTGATATAATATTCCTTGGTGACATCGTAGCCGGCGAATGCCATGAGGTTGGCAAGCGCGTCGCCCACCACCGCGCCACGGCAATGACCGACATGCATGGGTCCGGTGGGATTGGCCGAGACATATTCGACATTTGCTTTTTTGGACGCGCCGACAGTGGAACGGCCATAGCTTGTGCCCTGCTCGATCATCGAAGCCAGCAGGCGTTGCCAATAGCCGGTGGAAAGACGGATATTGATGAAGCCAGGGCCGGCAACGGACACTTCGCTGATATCAGGATCGTCACGCAACGCTACAGCGATAATATCGGCAAGCGCACGTGGATTCGTGCCAAGCGGCTTGGCCAGCACCATGGCCGCATTGGTTGCTACGTCGCCGTGGCTCTGGTCGCGCGGGGGTTCGACCGCAACACGCCCGAAATCGACTTCGCTTCGCTTTTCCTTGATAATATCAAGTTCTTCCAAAGCATTCTTAATTCTATTTTCGAAGTCGGCAAACAGATTCATATCACTCATCCGCGCAAGACTGCCGCGCGGGCCCTTGAAAAGCCGTTGTTGTTGGCGGCTGCCTATCGCAAATCGGGAGTCTGGTCAAACAGCTCGCCATGCGCCCTGACGGCATAGGTGTCGGTCATGCCGGCCAGATAATCGGCCACATGGCGGGCTTTTGCACCCTCGTTCAGGCCGGCAATGTGGTTCACCCAATAGTGGCTGCGCATAAGGGTCGGATCGTTCATGTAGGCGTTGAAGAGATCGGAGAGAATCTGGGCCGCGCCCGCACGAATTCGCATGATTTCGGGATGCCGGTAGATCCGCGAGAACAGAAGCTTCTTGATACAGCGATCGGTCTCGGCAACTTCGCCGGAAAAAGTGGCCATGACCTGATCGGAGTTGCGAACATCGTCGGCGCTCTGCGGCCGCAGCTTCCGCAGATTGTCCTGCGTGACGCCGATCACGTCCTCCACCATGTGGGTGATCTGCCGGCGAGTGATTTCGTAGGTGAAGCGGCTTGCTTCCAGATGCGGATAACGCTGCCTTACGTCCGCCATGACCTTGGCGAGGAAAGGGACATCCTCCAGCATCTCAAAGGTCAAAAGCCCCGAACGCAGGCCGTCATCGATATCGTGGGTATTGTAGGCGATATCGTCTGAAATCGCGGCGACCTGAGCTTCAAGGCTCGCATAGCTCGCCAGCTCCAGATCGTGCAGTTCGCAATAGTCACGAATCGGCTGCGGAACGGGCCCGCGGGTACCCTCACCCGTTTTGGTCAGGAGTGGGCCGTTGTGCTTGACGAGCCCCTCCAGGCTTTCCCAGGTGAGATTAAGGCCGTCGAACTCCGCATAATGGCGTTCCAGCTTGGTGACGATCCTGAGCGATTGGGCATTGTGGTCGAAGCCGCCATAGGGTTCGAGCAATTCGTGGAGTGCGTCCTCCCCCGTGTGTCCGAAGGGCGTATGGCCAAAATCATGAACGAGCGCGACGCCCTCGGCCAAATCCTCGTCCAGCTTGAGGGCACGCGCGAGCGCTCGGGCAATTTGAGCAACTTCGATCGTGTGGGTGAGCCGCGTACGGTAATGATCGCCGTCGGGGCTGATAAAGACCTGAGTCTTGTGCTTCAAACGGCGGAATGCAGTCGTGTGGACGATACGATCGCGGTCGCGCTGGAACTCCGAACGCGTCAGACTGCTCGGCTCCGGAAAGAGCCGGCCGCGCGAAGCCCAGGGATTGGCGGCATAGGCGGCCCGTTCGCCGCTGCCAAAGCCGAGGGCACCGGTATCAATCGTCATTCGTTCACCTGTCTCTTCGTTCCAAGCCGGCCATTGACGCGCCGTTCAAGCCTTCATACCTATAGTGAAGCCGTGCGCAACGCCGGTGACGGGAATCTCCGGGATTTTGCCCGGAACTCACCGGGCCTTGAACCCGGCAGGAGACGGATATGGACATAAATGTAACTCTTTCGGATGCCGCCGCAAAGCGCATTACGGAAATCGTCGCCAGCGAAGAAGGCAAGCAGGCGCTGCGTGTCTCCGTCGAAGGCGGAGGGTGTTCCGGCTTTTCCTACAAGTTCGATCTCGCCGAAGCGCCGGAAGCCGACGATGTCGTCGTCGCCAATGGGGAAGCCAAGGTGCTGATCGACAGTCTTTCGCTCGTCTACATGGCCGGCTCCGAAATCGATTTCGTCGATAACCTGCTCGGCCAGTCCTTCCAGATCAGGAACCCGAATGCCGTCGCAAGCTGCGGCTGCGGTACGAGCTTCTCGGTCTGACACCGATCTTTGCCCTTCCCAACGCTTCCTCTTTCGCTAAAAGAGGAAGCGAAAGAGGAAGGGACGGCCCATGAAGATAGCCACCTGGAACATCAACGGCGTGAAGGCGCGCATCGACAATTTGCGTCAATGGCTTGCCGATTCCCAACCCGACATCGTCTGCCTTCAGGAGATCAAATCGGTCGACGAGAACTTTCCGCGGCTGGAAATCGAGGCGCTCGGCTATCACGTCGAGACGCATGGGCAGAAAGGCTTCAACGGAGTAGCCCTGTTGTCGAAGACCCGTCCCGACGAGGTGCTTCGCGGCCTGCCTGGCGGTGAAGGCGACGAGCAGTCCCGTTATATCGAAGGTGTTTTCTCCGTTGCAGGCGGGGCGATCCGCGTGGCGTCCATCTACCTGCCGAACGGCAATCCGGCCGAGGATCCGGTTAAATACCCCTATAAGCTTGCCTGGATGGAGCGGCTGCGGCGGCATGCTGAGGAGTGCCTATTACTCGAAGAGCCGCTGATCCTGGCCGGCGACTACAATGTCATTCCCGAACCGCACGATTGTTTCGACCCGGCGGTGTGGGCGACCGACGCGCTCTTCCTGCCCGAAACTCGCGCGGCTTTCCGGCGCCTGGAAAATCTCGGCCTTGTCGATGCCGTGCGCGCAACGACGGACGCGACGAAGCTTTATTCCTTCTGGGATTATCAGGCCGGCGCTTGGCAGAAGAACAACGGCATCCGCATCGACCACCTGCTCCTCTCGGCGGAAGCCCTCGACCGGCTGAAGTCCACCGCGATCGAAAAGCATGTGCGGGCTTGGGAAAAGCCGTCGGACCACGTGCCTGTCATCGGTATCTTCGATTTTGGCTGAAGCAGTGCGGGTCTAGTCGGCGCCCTGGGCAAATTGCTGCGAGAGCGCGACTGCTCCGCGGCGGTCCTCCTCACCGGCGACGGAGAAAGCCTGCTCCTGCAGCTGCTGCATCCAGTTGCACTCTTTGGCAGAACACTTGTCGAGCGCGGCCGTCATGAAAGCCAGTCCACGCACGGTCTGGCCCTCCTGGAAGAGCACGTTGCCGAAGACGGACATCGCGCCCGCGTGGCCGTTTTTGCGGGCCTGGTTCAGCCATTTCTTGGCCTGCTGGATATTGGCGGTGCCGCCCTCTCCCGCAAGGATCATCTTGGCCAGCTGGAACTGGGCTTCCGCCACGCCAAAGGTCGATGCCGCCTGGAAATAGAGCTGACGCGCCTGCGACAGGTCAGGCTTCACGGGGCTGCCGGGAATGCCGCGTCGATAATAATTTGCAAGCGACAACAGCGCGTTGATGAAGAAACTCGTATCTTCCGAGCCGGGCTCCACCCCCTGAGCGGCGATCTCGTTGTAGATCTTGAAGGCTTCGAAATCATCCTTCGCCACGCCGTCGCCATAGGCATACATATTGGCAAGCGCCCAGCGCGAGCCGGTATGGCCTTTCTCGGCCGCATACCGATAGGCCTCGACAGCGTCTTCCTTCTGGCCGTTCTTATAGGCCTTGAAGCCAAACTTGAAGAGATCGAACGGGCCTGACTCCTTGGTCACGCCGGACTTGATGTCAAAGGCCGAGGCCGAACCCGCCAATAGCGAGGCGAGCGACATTCCAAGAAGCAATACTCTCATGGATCCGATGTCAGACTTCGGCATGTTTCAGTTTCTTTCACTCTGCTGCGAAGCTACGCGGCAGGCGGCCGCAGCTCGAGCACTCCGTGTCTTTGCAGAGAGGCTTTGACGGGCATGTCCACCGGCCACTCCTCCTGACAGGCGTCGGAAACTGTACGTGCCGTTTTCGGCAACACTTGGACCCATTGCCGGTGGAAGTACGGCGAAGCATATCGGCGCCGATACACGGCTGCCGTTGTGCCAGAGCCCCGGCATTTCTTTGGAAAACCCGCCCATGATACTCCAAACTTGCGCCCCGCCCCCGCGGTCCGCCCCTGCTGTCCGTTTATCGCTGCGCTTCGTTTGTGGCGGGAAATGGACAGAACGCATCCTCTCGATGCGCCTGACGATCGTCCCAAAAAAATGTTGCCAAATCGTCACAATCGGAACGACGACTTTATCTGTCGCAATTTGCGCGCGGCCACAAAAAAGCCCGGTCGCAACCGGGCTTTTTCTTGATGATGGAAAGATCAGAACTTGATCTTGAGGGAAGTCGACAGAGCCGCAACCAGATCGTCGTCGTACTCATAGGTCGCCCTGTGACCGGCCGGCGTTCCATCGATCACCGTGCCGCTGGAATCTCCCCCAGTCAGAATGCCGACCACACCACCAAGGCGAATCTCGACATTCTGATTTGGCGAATAGGCAACGCCTGCACCGAAGAGCCAGCTATCGGTCTGGGTGCCAAACTCCTGGGATGTCCCGCGATCCCAGGTAACGCTCAGAGCGCCGCTCCACTGATCGTTGAACTTATGGCCAATACCGCCGGTGACCGTCCAGCCGTCCCGATAACCGAGATCGAGAGACGTGATTTCGACCCCGCTGTTATAGAACGCAATACGCTGCAACTGGCTCCAATCGGTCCACTTGACCGAACCGAATGCGAGCCAACCGGGAGCGATACCGGATTGAACCTTCAATTCGAGAGCGTCCGGCATGGACGTCGATCCCTCTACCGGCAATATCAGGCCGCCGAGAGGGCTGACTATGGCAGGTACCTGAGTCAGGTCGACCGTGCCCGTGATTTCCTTCAATTTCACTTCGCTGTAGTACATAAGACTTGCGCGAAACGCATATTCCGGAATTTCATAGGCGAGGCCGGCGCGCCAACCCCATCCGTCCGCTTCAAGATCAAGACGACCGACGCCGCTAGCGGCAAAACCTATCAGTTCCGGAGCTACAAGCAGGCGCTCTTTAAAGCCATCCATCTGAAGGTAGTTGGCACCACCGATGACGCGAAGCTGTCCCGGGCCCACGTCAAAACGATAAGAGCAAGTCAGAGCATAGTTATCGCTGTTAACTTTCGTCTCGATGTTGTCGTAGGCACCCGCCCAGCGCGCACCAGGCTTCGTGTGGGCGCCATAGGGCTGCGAATAGTCGAACATGCAATCCAGGCCGTTATACCCAGCCTTTGCGCCGATCCGGGGCGACCAATAGTTTTCACTATCGTCGGCAGACGTCGAGTAGCCGAGCGTATTGAGGTTCGGCGCAGGGATCGGGAGAGTATTTGTATCGACTACGTTCTTCACCTTGCGCTGAGGCATGACGAAGGTAGCGCTCGACTCCACTGCGAACTGCGAAGGATCGAAAAGCAGGTCGATATTATAACCGCCCCGCTCAAGTCCTCCCGCTAGGGCCGTCGACTGCAGTCCGCAACCTGCGGCAACAACCAAGAGACCCCTCGATATTATTGTTCTTACCATAATTGCTCCCACTCCCTGGTAAGTGATCGGAATCACTCTAAATGTTTCCCTCTGATTGACAACTTTCAGCTGTCCTGAACCTTCCGGGGGTGGAAGGTCATGATTTACGTAAAAAACTGAGGAACCAGACCGAAGCGACTATATGTCGCAAAATTTTTCTGCCTTCTAGTAATACAGATCCAGAATATTAGAAATTTATTACTTTTCGGTTGGATTATGTGTCAATGTGGCAACATTGCGGCTTTCTCGAAAGCAAGCGGCTGCACATTTTTGCGACAGATTGACGAAGCCTGAAAAAGAAATGCCGCGCCTGTTTCGGCGCGGCATTTGCTCAAAGCGATGTGGGGCGAATCAGCCTGCTTCGGTGATTCTGAGAAGCGCCGTTTTCAGATTGGCCGTCTGCACCTCGAGTTCGGCGAAGCGTTCGCGTTCGGCTGCAACCACTTCGGGATCGGCATTGGCGACGAATTTCTCGTTCGCCAGTTTCTTGCCGATGCGATCCATTTCGTCGGCCGTCTTGCCTATGGCCTTCTCGATCCGCGCACGTTCGGCAGTCAGGTCGATCAGATTGCCGAGCGGCAGGCAGGCCGTAGCCTCTCCCACGACGATCTGAGCGGCCCCCTTGGGCGCAATATCCGCAAGGTCGATGCTTTCCACGCGAGCGAGACGGCGGATCGCAGCCTCGTGACGCTTGAGCCGCGTCTGGCTGGTCTCGTTGGCGCCCACGACGATCAGCGGAGCCACGGCCGAAGGCGGAACGTTCATCTCGGCGCGCGCCGAACGAAGGCCGGTCACGAGATCGATCAACCAGTTGATCTCTTCGGCCGCCGCCGTGTCGGAAAATTCTGGCGCCGGCCAATCGGCGTGGCAGAGCAGGCCATCGCGGGTATCGGTATGGGCCCAAAGCTCTTCCGTCATGAAGGGCATGAAAGGATGAAGGAGCTTATAGGTCTCTTCCAGAACATAGGCCGCGCAGGCCTGGGCTTCCGCTTTGGCCTTTTCGTCATCGCTCGCAAAGATCGGCTTCAGGAATTCGAGATACCAGTCGCAGACCTGGTTCCAGACGAAACGGTAGAGTGCGCCGGCCGCCTCGTTGAAGCGTTGGCTCTCGATCGCCTCGGTCGCGTCGCTGATCGTTGCGGAAAGCTCCGTGAGAATCCAGCGATTGATGGTGAGCGTCGTCGTCTCTGGAACGAATGCCGCATCGCCCTTGACGCCATTCATCTCGGCAAAGCGCGTGGCGTTCCAGAGTTTGGTGCCGAAGTTGCGATAGCCCGCAATACGCGCCGGATCGAGTTTGACGTCGCGGCCCTGAGCGGCCATGATCGCCAGCGTGAAGCGCAGGGCGTCCGCGCCATATTCATCGATCAGTTCCAGCGGGTCGATGACGTTGCCCTTGGATTTCGACATTTTCTGGCCGTTCTTGTCCCGCACCAGCGCGTGAACATAGACCGTATGGAATGGCTCGACCGGATTGCCCTCTTCATCCTTCATGAAATGAAGTCCCATCATCATCATGCGGGCGACCCAGAAGAAGATGATATCGAAGCCGGTGACGAGAACGCTGGTCGGGTAATATTTCTCAAGCTCAATCGTCTGATCCGGCCAGCCGAGGGTCGAGAACGGCCATAGGGCCGAGGAGAACCAGGTATCCAGCACATCTTCGTCGCGCGTCAGGATTTCGCCCGGCTTGAAGTTCTCGAGCTTATCCTGAACGAAGGCCTTCATCGGCCCCTCATGAGCAAGATAGTGCTGGATGGCCGCCTGTAGCGCCTCTTCTTCCGTCTTCTCGACGAAAACCTGGCCGTCCGGGCCATACCAGGCCGGGATCTGGTGTCCCCACCAGAGCTGGCGCGAGATGCACCAGGGCTGGATATTCTCCATCCATTCGAAATAGGTCTTTTCCCAGTTCTTCGGGACGAATTTGGTGCGGCCTTCGCGAACCGCAGCGATCGCCGGCTGAGCAAGCGTATGGGCATCCACATACCACTGCTCGGTCAGCCGGGGCTCGATCGGCACTCCGCCGCGGTCGCCATGCGGCACCATGTGCTTGTGCGGCTCGATCCTGTCGAGCAGGCCCGCTTCCTCAAAGATTTCGACGATGATCTTTCGCGCGGTAAAGCGGTCCTGGCCCTCGAGGCGATCCCAGGCGCCGTGAAGCGCAGCCGGATGATCGAGGCCTTCGAGGAAGTCCTCGTTTTCCTTGATGGCTATCGTGCCGTCGATGTTCATGATGTTGATGGCGCTGAGTCCCGCCCGCTTGCCGACTTCGAAGTCGTTGAAATCGTGGGCAGGCGTGATCTTCACCGCCCCCGTACCCGCGGACGGATCGGCATAGCCGTCGGCGACGATCGGGATGCGTCGACCGACGATCGGCAGAATGACATGCTTGCCGACGATCGCTCTGTAGCGCTCATCTTCCGGATTCACGGCAATGCCGGTATCGCCCAGCATGGTTTCGGGCCGCGTCGTCGCTACGACCAGGTAGTCGCGCGTCTCGTATTCGGTAGCCTTGCCGTCCTCATCGAAGGCGACCGGATACTGATAGGTGACGCCCGGCTCGAGCGGGTAGCGCAGATGCCAAAGATTGCCCTTGATCTCGACCTGTTCGACTTCGAGGTCGGAAATCGCGGTGAGCAATTTGGGGTCCCAATTGACGAGACGCTTGTCCTTGTAGATCAGGCCTTCCTTGTAGAGCGTCACGAAGACTTCAAGAACGGCTTCGGACAAACCTTCATCCATGGTGAAGCGTTCGCGCGACCAGTCGCAGGAGGCGCCGAGACGCTTCAGCTGATTGAAGATCAGGCCGCCGGACTCCGCCTTCCATTCCCAGACTTTCTCGACGAAAGCCTCGCGGCCCATTTCGCGTCGGCCGGGAAGCTGGCGCTCCATCAACTGCCGCTCGACGACCATCTGGGTGGCAATACCCGCATGGTCCATGCCCGGCTGCCACAGCACGTCCTTCCCGCGCATGCGCTCGAAGCGGACCATGATGTCCTGCAGCGTGTTGTTGAGCGCATGCCCCATATGCAACGAACCGGTCACATTCGGTGGCGGGATCACGATCGTGAAGGTGTCCGCCCCCGGTTTTGCGTTCGCCCCGGCGCGGAAGGCGTCCGCCTCGTCCCAGGCTTGCGCGATTTTCGGTTCTACGGCTGCGGAATCATAGGTCTTTTCGAGCATTTCCTGACCCGGTTCTGTTCTTTGAGAGGTATCGCGGTGTAAATAGGATGGGGTGTTCCAAGTCAATAAAAAAGCCGCCCCGTCACCGGAGCGGCAGCATCATCGGTCTCGGGTACGGATCAGCGGCGCGGGCCGCGGGCCACGCGTTCGATCTCCTCGCGCACGAGACGCTCGACCAATGTCGGCAGGTTGTCGTCCAGCCATTCCTGCAGCATCGGCCGCAGCATATCGCCTGCCATGTCTTCCAGCGAACGCCGTTCGATACCGTTGAAAACAGCCGCCAGTTCGCCGAAGGACTTTGCAACCTGGGCGCCTGCTTCGAGGGACAGCAGATTGGCCGTTTCCTCGATCTTGGCCGGCAGGCTCTGTGGTGCCGGCTTCGGCGCTTGCCGATCGGCAGCGTCAAGCCGCGTAGGGGCTGGCTGAGGCGGATCGAAAACGGGCATGACACGCTGAACCGGCTCGGGCTGAGTCGGCGCCGGTGTCGGGGCCGCTTGTGCCGCAGGCGCCGGTTCCGGACGCGGCCCGCGGAGTTCCGGCATGCGCGGCGTCAGAGGGCGAAGCGGAGCCTCCTCCTGACGAGCCTGCTGAGCGGGCGCTCCACCCGGCTCGGATATCGGAGCAACCCGTGCTGGGGCCGGCTCCGGCTGC
This sequence comes from Neorhizobium sp. S3-V5DH, assembly GCF_004343065.1. Taxonomy (NCBI): domain Bacteria; kingdom Pseudomonadati; phylum Pseudomonadota; class Alphaproteobacteria; order Hyphomicrobiales; family Rhizobiaceae; genus Neorhizobium; species Neorhizobium sp. S3-V5DH. The sequence goes on from NZ_SMCL01000027.1 coordinate 24,152, forward strand.
CGGGAGGAGGCGGCGCGAACGCGGGCGGCGACATCGGCGAGCGACAGGGTGCGCTCCGGCTGGCTAATCGACGCAGGAACGTCAGCCGGCATGCCGCGGTCATTCGCGGCCACGTCCGGCGCAAAGCCCTCGTCTTCGGAGCCTTCCAGTTCGTCATCGCCATAAGTCTGGGGAAGCGGACGGGAGAGCGCGTTCTCGGCGGTCGGTTCATTGCTTTCAATGATCCGGCGGATCGAGGCCAAGATTTCCTCCATGGAGGGTTCACGCGCTACATTTGGCTGAGCCATTTTCATCCCCGCTGTTACCGGCAATCGATTCGCACCCGAATGCAAGGGTTTCGAATCGCGGTTAGCTTAAGGTGTTGGGGGGGCTGGAAACAATGACAAGTGCCCCAGGCGCTCTACCGATACACAGTTTTGTTGGGGATGTGAATCCCGTATGTCACACTCTTCTAAAACAGGCCAAATGAACCCTGCCCCAAACAGCAAAAGAGCCGCTTGCTCGGCTCTGCTTTCACGATGGAATTATCCGACCGATCAGAAGACGAATTCCTTCGCCTTGTGAAAGCCCGGCAGCGCTTTCACGGACGCGTTGAAATAGGAGCTTTCGGAGATCACACCTTGTTCTTTCACGAGAACCTTTGCCTGGGCTGCGTTCCCGTAACCGACGACGGCCACCAGACGCCCCCCGTCCCGGAGCTGGTCGAGAAGCGCGGGCGGCACCTCCTCGACGGCCCCGTTGACAAAGATCAGGTCATAGGGCGCTTCACTCGCATAGCCGTTCTGCAATTGCCCGGTCACCACCGCGACATTGTCATGGCCAAGCGACGACAGGGTCCGGGTTGCCTGTTCCGCCAGCGCCCCGTCGACCTCGATCGAGATTACCGACCCGGCCAGTTGCGACAGGATGGCGGTTGCATATCCGCTACCCGTACCCACTTCGAGTACGACATCGTTTTTGGTCACGGCTGCGAGCTGCAGAAGCTTGGCGAGCGGCGAAGCCTCCATCAGGTACCGTCCGGGCGCCACTTCGATGTCTGTATCGATATAAGCGAGAGACTTGGCCTTGGCGGGCACGAATGCTTCACGGGGGACGTTGTAAAACGCCCGCAGAACCGAATGCGACGTAACATCGGTGGTGCGGATCTGGTTCTCGACCATCTTCGTACGTGCTGCTTCGAAATCCATCATCTCAGTCGTCCCAAATCATCCGGCGCCAGGCGCGGTTCGTGTCCCGTCTTACTGACGGCGCGTTCCGCTTTCAAGACATTGCGGGTCTTCGAGGCAAAAAAGCGCAGGGGATTTCGGAACGCGGGGGAGCGCCGGCCGGAACGAGACGGGTCACGCGTAGGCGCGCGGCGCCTCGTCCAGACGGCGGACAACGACGTAGTCCCGGGTATAGGAGGTGCGCAGACCGTGATCCCTGTCGAAGGCAGATTGTTCGGCAGAGGTCAGCGGAAAGATGCCATCGGCGAAGGTACCCGTACCTTCGCCCTCATTGGCCGGCTGGCGATGGACGGTGATAAGTCTGGTGATCATGTCGCTTTCCCTCCGTTCGGCGCATAAAGCAATGAACAGGCCGTTCTGTTCCAAGCCTAGAGGGAGAAAGTTAAAAATTAACCATATTGCACCGCACACAAAACGGCATGGTAAATACTTGATCGAAAAGAAAGATCGGATTGTTGTGATTGTAAGGAGAATGGAGGCCTCGCCGAGAATCGAACTCGGGTGCAAGGATTTGCAGTCCTCTGCGTCACCACTCCGCCACGAGGCCGTCCGTACGCATAAAGAGCGAGTGGTGTCGGGCGTTTAGAACGAATCGAATGATGGCGCAAGCGGGTTCATGCCGAATGTCGCCGTTTTTTCATCGCTGATTGCGGTTCGCGTCCCGTTTCCCGCAACGCCTCGAAAATCAAGCGAAAGCAGCCCTGCGGATAAGTAGTTTCTCTTCATCCGTCCTTTTGGCATTATCGCCGCGCAGTCAACGTTGGACGGCGGTCCGCTGAGGTTGGTTATGAGCTCTCGGGTTCTGCGGAGCATCTGCGCATTGGCGCTGAGCGTGGTGCCGCTTCCGGGCTACGGCGATGCTGTGGCCGAGGAAGCAGCGGAGGACCGGTGCCTTTACGAACGAGGCGCGGAAGGCGGGGGGCCTCCTTTATGCATCCGCGCCAAAAGCTTCAATCATGACCTTTGCAAGGTCCTGGAGCATACGGCGGCGGACAGCAACCTACCACCCGAGTTCTTCGCGCGGCTTATCTGGCGCGAAAGCCTGTTCAGGCCCGGTGCCGTCAGCCATAAGGGCGCCGAGGGAATTGCCCAGTTCATGCCGGGAACCGCCAGGTTGCGCGGACTGCAGAACAGCTTCGACGCGATCGAGGCGCTGACGGCATCTTCCCGCTATCTCGACGACCTGCGGAACCGGTTCGGAAATCTCGGACTGGCGGCGGCGGCCTACAACGCAGGCGAAAGCGGACTGGAGACATTCCTGAAGCTTGGTCGCCTGCCGATCGAAACGCGCGACTATGTGTTTGCGATAACGGGATATCCCGTGGAGACCTGGAGAGATGCTCCTCCCGACAAGCCGGCCCCTCCCCTTGCGGCCGAAAAATCCTTCATGGACGGCTGCGTCACGCTCGCCGAGACGAGGAACCTCAATGAGCCGGTTCTGCTGAGTGGAGCCGACTGGGCGCCGTGGGGCGTGCAACTGTCCGCACATTATAATCCGCACGTCGCCAACCGGCTCTTCGCCAATGCAATAACGAGACTTCCACCCGCCCTCAGCGACGAACGTCCTCTCATCGTCCGGCAAAAAGGCGGAAATTTCGGCTCTCGCCCCCGCTATGCCGCGAGAATCGGAAAAGCGACCAGAGCCGAGGCAACCGACCTCTGCACGCGCGTCAGATCCGCGGGTGTCCCCTGCACGGTCTTCAAAAATTGATTACTTCGGACACCTCCTCCAGCATCAAATCACGTGCATCAAAATTTGCCGCCGTAGGGGAACCAATCCTCGCCTCGTGAGTTTTCGCGCCGCAATGCCAAGGTGTGGAATGATGAGTAAGGCAACAGAAGTCGATGAAGTTCTGTGGAGTGCTCCTGTCAGAGTGCGTATCGGATACGGATTTCCTGAAATGATACGAGGCCCCAGGGAAGCGCTTGATTATCTCAACTGGCGCTGGCCGATCCGGGAAGGCACGTATTACCTCCAGGCTCTCAAGGAATGCGCAGCCGGGCTGCAGCGAAAGATCCCTCTGGAAAAGGTTCGGGAAACCTTCGTCCTTGCGAGCATAGAGGCAAAAATGCTGAGCTGATCAGCGAGCCCCCAAAGCGATCCGCTTCGGCGGCAGCGATGAGTGCACGTGCCGAAAGGTTACGGATGTCTTGCGACGAAGCGGATGTTAACCATGGTTATCAAGAGCTTCTTTAAAGGTTTTGCTTAAATTCGGTGAGCGATGGCGATGTTGCCATCAATATCCTTATGAGAAGGATCGCCATGATGGCGATAAACAGTATGAAGCTCACTGTCTCCGACGCCGTAGCGGCGTGCGCGACCATAGCGTCGCTTGTCGGCATCATGTATGTCGGTCATCTCTTCATGACATTATTCTGATGCACCTGCCGGCGCCGATCACGCCGGCCAGTAGATGTCCGCGCGGAAGTCGGCGGGAATCTCGGCCAATCTGCCGATAGCTTCCGCTGCGTAGCCGATTTGCATTGCGAGGTAGCTGATCTCGCGCGGGATCGGGATTCCCGTGAGCTGCTCCCGGTTGCGCCACCTGTCGTAACCCGTTGCCCTGCGCCGCCTCTCGGCCTCCCGCAACACGTCGTCCCGCGTCGGCACCTCGTCAGCGGTCTCATAGGAAATCGGTGACGGGCCTGCGCCCATCCCGCCCTCGATCACTCGGAACATCTTCTTTGCCCCACGTCTTTTACACAGCGATTCCCAAGAGGATGCGCCGCTTTCGTTGCAAGAATCCTAAAGTAGCGAGGCGACTAAAAGGGTGTTAGAATTCTTATATTGCCCATTGGGAGATGTCGGGCGGACATGCGGTAGGAGGAGACCGACATGCAATATCTGGAATTCATGACAGCGCTTAATCCTGTCGTGGTGGCGATCCTTGCTGTCGTGCTGGCCTGCGGCGCCTATGACCACTGGATGGCTTCGAAGTAGAACGGCTGCCGCGACGAAACCCACGGCTCTCACCCTGCGATACCGCCTCTGCGGGTGCGCGGCCTTTGCTCACATGCCGAATGCTGCTATGCATCCGACCCGACGGAGACTGCGCGGAGCATCAGCTTGGACGGAAGCATCGAATTTGAGGACACCTCCACTTCTTTGAGCGGCACACTGCGGCAGCTCATCAACGGGATCAGGGGCCAGTCGGTTACACTGCGCGAACTGATGGATGCCGTGGGCGAACAGGGCCTTCTGCTCATCTGCGCCGTCGCCTCGCTGCCCTTCCTCATTCCTGTTTCGATTCCAGGCGTCAGCACCGTTTTTGGCGCAGCCATCATTCTGATCAGCCTGGCGATTACCGCAAACCGCTTGCCCTGGCTGCCGAAGAAGATCCTCGACCGTCAGCTCGACACGAAGAAGCTCGTGCCCGCCCTGGAAAAGGGCGTCAATATCGTTTCGCGGCTCGACCGTTTCCTGAAGCCGCGCCTCTCGGCGCTCACGACGGGCAGGTTCATGAACCGGCTGAACGGACTTGCGATCACCCTGGCCGGCATATTGCTGATGTTCCCGCTCGGCCTCATCCCGTTCTCGAACACGTTGCCGGGGATCGCGATCCTTCTCTTGTCCACCGGGATGATCCAGCGCGACGGCCTGATCGTGCTGGGCGGCTATCTCTTCAACGTGATCACGGTGATCTATTTCGGCGTACTCGCCTATGCGGCCTTCAGCGCCGGCCAGGGCTTGGCGTCGCTGCTGAGCTGATAAGAGCCCACCCGCTTCACCTGTCAGCCTTGCTGGCCTTTCGCCTCGCCCACCAGACGGCGATACGGCGACGCTTGCGCCGGACGATGGGCAGGTCGTGTGAGAGAACCAGAAAACCGAGCGGCAGCATCCAGAAGCCCAGCACCGGCAGAAAGCCGAGCGTTCCGCCGACGATCAGCGTCAGGCCGATGCCGACGCGGCCGATACGAGAGCGAGGCATCGGAATCTGCCAGCTGCCAAACGCCAGCTTGCCGCTCTGGGGGTCCATTCCGAATCTCGTCGACTTCCGCTCTTCAGTCACCAGAGCTCATTCTCCTTATTCCTTGAAGGCTGCTTTCCCGAGCAGATGGGGCTTAAACGGGGATAAAACAACCAAGTTCGATTTTTTTGCAAAAAGCGCTTGGCAAAACGGCAAAGCATTTGTATTACCCCGCTCACGCCGCCACCGAGCGGTTGATCCCTGGTAGCTCAGCGGTAGAGCATTCGACTGTTAATCGACAGGTCGCCGGTTCGAATCCGGCCCGGGGAGCCAGTTTCTGAACAAAAGCGCGCCAATGGCGCGCTTTTGTCGTTTTCGGCCCACCTTATCCACGGTGGCTCAGGCTTTCGGCATGCCCTCGGGTCGCATCTGTTTTTTGAGCGCTGCGATGCGGAAGATTGCGTTTGGGGCGCCGTAGCCTTTGTAGCCGCGCCGTTCGACGATTTCGAAGAAGAAGCCCTCGCCATAGGTCATGCTGTAGAGCTGGAAATATTCGCCGTTGTCGTCGCGGTCGTAGAGGATGTTGTCAGCCTTCAGCCTTTCGGTGAGCGCCGGGTCGAGCCCGAAGCGGGCCTCCACGTCGCCGTAATAGTTGGGCGAGATGGCAAGCGGCCGAAAGCCGTTCTGCTTGAGCGCCTCGGCGGTTTTGAAGATGTCGTCTGTGGAAAAAGCCAGATGCTGGATGCCGGAGCCGAATGTCTCGGCGATGAAATGGCCGGCGAGCGTGCGGCGGTTCTCCGCCCCGTTCAGGGTGATTCTCAGCGTGCCCGAGGCGTTTTCCACCACCTGGCTGCGCACCACGCCGGCCGGATCGATGATGTCGACCATCGGCGTCTTCTGCATCTCGAAGATCGCCGTGTAGAACAAAAGCCAGGTCGGCATTTCCTCGTAGGCGACCGTCTGGGCGATGTGGTCGACATGGGTAAGATGCGCCGGCACCACGGCCTCAGCCTCTGGCTCTGTCCCTGCCCCTGTTCTTGTCCCGGCCCCTGCCTCGTCGTCGACCGGGATAAAGTCGATCTCGGAAAAGCGGCCGAGTTCGCTTCTGTCGTCGAGCAGGTAGATCAGCCCGCCGCCGACGCCGCGGATCGCCGGGATCTCCACCTCGCCGGGGCCGACCGGCTGGATGAACGGTTCGGCGCCGAGCGCCATGGCGCGCGCAAGTGCTGCCTGCGCATCGTCGACGACAAGCGCCGTCGCATAGGCCGAGGTGCCATGCACCGCAAACGAGGCACCGGCAAATCCCCGGTCCTCGGTATTGACGAGAAGCCGGATGCCGCCTTGCTCAAACAGGCCGACCTTCTTCGTCCTGTGGACGCCGGTCCTTCGAAAGCCGAGCGTCTTCAGAATCGCAACGAGATCGGCAGCGTCCTTCTCGTCGGCGGAAAATTCCACGAAACCGACGCCCTCGACCCTTGCCCGGTCCGGCATCGCCGGCACCGGAAGGCTGGCCGCACCGGGGCTGCTGCGGCGCACCCGGTCGCCGAGATAGATCAGCGAGCGGTAGCCGTCGGCGGCAATCGCCCGGGCCTGTCCGCCGCGGAACTGGTCGTTGAAGATCTCCAGCGAGAAATAGCCGTCATAACCGGTTTCGGCGACGGCGGCGGTAAACTCCCTCACCGGAAGATCGCCCTCGCCCGGCATGTTGCGGAAATGTCTGGACCAGTAGAGCAGGTCCATGTCGATCAGCGGCGCATCGGCAAGCTGCACGATGAAGATCTTGTCCTTCGGGATCGAGCGGATCGAATTGATGTCGATCTTCTTCGACAGGGTGTGGAAACTGTCGAGGATGAGGCCGATATTTGGATGATCGGCGCGCCGGACGATCTCCCAGGCGTCGCGGTGGTCGCTGATATGCCGGCCCCAGGCGAGCGCCTCGTAGCCGACCTTCAGGCCGCGGGCGGCCGCTCGCTCGCCGAGCTCGTGGAAATCGGCTGCCGCCCGCTCGATGCCGCCAAGCGACACCGGCGAGACATTCGAGCAGACCAAGAGAAGATCGGTGCCGAGCTCCTGCATGACGTCGAACTTGCGCTCGGCCCGGTCGAAGGTGCGCCCCCGCAGCGGCTCCGGCATGCCCTCGAAATCGCGGAACGGCTGGAACAGGGTGATCGTCAGCCCATAATCGCGAACCATCTTCCCGACATCCGCAGGCGACCCGTCAAACGCCAGAAAGTCGTTCTCGAAGATCTCAACCCCGTCAAACCCGGCTCTCGCAATCGCCTCAAGCTTCTCAGGCAACTCACCGCTGATCGATACCGTCGCTATCGAGGTCTTCATCGCTCGCCACTCCTCCAAATCCATCCGCCATGCCACGCAGCCGCTGCAATAGGCCTGCATTCGTGCCAAAACATTTTGTACTAAATAGTACGTAACATCAAACGGGAAGAAACAAAGTCTGTCGAGGAGGCGCCTCACCACCCGGTGACCCAACGCGCCCACGGTTCGATCACTGCCAAAAATGTCTGACGACCGCGGATTGCTTGAGGCTAAAGTTTTAGCTGGTCCGCCCAGGCCCGGACCATCTGCGCCATTGTGGCGAGGTGATCGGCTGTCGAGAAGCCGGAGATCGTCTTGCGCGGCTTGAGGTCGTGATCGCCATCCTCCAGCCAGAGGATTTCGATGCTGTCGGATAACTGGTAGCCGGAGACCTCTTCCCGCGTGCCGAATTCGTCGCGCGTCCCCTGGCATATCAGCGCGGGCGTCTTCAGAGCCTTGAGATGCTGCGTGCGAAGCTGATCCGGCTTGCCGGGTGGATGAAAGGGATAACCAAGGCAAAGGAGCCCCGCCACCTTGCTTTCGGCATAGAGGTTGTCAGCGATCATGCTGGCGACCCTGCCGCCCATGGACTTTCCGCCGATAATCAATCTTTCCGTATTGCCGATTTCGTTGATCGCAGCCCCGTATTCCGGATTGAGGGTTTCCGCTTTCGGCGGCGGCTTTCGCTCGCCGGACGTCCGGCGGGCTCTCATGTAGCCGAACTCGAAGCGGGCGACGCGAAAACCTTGGGAGGCGAGAGCATCTGCCGCCGCAGTCATGGAGGCCGAATCCATCGGTGCGCCGGCGCCATGCGCCAAAAGGATCGTGACGCTGGAATTGCTCGGTCCCTGGATGAGAAATCGTTCCTGCATGGCGCCTCTCCCGCGATCACTCTTCAGGGCCTCATAGCAACCATTCTTCGTCGCCTGCAAGGAAATGATCGGGACCTGACTCGGCGCCTGAAGAGGCAAGCAATGTCAGACTACATCCTACTCCCGCTCTACTGGCCTGCCGGCATTTTCGGATAGACAATAGCGATCAGCGGGTGCAAATTTTTATGCGTAGGCGGAAGGAACCGTTTCAGGCGTTGCGCGTTTGTTATGGTTGGTATCCAGGGAGGAGACACACATGCCGCAGACAAGCTGGCAAAAGCCGGTTCGCGTTGCATTCGGCCATCTCGGAACAGAGGTCATCAACGGACCTTTCGAGGCGTTGGCTTTATTGACCGATCGGTGGCCGGATATGCGCGGACCGCATTTCGTCAAGGCACGCAGCATCTGCCGGGCCGCGCTCGACGGCCGCAGATCACCGGAGGAAGCGCGCCAGCAATTCGAGCAGGCAGTCAGTGAAGCGCAGCTTCACCTGAACTAGACGTCAAGCCGGTGAATGCCGGCTTTTTCTTTGCCGCTCATATGCCGAGAATATCGCCCACCAATCTCGGTATCCGACCGGAAAGAGAAATCGGCGCGAACAGGATGGAAAAGCAGATGCACGGTGCGCGGCTTGCCGCGACGGGCCGATGATCCAGCGTTTCATCAGCGACAGAAACATCCCCAGCTGCAAACCGGCCCCGATGGTCGTGGAACTCGCCCTCGATCACCAGCGTCAGTTCCAGTCCCTTATGCCCATGGTGGGGAATGGCCCTACCCGGGCGCAGCCAGAGAAGACTGGCTTCCACGTCCTTGGATTTTTCGATGACATACTGCCGGAATCCCGGCAGCCGTGTTCGCCATGGGATGTCCGCAAGATCGCCCCCCGCATAGGATTGCAGGAGGGAGGGAAGACCGGATCGGGAATATTGGGACTTTTCGCTTGCGATCACGGGCGGGCGTGAGAGGAAGATCTTTTCGAGGCTCTGATCCCGATTTGACATTGCAAGCGGTTCGCTGCCGGCCAAAACCTCACCGGCTATTCCCTCGAGCAGACTTGCAAGGCGCGCCGCCGCAGCTTGCATTTCCAGATAAGACCCGACAAGCACATCGGCCGGTTTCGGAAGAGCGCCGGCCACGTAGTGTGCGATAAGAAGGTCTAACCTCTCCAGGTTCAGCAGCATGTCCAAAGGCCAGTTCGTAAGTGAAATTCACGCTGCGCGAAAATCATGAATGACACGGTTCAGTATGGGCTTCAATCGAATTGATATACGTACGGCAGCGGTTTTGGATTACTGTTTCCGTGATATTAAAATCTCAAATCTCAGGGGACCCCCGGGGCGCGGCGACCGGCCCCTCGATCGCGCGGCAACCGCCCGCCCGCGGTCTTTCATCAACCGAAGATGGATTTTACCGGGGTCCACTCTTTCCGGAAACAGAATTTCTTGCTCTCCGACGCTTGCCCGCCGAAAAGACCGGTCTTAAATCAGCATGGAACAACAAGGTAGCCCGATGACCTCCCATTCCTCCGTCCTCGACGTGATCGGCAATACGCCCCTTATCCGATTGAAAGGTGCTTCCGAAGCGACCGGCTGTGAGATTTTCGGAAAGGCCGAATTCCTCAATCCCGGCCAGTCGGTCAAGGATCGCGCGGCACTCTACATCATCCGCGAAGCGGAGAAGAAGGGACTGCTGCGGCCGGGCGGCGTGATCGTCGAGGGGACCGCAGGCAATACAGGGATCGGCCTGACGCTGGTCGCCAAGGCGCTCGGTTACCGCACGGTTATCGTCATTCCGGAAACCCAGAGCCAGGAAAAGAAGGATGCGCTGAAGCTATTCGGCGCCGAACTGGTGGAGGTGCCTGCGGTTCCTTATAAAAATCCCAACAACTACGTGAAGATTTCCGGGCGTCTCGCGGAAGAACTTGCCAAAAGCGAGCCTGCCGGGGCCATCTGGGCCAATCAGTTCGACAATGTCGCCAACCGGGAAGCCCACGTTGAGACGACCGCACCGGAAATCTGGGAGCAGACCAACGGCAAGGTCGACGGGTTCATCTGCGCTGTCGGCTCCGGCGGCACGCTCGCAGGTGTCGCCAAGGGTCTCCGGGCGAAAAAACCCAATGTCAAGATCGGCATCGCCGATCCCGAGGGCGCCGCCCTCTACGAGTATTACGCCCATGGCGAGCTTAAATCGGAAGGATCCTCCATCACGGAGGGTATCGGCCAGGGCCGCATTACCGCCAATCTCGAAGGCTTCACACCCGATTTCGCCTATCGCATTCCGGATGCCGAAGCCCTGCCCTTGATCTTCGACCTCGTCGAGAAGGAAGGCCTCTGCCTCGGCGGATCGACCGGCATCAATATTGCCGGCGCCATCCGGCTTGCGCGCGACCTCGGCCCCGGCCACACGATCGTGACGATCCTCTGCGATTACGGCAACCGCTATCAGTCGAAGCTCTTCAATCCCGATTTCCTGAAATCGAAGGGCTTGCCGGTTCCCGCATGGCTTACCCAAAAGCGGCACATTTCCGTCCCCTTCCAGACCGCCTGATACAGATGATCGAGTGACCTATGCCCGTTGAAATCCTCTATCGCGACGACTTCTACCTTTCGACGGCCGAAGCGGTGGTGACGGCTATCCACGAGGACGGCGGCATAGAACTCGACCGGACCTGCTTCTACGCGACCTCGGGGGGCCAGCCCGGCGATACCGGCTTCCTCGAACGTGCCGACGGGACAAAAATTCAGCTCGGCCAGACGAAGCACGGAGCCGCCAAGGACATCGTCATCCATGTGCCGCTCGAAGGCGAGCCGCAACTCCTCGTCGGCGAGAAGCTGACGCTGCATGTCGACTGGCCGCGCCGCTACAGGCTGATGCGCATGCACACCGCCTGCCACCTGCTTTCCGTCGTCTGCCAGTATCCGATCACCGGTGCAGCGGTCGGCGAGGAGGAATCGCGCGTCGACTTCGACATGAGCGAAACGATCGACAAGGACGAGGTAACGGCAAGGCTGATGGAACTCGTCGGCCAGAACCACCCCGTCTATGTGCAATGGATCACCGACGAGGAGCTCGCGGCCAATCCCGGCATCGTCAAATCCAAGAACGTCCGGCCGCCGATGGGCATGGGCCGCGTCAGCCTGATCTGCATCGGCGAAAACTCCAGCATTGACAGCCAGCCTTGCGGCGGCACACATGTCTCCGAAACGCAGGAGGTCGGCGCGATTCACATCGCCAAGATCGAAAAGAAGGGCAAGGAGAACCGTCGTTTCCGCATCCGGTTCGGCGAGCCCGGCACAGAGGGCTGATCTCGGCCCGAGGGAGAGTTACATGAGCGGAACCAGCCGTTTCGTCGTTTCGTCCGAATGGCTTCAGAGCCACCTCGGCAGCCCTGACCTGAAGATCGTCGACGCCTCCTTTTATCTGGCCGCGCAAAACCGCGATGCCGATGCGGAATATGCTGCCGGCCACATTCCTGGCGCCGTCCGCTTCGACCACGACAAGGTCGCCGACCACTCGAGCGGGCTGCCGCACATGGTACCTTCACCCGAGGTGTTTGCCGAGACCGTCGGCAAGATGGGAATCCGCGAGACAGACCGGATCGTCATCTACGACGGTCCCGGCATCTTCTCGGCGCCGCGCGGCTGGTGGCTCTTCCGCACCATGGGAGCTCAAAACGTCTTCATCCTGGATGGCGGACTTGACGGCTGGAAGGCGGAAGGTAGACCGCTCGAAACAGTCCTCCCGAAGCCGGAAGCGGTGACATTCAAAACCAACTTCCGGGTGGATAAGGTAATCGATTTTCAGACGATGCTCTCGATCGTCAGCGACGGCTCGCGACAGATCGCCGACGCCCGTTCGGCCGGACGCTTCGCCGGAACCGAACCCGAGCCCCGCGCGGGCCTGCGATCCGGCCATATGCCCGGCGCCCGCAGCCTTCCTTCCGGTACGTTCTCCGTGAACGGCAAGCTGCGCTCCCTGCCGGAACTCAGAGAGGCGATCGAGGGTGCGGGCATCGATTTCGGCCGGCCGGTCGTGACGAGCTGCGGTTCGGGGATCACCGCAGCGATCATCACGCTTGCGCTCGAATCGCTCGGTCATGAGGACAACGCGCTTTATGACGGGTCCTGGACGGAATGGGGCAGCCGCGAAGACGCGCCGGTCGTCACCGGACCGCCCGCTTCCAAAGTGGCATAAGCCGATGGCAAGGAAGCCAGCACCGCTCAAGGCCCATGTCACGCAACTGGAAATGACTGCACCGCCGAAGGCCAGCCTGCCGGTGCCTGTCAATCTCCAGACGGCAATCATCCGCGCGACCGACATTCCGCTGCATTATTACCGTTATCTCTACCGGCAGGTGGGCAAGCGCTGGCACTGGTATAATCGGCTCAAGCTAAGCGACGAGGAACTTGCCGCGGCGATCCACGATCCGCGCGTCTCCGTCACCGTACTCTATGTCCATGGAGCGCCGGCAGGTTTCTTCGAACTGGCCAAGCAAAGCGACGAGGTCGTCGAACTCTCCTATTTCGGCCTGTTCGAACGAGCGATCGGGCTTGGCATCGGCAAATGGTTTCTGCTGCAGGCGCTCTATATCGCCTGGCAGGACAATCCGCAGAAGGTGACGGTCACCACCAACACGCTCGATCACCCGCGCGCCCTGCAGCTCTACCAGATGATGGGCTTCTCGCCGGTTTCCACCTATGAGGCGCTGGTGACGCCGATGACGGATGCGGAATTGCTCAAGGCGCTGGACGCCTGAGTTCAGGCAAGAAACGGGTGGTTTCCCGATCCGTTCGGGAGCATTCAAAGGCAGATCCAAGAAGGAGTTTGCCATGACCGTCGCCTTCATCGCCATGCCCGCCGCAGATGCCGAACATCTCTGGAACGGCGGCCTAGACGCCTACGGGCGGCAGCCCGAAACAATGATCTCCGATGGCCCCGGCTATCCATGCCGCCATTGTCTGAAGAATATCGATGCGGGCGAGGAACTTTTTGTGCTCGCTTATCGGCCCTTCCCGGCGTTGCAGCCTTATGCGGAGACCGGACCAATCTTCCTGCACAGGCAACCGTGCGAACGTTATGCAGCCGACGAGATCATCCCACCGATGCTGTCGAGCAGCGACTACATCGTTCGCGGCTACAGCCACGAAGACCGCATCGTCTATGGCAGCGGTGCGGTGACGCCGACGGAAAGGATCGCGTCGCGTGCCGAAGAACTGCTCGCCCGCGATGACATCGCCTATGTGCATGTCCGTTCGGCGCGCAACAATTGTTATCAATGTCGAATAGATAAGGTGACAACGCCGGCTTTCGCCGATGCGGCAACGGCGATCTGAACGTTAAAGGCGCGCCGGTCGAGGTTGCAGGCGCGCCTGCTGCCGTCAGTTCTGGATGTTGCCGGGTTGATCGTCGCCGCGTTCAAGGTTTTCGGCAAAGTCGAGCAGCAGCCGAACGATTTCACTGCCCTTCTTCTCATCCGCTTCGAGCTTGCGGGCGATCGTCTCCCGCAGGTTCAGCATGGCAGCATCGACGCTGCGTGGCAAAGTCGGGCCCCCGTCCCTGCCCCGCTCGTGCCGTTCCTGCCGCTGCTTGATGCGCTCGGCGAGCTGCGAAAGCCGGTCGAGAATCGTCGCCGCGAAGCTCCGGTTCTCATCGAGAAATTTCCGGCCCTCGTCCGTGATCGCGTAACGCTTCTTGTTGCCGTCGGCTTCGGCGACCACATAACCCGCCTCTTCGAGATAAGTCAGGGTCGGATAGATGACCCCCGGGCTTGGTGCATAAAAGCCGTATGTCAGATCCTCTATGTGCTTGATGATCTCGTAGCCATGGCGCGGCTCCTTTTCGATCAGCGCGAGAACCACCAGGCGCAGATCGCCCTGCATCAAAAACCGGCCGATGCGGCCGTCACCTTCGTCGCCGAAACCGCGACCACCCGGGCCGCCGCGGCCTCCGGGACCGCGGCCAAATCCGCCGCCAAAGGCGCGCGCTGCGAACATTTCCTCAAAACCCCTGCGACCGCCGCGTTCGCCGCAGCCATTCCGTCCATCAAACCGGTGCTTGAACATCTTCATCTCCTTAGATCATCTTTCGATATATCTAAAGCTAGGATAGGATCGAACCGCCGTCAAGATTTATGATATATCTAAATCATATCTTTTTGCAAAAATTACGAAAAAGGCGCCGGACCTTTAAGTTCGGCGCCTTCAGCCCCACGATATTTGAGTATTTCAGGCTGCTCGATCTGTTTAGATATATCTAAATCCGATCGACCCCTCACGCTACGTTGAGCAGACTTTCCGGTGCGAAAGCTTCGTAACCCAGGGCTTCGGCAACCGGCTTGTTGGTCACCCGGCCCTTGTGGACGTTGAGGCCGTTGCGCAGGTGCCGATCTTCCGCAATCGCCCGCAGCCCACGGTCGGCAAGGGCAAGCCCGTGCTGGAGGGTCGCATTGTTTAAGGCATGCGCAGACGTCACCGGCACGGCGCCGGGCATGTTGGCCACGCAATAATGAACGATGCCATCGACCTCGTAGGTTGGCTCGGAATGGGTGGTTGCATGCGAGGTCTCGAAGCAGCCGCCCTGGTCGATCGCAACGTCGACCATGACCGCGCCCCGCTTCATGCCGGAGAGCATCTCACGACTGACGAGTTTTGGCGCAGCTGCACCTGGGATAAGCACTGCACCGATGATGAGATCGGCGGAGAAGACTTCTTCCTCGACCGCGTCGATCGTCGAGTAGCGCGTGTGGACGCGGCCGTTGAAGATATCGTCGAGCTGGCGAAGCCTCGGCAGCGAGCGGTCGATAATGGTAACGTCGGCACCAAGGCCCGCTGCCATCTTGGCCGCATGCAGGCCGACGACGCCGCCACCGATGACTGCAACCTTGGCCGGCAAGACGCCCGGCACGCCGCCAAGAAGGATACCGCGGCCGCCATTGGCCTTCTGCAGCGCAGTCGCGCCTGCCTGGATCGCAAGCCGCCCGGCCACTTCCGACATCGGCGCCAGAAGCGGAAGACCGCCGCGCTCGTCGGTAACCGTCTCGTAAGCGACGGCCGTGACACCGGACGCGAGCAGGCCCTTGGTCTGTTCCGGATCAGGAGCGAGGTGGAGATAGGTATAAAGAAGCTGACCGTCACGGAGCTGCGCCCATTCCGCCGGCTGCGGCTCCTTGACCTTCACGACCATGTCGGATTTTTCGAAAATCTCTTTCGCCGTGCCGACGATCTTGGCGCCGGCTGCGATATAGGCGGCATCATCCGCGCCGATGCCGGCGCCTGCCTTGGTTTCGATGAAGACCTCATGTCCATGCGCCACATATTCGCGTACCGCGCCGGGCGTCAGGCCCACACGGTATTCATGATTTTTGATTTCCTTCGGGCACCCGACACGCATGCAGCGTTCCTCTCTGTTCGTGGCTTTCGCCTGTTGATGTTCCCAACTCACAGCAAACCAGAGAACCTGCGGAATGTCCTTGCGAAGACGAATTGCGAAAAGCAGAATTTTCGCAGATTATTGCAAGGAACAGAATTTTTTCGGGAAAGCTTCGAATGAGCGCGCTTGATGCCATTGATCTTGCGATAATGCGGACCCTTCAGGATAACGGCCGCATCTCCAATGCGGAGCTTGCCGACAGGGTGGGGCTGTCGCCGTCGGCCTGTTCGCGCCGCCTCGACATCCTGGAAAAGAACGGGACCATCAGCGGCTACCATGCGCGCCTGTCGAACAAGGCGCTCGAGTACAAGATGATGGTCATCGTCCACATCTCGCTGTCGGGTCAGTTTGCCAAGACGCTGACCGAGTTCGAGGCAGCGGTGAAACTCTGCCCCAATGTGCTGGTCTGCTATCTGATGTCCGGCGAATACGATTATATCTTGCGGGTAGCCGCCAAGGACCTGGAGGATTACGAGCGGATTCACCGCGACTGGCTGTCGGCACTGCCCCATGTGGTCAAGATCAATTCGAGTTTCGCGCTGCGCGAAATAATCGACCGCCCCAATGTGGGACTCTGAACCACGTTCCGTCGAGTTTTACGGTTCCGCCTAAACCGCCCTCAACTTTTCTCTGCTATCCCGGCTGCGAGGATTAACCGTTGAGGACGCCATGCTCAGCAAGACCATCGGCATGAAGAGCCGCAGTGCGGCTCGCCAGAAGACACGAATTTATGGGACGGTGAGGTATTACAATCAGGAAGCCAAGGGCCGTGTCGTCGATCTTTCCGCGACCGGCATGGCGCTCGATCTCGGCGGGCCGTTCCATGCCGCCAATGGCAGCACGATCAAGGTCGAGAGCGAGGAACTCGGCATTCTCGAAGGCATCGTAAAATGGTGCCATCGCGGTCGCCTCGGCATTCAGTTCCGGCCGAATTCGAATGCCGCCGCCCAGGTTTCCTCCTATTTCCGTTTCTTCCATAAAGAGGTGAAGCCTGTCATCATCCGGTGACTAGCGGCGGACGAAGGGCATAGCCCGCTCTCCTCCAAGGATGCGTTTCCCCTGTCATTTTACTGATGCAAGCGCGTGCGATTTCGCTAATCTGGTTTCAGTCAATGACCAGAGAGGGAAATGTCCATGTCGTTCTTAGCCGGCTTTCAACCCATGACCCGCCGTTCGCTTCTTGGCGGTATCGCCGCGTCGTCGGCGCTCGTGATGCTGCATCCGTTTGCGGCTCGCGCGGCCGGCAACCAGGCGCATCTGCGCATCATGGAAACGACCGACATCCACGTCCACGTCTTCCCTTACGACTATTACGGCGACAAGCCGAACGACACGATGGGACTTGCCCGCACCGCCTCGATCATCGACGCCATCCGCGCCGAAGCCGGAAACTCCATGCTCATCGACAACGGCGATTTCCTGCAGGGCAATCCCATGGGCGATTACATGGCCTATGAGCGCGGCATGAAGGAAGGCGACAAGCATCCGGTCGTCAAGGCGATGAACGTGCTCGGCTACGATGCCGGCACGCTCGGCAACCACGAATTCAACTACGGCCTCGACTTCATGTTCAAGGTGCTCGCCGGCGCCGGCTTCCCCTATGTCTGCGCCAACCTGACGAAGGGCCAGCTCGCTTCCGATCCCAAGAAGGACGAGCTTTTCCTGAAACCCTATGTGATCGTCGAAAAGCAGATCCGTGACGGCTCGGGCGCGACGAGCCCGATCAAGGTCGGCTTCATTGGCTTCGTGCCGCCGCAGATCATGGTCTGGGATGCAAAGAATCTCGAAGGCAAGGCGCAGACCCGCGATATCGTCGACGCGGCCAAGGCCTGGGTGCCGGTCATGAAGGAGGAAGGCGCCGACATCGTCATCGCGCTGTCCCATTCCGGGATCGACGGCACCGGCCAGAGCGAACGGATGGAAAACGCCTCTCTCTATCTTGCCGGCGTCCAGGGCATCGACGCGGTCTTCACCGGCCACCAGCATCTCGTCTTCCCCGGCCCGAAGGATTTTGAGGGTATCGCCGGGGCAGACGCCAAGAAAGGCACGCTGATGGGCAAGCCCGCCGTCATGGGCGGCTTCTGGGGCTCGCATATGGGTCTGATCGACCTGCTCATCGAAAAGGACGGCAACAGCTGGAAGATCGTCGATTCGACCTCCGAAGCCCGGCCGATCTACCACCGCGACGAGAACCGCAAAGTCGTTGCCGACGCCAAGGACAAGCCGGAGGTCACCGCCGCCGTCAAGGAAGAGCACGAGGCGACGCTTGCCTATATCCGTCGCCCGGTCGGCAAGACCTCGGCTCCTCTCTACTCCTATTTTGCGCTGGTTGCCGACGATCCGTCCATCCAGATCGTCTCCAACGCACAGACTTGGTACATCAAGGACATGCTGAAGGATGGCCAATACAAGGATTTGCCGATTCTTTCGGCAGCGGCTCCTTTCAAGGCCGGCGGACGCGGCGGCGCGGAATATTTCACCGACGTTCCGGCAGGTGACATCGCCATCAAGAACGTTGCCGACCTCTATCTCTACCCGAACACTGTTCAGGCGGTGCTAATCACCGGCGAGCAGGTGAAGAACTGGCTGGAAATGTCGGCCGGCATGTTCAACCAGGTATCGGCCGGTTCGAAGGACGCTCCGCTGCTCAACGACAGCTTCCCATCCTACAACTACGACGTCATCGACGGCGTGACCTACCAGATCGACCTGTCGCAGCCGACCCGTTTCGACAAGGACGGTAAGCTCGTGAACCCGAACGCCAACCGCATCGTGGACCTCAAGTTCGACGGCAAGCCGATCGATCCGGCTCAAAAATTCGTCGTCGCCACAAATAATTACCGCGCTGGTGGCGGCGGCAAATTCCCCGAGATCGCCGGCGACAAGGTGATCTTCGTGGCACCCGACACCAACCGCGACGTGATCGTCCGCTACATCGTCGAACAGGGCACGATCAATCCGTCCGCCGATGCTAACTGGTCGTTCAAGCCACTGCCGGGCACATCGGCAATCTTCGAGACCGGCCCGAAGGCCCGCCAGTTTGCGTCCGCGGTCAAGGGCGCCAAGATCGAGGACGCCGGCGACGGCGCCAACGGTTTCGCCAAGTTCCGGCTGGTGCTGTAGGCGATAATCCCAACACGCGAAAATGCTACGGCAGCCTTTGGGGCTGCCGTCTTTCTTTCCGGACAGAACAGGCAATCAACAGGAACGCTGATGCCCCGATTTTCATTCCAGCAGGTCGATGTCTTTTCCAGCCGGCCGATGCGTGGCAATCCGCTTGCCGTGGTCGTCGGGGCCGACGATCTTTCCGACGAGCAAATGCAGGCTTTCGCCAATTGGACCAACCTAAGCGAAACGACATTCCTGATGGAGCCAAGCAAGGCCGAGGCGGATTACCGGGTGCGGATTTTCACGCCAATCCAGGAACTGCCGTTTGCCGGGCATCCGACGCTCGGCAGTTGCCATGTCTGGCTGGCGCATTCGGGCAAGTCACCATCCGGGTACATCGTCCAGGAATGCGGCGCGGGCCTCGTGCGTATTCGCCATGACGGCACTCGCCTCTCTTTCGCGGCCCCACCCTTGAACCGGAGCGGGCCGGTCGATCCGACCCTGATTGACCGCATCGCTCACGGCCTTGGCATTCCGGCGACCCTGATCGAAGACGCGAACTGGATCGACAACGGTCCCGACTGGATCGGACTTCTGTTGCCAAGCCGCAGAGACGTACTGGCCGTTCGGCCGGACTACAGTCTGCTGAAGGGACTTCGCGTCGGCGTCATAGGCCGCTTTGACCCCGAACAGGACGGAGCCGACGCCATGTTCGAAGTGCGCGCCTTCAGCAACCGCGGTACGGAGGATCCCGTGACAGGCAGCCTGAACGCCGGCTTCGCCCAGTGGCTGATCGGCGCCGGCATCGCGCCGTCCGACTATATCGCGGCCCAGGGCACGGTGCTCGGCCGCGCCGGACGCGTGCATGTGCGGCAGGAAAGTCCCGACATCTGGATCGGCGGCGAGGTCACATCCTGCATTCAGGGCTCGGTCGAGCTCTGACGACGAGTATCGGGGCTTCCGCCGGGAAGGCTAAAGCCCCCGTGCTCATCTCTTCAGGAGGGGCGAACCAGGCCAAGTGTTCACCACTCTCGATGTAGCATATCGGAGAAACCGCTCAGGCCGCCTCGGCTTTTTGGCCGATCCGCTGAAGCAACAGCTTCAGCTCCGGCACCGGCTTCTGCTCGATGCGGCGGTATTCGCGGCCATCGCGGGTCCGCTGGACCAGTCCGGAATCGAAGAGATCGCGGCGCAGCATGGCGGCATCGCCGAAGAGATGCAGGCTGTTGAGAAATTCGCTGATCTGCCGTTCGGTAAAGTCCCGGCCGGGCGGTATCTTCGACCACAGGTACCAGAGGCAGAGTTCCTGCAGCCCCCGCCTCCCCGGCCAACGGATGAGCTGCCCTGCCTCGTCGAAATGCCGGGCGGTCTTCAATACGCGCCCTTCGTCAGGCGCAGGCGTCTCATCCAATGTCGGGCGCCATTGCTCGATGACGTCGGCAGCATGTGTCACCGCGCGGAAATGCTGGTAGTTGCGGAAGCCGGCGGCGCGGGTCAGCAGGTTGAGCATCTCCACGTGGCTCGGCCTCTGGTCGAGTTTGTCGAGCTGCTCACGGATGGATTTGGCAAATGCCGAAAGGTCGGCGATTTGCATCGGAAAGATGGATCTCGGCATGTCTTATCCTTCAACGTGCCGTCTCTTCAAAAGCTGTCGCTGGTCGCCGGCTTGTCGACTTCGGCACGGGATAAGTGCTGATCATCTTTAAGGTTGGCAGGTTTAGCTTCCCTTGCGGGACGGCAACGCCTCGGTGAACTGCAGACCGTGGCTCCGTTATAGCAGAGCCTGGAAGCCCGTCAATTCGCTCAGGCCGACGAGGACGGCTCCGCCTCTTCGTTCGTGTCATATTTGCTGATAGAATCGCCGAAAGCCGCGCATGGGAGGAAGAGGCTGATGCTGGAACACGTGAAGACGGGCGCGAGCTACGGAGAAGAACCCGGGCTGCGCTTCGCGATCATGCTCGACGGTCACGGCGGCTGCAGGACGCTGAACATCGCCCAGGCCTGCACCTGGAAACCGGAGGACGGCATCATCTGGCTGCATTTCGAGCGCGACCATCCCGCGGCGGCGGAATGGATAAACACGAAAGGCGGGTTCGACCCGCTGGTGGCCGAAGCGCTTCTTGCGGAAGATTCACGCCCGCGCGTGGAGCCGGTGGATGACGGTCTGCTGATCATCCTCAGAGGTGTCTGCGCATCTCCACCGGAAGAAGCCCAGGAGCCTGCTCCTGACATCGATCTCGTACCCCTGCATATCTGGGTCGACGAGCACCGTCTCGTATCCCTGCGGGACAGCGGCCATTACATCACGGCCTTGCGGGACATCCGCAAGGCGCTGGAAAACGGCAAAGGGCCGCGCCAGGCCGGGGAGCTTCTTGCGCTCGTCAGCGAGAAGCTGGTCCGCGACCTGGAACCCGTACTGGACGGTATGGATGAGGAGGTCGACGAACTTGACGACCTGATCTTCCAGGGCGAAGCGGGCGAGGTCCGCCAGAGGCTGAAGCTGCTGCGCCGCCGCTCCGTGCAGTTGCGCCGTTACCTGTCGCCGCAACGCGACGCGCTCAATCGCATAGAACACGACGATGCGCCCTGGTTGACGGAGCGGGAGAAGCTCCGCTTTCGCGAGGTGATCGACAAGCTGATGCGGTTCATCGAATATCTTGATGCGATCCGCGACCGCACCAGCATTCTGCATGACGACCTGTCGACCGTGATCGGCGAGCGTATTGCACGCAGCTCCAACCGCCTCGCGGCATTGGCGGCACTTCTCCTTCCGCCGAGCGTCGTCGCCGGTCTCTTCGGCATGAATGTCGGCGGTATTCCCGGTGTCAACGACACCTGGGCGTTCCTGATCATCGTCGTCTTCATTGCAGCCATCTCCGCGGGCACCCTATGGCTGCTGAAGCGCATCGAATGGCTTTGAACCTGCCGCAGACTTGATATCCCATCTCCCGTCGGCCTGTTTCGCGACTTATTCCGCCGCGTCCTGCATTTCGTGCGGCGCGTCCAGACCCAACATGTCCGATAGTTCCTCATGACTCGGGCACGAGGAAAGCCGACGCTGGAAGGTGTCGATCAACCATTGACCCGCAGGCCCCGGCGGATTGGAAGCCTTGCGCATCGCATAGAGCGGGTACTCCCCCTGCTCGTATGCATCGAGCTTCAGCGCAACCAGTCTGACATCCAGGATATCCCTGGCAACAACGGAGGCGGGCAAGCCGCCCCAGCCGAGACCGCCCCTGATGAGCTGATGCTTGGTCGCAATATCGCTGACCCGCCAGGTCTTGTAGGAAAGCACATTGAAGTCGCGGCCCTTGGTCAGTTCCGACGCGTCGGTGACGACCAACTGTATTTCCTCCCGCACATCGGACACCGTCAGCGGCCGGTTCAGCCTTGCCAGCGGATGGTCGGGCGATGCGACCGGGATCAGGAAGGAATAGCCGATCTTCTCTGCGATGATCGTGTCGTCGTGCCTGAGAAGCGCACCACCCAGCCCGATATCGGCGCGACCGCTCATCACCATATCCATGACCATGCCGAGTTCGCCGACATTCAGGTTGAGTGCGACGCTCGGAAACCGCTCGCGGAACTCGCGCAATTCGCTTACCACGGCGTCGGAGGGCACCATGACACTGATCGCCAGCGAGACTTCAGCTTCAAGCCCCTGCTTCATGCTCTTGGCGCGCGCCCGCATGACCTGAAGGTCGGCCACAATACGCCGCGCGTCGGTCAGCATCGCCCTGCCCGCATCCGTCAACTTCGGTTGGCGGGCACCACTTCGTTCGAAAAGCGGCATCTCCAGCTGAGCCTCGAGGTTGGCGATCGTATAACTCACCACCGATTGGGCGCGGTTCAGCGCCCGCGACGCCGCCGAAAAGCTTCCGGTTTCGGCAACCGCCAGAAAGACCTGCAACTGGTCCAGGGTAGGATTGGCATCCATATCATCATCCAAATCTTCGATAGATAGCTTCGATATTATCTCCGTTTTATCGATAGCCGTCCACGCCTATCTTCTGCGTCGAGAACGAGATCCACCTCGAAAACAGACCTCCCAGAGCAGTAAGGAATGCCCCATGACCATTCTCCTCGTCACCTCCAGCCCGCGCGCCGAGTCGCTTTCCACCAAGATCGCCTCGGAATTCGTTGAGAAGCTGCAGGCCCGCAAACCGGACGAGTCCGTCATTCATCGCGACCTTGGAACCGACCCGATCCCGCACCTCGATATCGTCTCGACGGCCGCAATCCGCAAGGCTCCGCAGGACCGCACGCCGGAAGAGGCTGCCGCTGCCGAGTACTCCGACAAGCTTGTCGCCGAGCTGCTCGCGGCCGACACCGTCGTGCTCGCCACCGGCCTCATCAACTTCAATATCTATTCGACGCTGAAATCCTGGATCGACAATGTCGCCCGCGCCGGCCAGACCTTCCGTTACACGGAAAGCGGCCCGATCGGTCTCGCCACCGGCAAGAAGGTCTATATCGTCCTCTCCGCCGCCGGCGTCTATTCCGAAGGTCCTGCCGCGGGCATGAACCACGCGGTACCCTACCTGAAGACAGTTCTGGGCTTCATGGGGATGACCGACATCGAAGTCATTTATGTGGAAGGCACGGCATTCGGTCCGGAAGCCTTCGACAAGGCCATTTCCGACGCCACCGCGAAGACTTCGGAGCTCGCTCTCGCGGCCTAAGCCTCCGTCCCCGCCTCCGACGAGGCGAGCCTGCCGAGACGGCCGTGAACGTTGTTCCGGCCGTCATTTTTTGCCCTGTAGAGCCGCTCGTCCGCGCAGGACAGAAGCGCCTCGAGAATGAAACCGTCTTCAGGTGCCGTAGCGACCCCAAAGGATGCGGTTACCGGTTGTCCGTCCGGCCGCTTCACCATTCGGCCGATTTCGATACGCAGGCGGTCGGCAAGCATCAGGGCGCCGTTATGATCGGTGTCCGGAAGGATCAGCACGAATTCTTCACCGCCGAAGCGAGACAGGTGGTCGGTCGGCCGGGAGCCGATCTGCAGCCGGCCCGCCACGTCCTTCAGGATTTCGTCCCCCTTCAGGTGACCGAAGCGGTCATTCACGTCCTTGAACCTGTCGACGTCGACAATCACGAGGCTCAGCGCCCGGCCGGCGTCAAGGCAGTTGCGGATCAGCCGCGGCGCATCCGCCTCCAGGCGGCTACGGTCCAGGACGCCGGTCAATCCATCGACTCCGCTCTTGGCGAGCAGCGCCTGATAACGCTCGCGGAAGGTCAGGTCATTGAAGATATCGGAGATCTCCCGTGTCGCCCGGGCCGGCCGCGGTTTCTGGTCGATCTTGAGGTAGATCGCAAAAAGCAGGGAATAGACGACCACCGCAACGAGCTTGGCGTACCAGCCTCCGAGGAGGACGGAGAGAGGCGCATCGAAAAGCATGTTGAGGGCTGCGTAGAAGCCGAATTGGTCGAATGTCAGAACGGCCGCACCGCTGACGGCGAACCTGAGAACGACGGAGTTGCGGAAGAGACGTCCCAGCCGCTCATAAAGCAGGATGATGCCGATCGCATCGAGATAAAGCAGGCCAGTGCCCCACACCATCAGCCACCCCATCTCGTTCAGAAAGCCGACATCGACGGGCCGGCCGGCTGGCAGGGTGGTGACGTCATGAAGCTGCACGAACTGGGCTATGCCGACCGTCAGGAGATTTCCCAGAAAGAGCCCGTAGATCGGCTGGCGCACGACTGCTGCGTCCTCCTTCAGGTAAAGGAGCAGGATCATCATCAACTTGCCGGCAAAGAAGATCGAGGAGCCAGGGGAAACGGTTCCGAAGGGAAGCTCGACATAAAAGACCGCTGCGAGGTAGGTCTCCATGAAGTGCATGACGCCGAGTGCCGTCAAAAAGACCCCGAGGCCAAGCACGCGCCGGAAATGAAGAAAGGCGGTCATCAGGGTGAAGTAGATGACCGCTTCCAGCAAGAACAATGCGAGATTGAAAACTTGCATCTTCGACCTGTATCAACCCCTGCAGATCTGAAGCCGTCGCAACGGCTGCTTTTCCCGAATGCGCCGCCCTAACCGGATTAGGTGGTTACGCATGATGAAGCAATAACGGCTTAAACGTTTCAGCCTCAAAAGCTCCGAAATCCTCGATCTGGGGCAACTTTTTCGGCATGTTGCGCAACTGGAGGGCAACGGCCGGATCAACTTCCCGAGCAATCGTCTTCATGCTCGCGGGCCTGCCAAGGAGATAGCCCTGCAGTTCGTCGCAGCCCGCATAAGCGAGGAAGAGCGCCTCCTCCATCGTCTCGACGCCTTCCGCGACAATCTTCATGCCGAGACCTGCACCGAGATCGATGATGGTCCGCACGATGACCTGAGCGCTGGTGACGGCCGCAAGATTGCTGACGAAGCTGCGGTCTATCTTGATCGTGTCGAAAGGATACCGGCTGAGATAGCTGAGAGACGAATAACCGGTGCCGAAATCGTCGAGCGCGATATGGAAACCAATCTGCTTTAGCTCGTTGAGGATTTCGACGGCGCGTCTGTCGTCTTCGATGAGAACGCTTTCGGTGATCTCCAGTTCGATGCGCCGTGGATCGGCTCCAGTCTGGTACAGAAGTTCGGTGAGATCCGTAACGAAATTCGCATGCCGGAATTGCAGCGGGCTGACATTCACGCTGATATGGCCCTTGACGTGATCGAGCAGGCGGCAGGCCTCGGCGAGCACCCATCCACCCAACTGGATGATCTTGCCGGAAGCCTCGGCGACCGGGATGAAGTCGCCGGGGCTGATCATCCCCCGTTTGGGGTGATGCCAGCGCAGCAGTGCCTCGTAGCCCGTTATATAGCCTGAAGCTGCCTGAACACGCGGCTGCAGATAGAGTTCGAACTCGCGGTGCTGCAGGGCAAGATCAAGATCGGCTTCCAGCGCACGCCGCTTTTCGATCAGCTCGTTCATGCCGGGCTTGAAGATGTGGCATGCATTCCGGCCGGCATTTTTCGCGTGGTAGAGCGCAACGTCTGCGCAACCGATCAGAGCATCCATGTCGTGTGCATGCACGGGGCAGAGCGCACAGCCGATACTCACGCTAATGGCGACCTCCTCTCCATAGCCGATTTTGACGGGGGCGGCCGTTGCGGCAAGCAGTTGATTGCCGAATTGTTCCATTTCATTTTCGGCCGGCACGTCTGCCAGGATGACGGCGAACTCGTCGCCGCCGAGGCGAGCGACCACGGCTTCCGGCCCGGCCCGATTGGAAAGGCGCACGGCAGTTTCGCGAATGACCGCGTCTCCCGCCTGATGGCCATGAATGTCGTTGATGTCCTTGAAACGGTCGATATCGACCATGAAGACGGCGCAACCGGCGCCCTCACCTGCCCGCTCGACCAGATCGGCAAGCCGTTCGGAGAAAAGGACGCGGTTGGGCAAGCCGGTGAGCGGATCGTGGAGGGCGAGATGCCGCATGCGGCTCTCGGCCTCTTTCCGTTCGCGCAGGTCGACGAGGCAGCCGACCCGCACCGTTTCGCCGCGATAGCGCATGTAACGCCCGCGCGCCTGTACCGGTATCTCCTCGCCGCTTGCGAGCCTCAGCCGGATTTCGTAGGAGCGCCCGTCATCCTTCTCCATCATCATCTGGATGAGGCGCCTGTCGCCCTCGTTCAGGAAGTCAAAGATCGGCCGGCCGACCAGATCTGCGATGGGAGAGCCAACAAGCTTGGCAAGCTGGTCGTTGCCGTCGACGATCAGACCATCCCTGTGCATGACGATGGCCTCGAAGGTGGCGTTGGCGATTGCGGCGACGCGCTCTGCCTCCTCGTGGTCCCGCTTGAGCTCCATCAGCTCGCCGCGGTTGCGCTCCTCTTCCTCGATATTGTCCATCAGACGGTTGAAAAGGCCCGTCAGCTTTTCCGCCTCGTCGCCTTTCACGACCGGCAGACGCTTGGTTAGGTCGGCATTGCCCTCCAGAAGATCACTGATCGCCTCCTCCACATGTCCCACCCCCAGACGTGTGGCATGTTCGGCAATGTTAAGCCCGTCCTCCTCATCCGTTCGAGTGACACGGATGCGCATCGTCCGATCGGCAAACCAGAAGAAGGCGTAACCGATCCCGAACGACCAGTAAAAATTCAAGCCGGCGCCGACGAGTTGCACATGGAGTTGCGCCAGCCTGCCGCCGGCCGGCAATTGATCTACCGGGGCCAGAAAAGCAAGAAGCAGCGTCCCCGCCACGCCGGCAAACGCATGGACGCCGATCGCCCCGACGGCATCATCGATCTTGAGCTTGTTTTCGATAAAGGCATTGCCGAGGATTGCCACCGCGCCGCCCGCCGCGCCGATCATCAGGGCGCTTGCGGGGTCGAGGATGTGACAGCCAGCCGTCACCGCCACCAGCCCGCCGAGCAGGCCGGAATTCGACTTCTCTGGCAGAATGACGCCGTCCTGGTAAAAGCCGATCACATAGCCGACGCAGGCTCCCATAGCGCCCGCCAGAACCGTATTCATGATGATCGGCGCGACATCTTGCGAAGCGGCAAGCGTCGAGCCGCCATTGAAGCCGACCCACCCGATGAAGAGCAGCAGTGCCCCGGTCGTGGACAGAACCGGGCTATGGCCTGTGATGCGGGTCACGGACCCATCCGCATTGAATTTGCCGATCCGCGGGCCGATCACCAGGCAGGCGGCGAGCGCCACCCAGCCGCCGGTCGAGTGCACGACCGTGGAACCGGCAAAATCGACGAAGCCCATTGCCGTCAGGAAGGCGGAAGGATTGGGAAACAGCGCCGTTCCCCAGGCCCAGTGAACGAAGACCGGATAGATCAGGCCGGACATCAGAAGCGAGCCGAAGACATAGGCCGAAAGCTTCATCCGCTCCGCGACCGCGCCGGAAACGATCGTGGCCGCGGTGCCGCAGAACATGACCTGGAAGACGAAGAACGCCGCCTTCCCGGAATCCAGCTCCTGCAGGAAATAGAACTCGCTCTGCATGCCGAAAACGAAGCCGTCCGAGCGTCCGAAAGCGATCATGAAGCCGACAGCGGCGAATGCGACGACGCCGAAGACGAAATCGAGGAGATTCTTCTGCGCCACGTTGATCGAATTCTTCGATCGGACCATACCGGCTTCGAGCAGAAGGAAACCCACCTGCATCATCATGACGAGAGCGGCGGCGACCAGAATCCAGGTGAAGTCGAGCGAAGATGCCTGCGATATCCCGTCGTCAGCAAAGACCATGTCTGGAGCAAAACAGGCAATGAGCCCGCAGCTGCCGATACGCACCAAATATGAACGGGGAAACCGCATCAAAAAACGACCGCAGCAAAAGACAATCTGAACAGATGTCCAACCTACCGCAAAATCGTTTAATTTTATCTGATTGTGTATCCGCTTTCCCGCGGCCGCATGCCCGTCAGGCCGAGCGTGACTTCTCGCCATCGGCAAACAGAGAAGCACCGTTCTGGTCGATGATCTGCTGCGCCTTTTTGATCGTGTACTCGACGGCATCATCCATCGACGTGAAGACGTCCGCGCGAACGAAGGTCCGGACCAGAACCTCGCCACCCATATCCTTTTCGATCCGTCCCGCCAATCTGAACTGCGAACCTTCGCGGATCGGGGCCGGATGGATCATGCAGCCGTTATGCTCCACCGGTTTGGCAGCCGGAGCGGACGGTTCGGCGGACTTTCCGCCGCCGGAGAAGATCGAGAGGATATTGGATAGAAACGAAGCCATGGCGGCTGCCTATCACATTCCTCCGGGCGCAGGAAGCGGCCCATCTCGGAAATGTCGCAATCGAATCTGAACAAGGCTCATATCCACCGCACCGAATCGGAGTGAGCTTCATGAAATGGAAAATCGCCGCTGCCGTGCCGATCGCGATTGCCGCCGCACTCTGGATCGGAAACACCTCGCTCTTTTCGAGCTTTCCGCAGGATGCTCCGCTGCGCATCATCGCCCATCGCGGGCAACATCAGCTGTTCGAATCGAGCAATCTGCAGAACGACACCTGCACGGCTAGCCTGATGCTGCCTCCCACCCATGAGTTTCTCGAAAACAGCCTGCCGAGCATGAAAGCAGCCTTCGATGCCGGTGCCGACGTTGTCGAACTTGACGTTCACCTGACACCGGACAAGCAGTTCGCCGTCTTTCACGACTGGACCCTCGACTGCCGGACCAACGGCAAGGGCATCACCGAGCAAATGCCGATGAGCGTACTGAAGACGCTCGACATCGGCTACGGCTATACTGCCGACGGCGGCAGGACATATCCGTTCCGTGGAAAGGGGAACGGCCTGATGCCGACCCTCCCCGAAGTCTTCCAGACTTTTCCTGACGGCCGCTTCCTCGTCAATTTCAAGAGCCGCCGCACCGAGGAAGGTGAAGCGCTGGCCGCCATGCTCGCTACGCAGCCCGCCTTTCGTGAGGCCACCTTCGGCGTCTATGGCGGCGACGAGCCGACGGAAAGAAGCATGGCGCTGGTGACGGGGCTACCCGGCTATTCCGCCCGAACGGCAAAATCCTGCCTCGTCACCTATCTTGCCCTCGGCTGGAGCGGCCATGTGCCGGCAGCCTGCAGCAATGGTCTCGTGCCGGTGCCCGCCAACCTCGCCTTCCTGCTCTGGGGCTGGCCGGAACGCTTCTACAACCGGGTGCGCGCTGCCGGATCGGATGTCGTGCTCCTCGGGCCGCTCGAAGCGGGCGACGCCGGCTCATCCGGCATCGACGATCGGGAGGCGTGGGACATGGTGCCGGACGGCTTTCCCGGCCTCGTCTGGACGAATGTGATCGAAAAAACGCGGGTCGAGGTCGACCGCCGCGGCTTCTGCGCCCTGCCCGCCCGTCCGAAAGTCTGCGGAAGATAGACTTATCACCGTTGCAAAGCGCGCCTATCGTCCCCGGCATGGAGGCGCGGATGGGAAGGAGTTTTCCGGCATGGCGAATGTTTGCTTGTGTCTTCGTTGTTCTGGCGATCACATCCGGAGCTCTGCTGATGGCCGAACAGCGCATGCCCGTTGAAGGCTTTCCGGCTTTTGACAATGCCCGTCTCGGCAGCGATATCGATGCCTATCTGGCAACGGACGAAAGTCGGTTCAGCGACCTCCGGCCAGGCGCAGCCAAGCATATCCGCTGGGCCGATCCCGCAACAAAAGCAAAGATGCCCTTTGCCATCGTCTATATCCACGGCTTTTCGGCGTCGTCCGAAGAGGTCCGTCCCCTACCCGACCGCGTCGCGGCTGCGATCGGCGCCAACCTCTTCTTTACGCGTCTGACGGGGCATGGGCGAGATGGCGGGGCCATGGGCGAAGCGGCGCTGGAACACTGGTTTTCGGATTTTTCCGAAGCATTGGCCATCTGCGAAGCAATCGGCGAGCGGGTCATCGTCATCGCCACCTCCACCGGCGCTTCGCTGGCTACACTGGCACTTGCCGATCCGAAAATCGGCCCCCGCGTCGCGGCCGCAATCTTCCTCTCGCCCAATTACGGCATCAACAGTTCCGGCGCCTTTTTGCTCACCACGCCGATCGCGCCGCAGCTTTCGCGATTGCTGCTCGGGCCTACTCGCAGCTTCGCTCCGCACAACGAGAAGCATGCGGCGCACTGGACGGTTGAATATCCGACACATGCACTCCTGCCGATGGCTGCGCTCGTGAAACTCGCGGTCAATGCTCCGATCGAGAACATCGGGACGCCTGCCCTGTTTCTCCATTCCTCGCTCGATCAGGTGGTCCGGCCGGACAAGGTGCGTGATGTAGCCGGCCGCTGGGGCGGGCCGCATGAGATCGTCGACGTCGGCAAAACCGGTGATCCCGGCAACCACGTGATCGCCGGCGACATTCTTTCACCGGCAACGACCGCACCGGTTGGCGAGCGGATCGTCGCTTGGTTGAAACCCACCCTCGGCCTCAGATGATGAGGCTTGCGAGAATGTCGTTCTCGGTTATGTCCTGATAACCCATGCCGGCGGCCTCGAACCGCTCCACCAACTGGTTGAAGTTCTCGGGCCTCTTGGTTTCGATGCCGATCAAGATGGAGCCGAAATTACGGGCGGATTTCTTCAGGTATTCGAAGCGGGCGATATCGTCCTCGGGACCGAGAAGATTGAGGAAATCCCGCAGCGCCCCCGGGCGCTGGGCGAGCCTGAGGATGAAGTATTTCTTCAGGCCCGAGTACCGCATCGCCCGTTCCTTGACGTCGGGCAGACGCTCGAAATCGAAATTGCCGCCCGAAACGACGCAGATCACCGTCTTGCCGGCCAATGCGTCCGGCCCCAGCACCTCGAGGGCAGCGATCGACAGGGCCCCGGCCGGCTCCAGGACGACCCCCTCGACATTCAGCATGTCGATGATGGTAACGCAGATGGCATTTTCCGGCAGGAGCAGCACCTGATCGGCGGAAAAGCGCTTCAGCGCTTCGAAATTCAGGTCGCCGATCCGTGCAACCGCCGCGCCATCGACAAAATTGTCGAGCTTGGCCAGCGTGACGGGCTGCCCCGCCTCAAGGCTCTTTTTCAGGCTTGGCGCTCCTGCGGGTTCTGTAAAGACGAAATTTTCAGGCCTGGTGCGGTCGGCAAGGTAGCCGGTCACGCCGGAAGAAAGCCCGCCGCCGCCGACCGGCAGGATGATAATGTCGGGCGCCACGCCCTCCGGCAACTGCTCGACGATCTCAGAGGCGACTGTCCCCTGCCCCTCGATGATATCGGCATCGTCGAAGGGGGGTACCATCACCCCGCCGATCTCATCCACATGCGCACGTGCGGCCGCATAGCACTGGTCGAAGATATCCCCGATCAGACGGATGGTGATGAACTCGCCGCCGAACACGCGGGTCTTGTCGATCTTCTGCTGCGGTGTCGTCACCGGCATGAAAACCACGCCCGGAACCTTGAAATGGCGGCAGACGAATGCAAATCCCTGCGCATGATTGCCTGCAGACGCACAGACGAAGGTCTTGGTGCTCGCGCCAGCCGCGATGGCCTTGCGGAGGAAGTTGAACGCGCCGCGGATCTTGTAGGAGCGGACCGGGGAAAGATCCTCGCGCTTCAGCCAGATGTCCGCGCCATAGCGCCGACTCAGGTGCTCGTTCAATTGCAGCGGCGTTTCGGGGAAGATCTCCCGCATGGCCGCCTTGGCTTCGTCCACACCCGCCTTGGTCACGCCTGCTCTGGTCACATCGGCCATCCATTGAAATTCGAGATGGGCCTCGCTATGCCATAGGCTTGCGGCTGTGACAAAGCATCTTTCCGCGGCTCCGAAAACAGGGACAACCCTTTCTTGAACGCCAGCCTTTTCCGGTCCGTCATCTATGTGACTGCGCTTTGTGCGCTTTATCTGTCGATCGCCATGTTCCTGCCGGCGCTGGTCGATCTCTACTACGGGCACAGCGACTGGCAGGTGTTCGCGATGTCCGGCTTCATGGTCGGCGGTCTCGCGGCGGCGGCGGCGCTCGCCACCCGTGGCCCTCAACCGGCCTTCACCAAACGGCTCGGTTTCCTCTTGGTCAATGTCCTGTGGGTGATGTTTTCGCTGGTCGGCGCAATTCCGCTTTTCCTGGCCGAGCACGAACTGTCGTTTGCCCAGGCGGTCTTCGAATCCATATCCGGCATCACCACCACGGGCTCGACCGTCATCGTCGGCCTCGATGACATGCCGCCCGGAATCCTGCTCTGGCGGTCGCTGCTCTGCTGGTTCGGCGGCATCGGGATCGTCGCGCTCGGCCTTTTCGTCCTGCCCTTCCTGAAGGTCGGCGGCGCCTCGATCTTCAAGCTGGAATCTTCGGAGACCAACGACAAACCCTTCGCCCGGCTTGCCAGCTTCACGCGTGCCTTTCTGATTGTCTACGTGCTCCTGACGCTGGCCTGCGCGATCGCCTATGACATGGCGGGAATGACCCATTTCGATGCGCTGAACCACGCGATGACCACCATCGCGACGGCCGGCTTTTCCACGCATGACGCGTCCTTCGCCTATTTCCAGAGCACGCCCATATTGGTCATCGGCGGAACCTTTCTGACAATTTGCAGCCTGCCGTTTTCGGTGATTATCCTTCTTGCCATCAGGGGTCGTCTGGATGCGGCACGCGATCCGCAAATCCCTACCTTCCTCGGCTATCTGACGGCGATCTCCATTGCCGTCGCCGTCTATCATCACCTCAGGAACGGCGTCGAACTGGATGATGCTCTGATCCATGCCTTCTTCAACATGGCATCCATCCTGTCGACCGGCGGCTTTGCGAGCGACGATTATACACTCTGGGGGCCGTTCGTCGTGCTGGTCGCTTTCTTCGCGACATTCATGGGCGGGTGTTCCGGCTCGACTGCCGGCGGCATCAAGGCCTATCGATTCGTCGTGATGCTCAATGTCGCCCGGGCGGGCCTCAACAAGCTCATCTATCCGAATGCCATCTACCCGGTTCGCTATGGCGCGCTTACCGTGGATGCGGAAACCCAGCGCGGCGTGTTCCTGTTCGTCAGCCTCTATATCTTCCTCTGGGTCGTGGGCAGCATCGGCATGACACTGTTCGGTTACGATATTCTGACGGCCACCTCTTCGGTTATAACGGCCTTGTCGAATGTCGGTCCCGGCATCGGCCAGATCATCGGCCCCGTCGGCAATTTCTCCACCATCAGCGATCCCGCGCTTTATCTTCTCTCGCTGATGATGCTGCTCGGCCGCCTGGAAATCCTGACCATGCTTGTCCTGCTGACGCCGGTCTTCTGGCGCCACTAGGCCGGAACGCGAAGGAAACGGACAGGACCACCCGGCTCGTCGTCGTCGAACACGGCACAGGAGAGCGAATCGCCGAACACACAACCGCTGTCGATATTGGTGCGGTTGCCGATCGTCACCGGATTTCCCGGAAACGGCGTGTGCCCATGGCAGAGATGCCGCCCCCAGAAATCAGAGGTATAGTCGCTGGGATAGCGTCTCCAGATTAGATCGCGCTCGTTCTGCGCCTCGAGCGGAAGGGCCTTGTCCACGCCGGCATGCACGAAGATACGGCGCTCATCGACATGAATGAGCGGAAGCCCGGCGCACCACTGGATGACCTCCTCCGGAACGCTGCCGCCGAAGGATTCCAACGTTTCCCGCCCGCCGTTGTCGATCCAGAACGAGCCCTCATCGCCGCGGACGTGATGTGCGCGGACAAGCATGTCCTCATGGTTGCCCTTCAGCGGGGTCCAGCGCCAGCCACTCTTTTTCGGCCCAGCCATGACGAGGTCGACGACTTTTTTGATGTCCGGCCCACGATCGATATAGTCGCCGATGAAGACCACATGTCCGGATGACGCCTGCGCCTCGATATGGCCGAGCATCTCCTCAAGCTGCGCAAAGCAGCCGTGAATATCGCCGATGGCAAAGGTGTAACCCAAGGCTTGCTCCCTGGAGACGGATATAGAGGGCCAGATCTGATCGGGAATAGGCGTCTGGTGCGGACGACGGGGATCGAACCCGTATGACCGAAGTCGAGGGATTTTAAGTCCCTTGCGTCTACCAGTTTCGCCACGTCCGCGCGCCTTGCTTTTCAAGCAGATAGGAGATTCAGTCAAGCGGCGGAACGCAAAACATTATTATGCATTTCTGCATTTTAGTAACGCCGTGTCCGCCTCATTCGGCTCCCATTCATTTTGCGGCCGCTATGTTGCGGGCAGCAACACATCGAGGAGACGACACATGAGGACGACCACAATACGATATCTCGGCATGCTCGCCGTGATCGCCACCACCTTGGGCGGGGCTTCCCAAGCCTTATCCCAGGGTTTCGAGCTCTATATCGATCGCGACGGCCCCCGCTATAACGACGACCGCTACCGTGAACGGCGGTATTACGACGAGGATTATCGGGACCGGCGGTACTACAGGCCACGATCCGAGCGTTCGGGATGCTCGGTTGGTGAAGCGATGCGAAAAGCGAGCCGCTACCTTGATGATCCGCAACCGGGAAAGACCTCGAACCGTTCCATCGAGATCCGGGGCTACGGAAGCAGAGGCGAGCGGAACCGGGTCATCTTTGCCAATCGGCCGGGCTGCCCACGCATCGGATAAGTGGCGAGGATCATGAAAACAAACCCTTCGGTCAGGAAGACCGAGGGGTTAGCTTCTAGAAATCTGTCTAAGACCGCCGGTTAGCACGCCTGATGTCGGGGATCGAGAAGAAATCATCCTGCCCGGCGAACTTCGCAATTTGGGTTGCTGCTGTCCGGACAACCTACTGCTTGACGATCAAGCCCTGGCCGGTCGGAAGCGTAAGGACCACTTGGCCGTGATCGGCCGCAAATGCGTTCCACATCCGATTCTGCTCTTCATGACTTTCGAAAGCGTAGTCATCGAGAACGATCGCGGCACCGGGAACGACGCGGTCCCAGACCCTCTCGATGCTTGCCTTCTCGTAGCTCGCGGCATTCAGATCCACAGAGAGATAAGCGATCCTGTCAATCGCCACGCCGTCAAGACTGGCGGGTAACGCCCCTCGGACGAGAACCGCGTTCGGAAACGGAGCGAAATTGCGCTTGGCTATCTCGAACACATCGAAATAAATGCCCCTGTTTCGCTGTTTGCGGAAATGCTCCTCATCCATGGTCATTTCGCCGGCCGGTATTCCTTCGAAGGTGTCGAAAAGCCAGAATTTCCGATCAATCGTGCCGAAGTCGAGATATCGGCACACCGTCATCGACAGAAGACCGGCGTTGACCCCGAATTCAACGAAGTCGCCTTCAAGCTTCAATGCCCGGGAAGCCGCCCAGCAACAGGTATGAGCCCGCCATCTGACATCCGGCACCCTTCCCCGCTTTTTCCAAGCTTCCCGATTTCCCTCCTCTGCAAACGCCCATGCCGCTGCAAAGCGGGGCTCGTCCTTGAAATCGGTATTCTTGTTGTAGGTACGAAATCCATCTGCGGCGTAACCCGGCAGTGTACTGTCCCCGCTGAGGAGATATTTTAGCCGGCGACGAAGCTCGCGTGCACGCATTGGATAGACAACCCCCACCTGAAATATCGAGGATACCTATCGCGAAGCTTTTCGATTTCAATCGACCGCGCTTGCTCCTTTATCGGCTGAAACGAAAGCACAGCCTCGACTCCATCTCGGGCAGTCCTTCGGCGGCCGGACCGCTTCGCCTGAATCGGGATAGGGGGGAGCCTATTGGCTCCGCCCCTCCCACACCACCCGGCATGCGGGTCCGCACCGGGCGGTTGGAGCAGTTGAGGTCGTCAGG
>NZ_SMCL01000028.1:0-54394 GCF_004343065.1 Neorhizobium sp. S3-V5DH
TCGCCCTTCCGCAGTTGCGCTTCACTTCGCTCGCCATGACCAGCTTACGGTGGGACTTCCACCCACAAGAATGCGCCCATGCTGGGCGCACAACAAAAAAAGCCCGGCTTTCGCCAGGCTTTTATCGGATCGTTCGAAAAGCAGCTTAGAGGCCGAGGCCGCCGAAGCGCTTGTTGAACTTGGAGACGCGGCCGCCGCGGTCCATGAGCTGCTGGTTGCCGCCCGTCCAGGCCGGATGCGACTTCGGGTCGATTTCCAGGTTCATGGTTGCGCCTTCAGAACCCCAGGTCGAGCGGGTTTCGTACTCGGTGCCATCGGTCATGACGACCTTGATCATGTGGTATGCGGGATGAATGTCAGCCTTCATGTCGATAATCCTGCTCTGCGAGGTCCATATGTCGCAATTGCGAGCGAGAACCCTCTTTAATAAATGAAGCCGCAGACCGGTCCGGTCACGGCTTCCCAATTCGATGCGGAGCCTATACAGGAAGGTCGCCCGAAGCACAAGTACCCGCGCCTTTCGAAAAGCGCCCCGACACCAGAGGGAAAAATTGGCCGAAGCCCGCGAAAACCAGCCCAGCGAAAGCCCCCGGAGAGGCAAGGCACTCAGGCCGCTTGCAAGGCTTGTCCCCTACCTTTCACGTTACCGGCCGATGGTTGCGGCGGCAACATTCTTCCTCGTCCTGGCCGCTGCCACGACGCTGGCGCTGCCGCTCGCCGTACGACGCATGGTCGATCATGGCTTTGCCTTTTCGGATGGCAGCTTCATCAACAACTACTTCGGCATGCTGATGGCGCTGGCCGCCCTTCTCGCGGTCGCGAGCGCCATGCGCTACTATTACGTCATCACCATTGGCGAACGGGTGGTCGCAGACCTGCGCCGCGAGGTCTTCTCGCACATCACCCGCCTGTCGCCCGCCTTCTACGACGTCAACCAGTCGGGCGAGATCGTCTCGCGCCTGACGGCCGATACGACCCAAATCAAGTCCGCCTTCGGTTCGGCCGCCTCGCAGGCGCTGCGCAACACCATTCTCTGTCTCGGCGCAATGGGGATGATGATCTATACGAGCCCCAGGCTTTCCGCCCTGGTGCTCGGGGCGATCCCCCTCATCGTCTTCCCGCTGGTCGGCTTCGGCCGCTCGGTCAGGCGCCGCTCGCGCGCCGCCCAGGATACGCTTGCCGAAACCTCCGCCTTTGCGGCCGAAACGATCGGCGCAACGCGGACGGTACAGGCATTCGGGAGCGAAACGACGGCCGCAAACCGCTACGGCAAAACCGTCGAAAGCGCCTATCACGCGGCCCGAACGGCCATCAAGGCGCGTGCGCTGCTGACCGGTTTCGGCATCCTGCTTGTCTTCGGCAGCGTCGTCGGCGTCCTGTGGTACGGCGCCCAGAGTGTTCTGGCGGGCACGATGACTGCTGGAACGCTCGGCCAGTTCGTGCTCTATTCGGTCATCGCGGCAAGCTCCCTCGGGCAGCTTTCCGAAGTCTGGGGCGAGCTTTCTGCCGCCGGCGGAGCTGCCGAACGGCTGACCGAATTGCTGCACGAAGTCCCGGCGATCCGCGACCCGGACCGCCCTGTCGCGCTCCCCTCTCCGCCGCATGGCGAAGTGGAATTTGACGCGGTATCCTTCGCCTATCCCGCCCGCGTCAGCGCCATCACGCTCAATTCCCTATCGTTCCACGTCAGGCCCGGCGAAACGGTTGCGATCGTCGGCCCATCGGGCGCCGGCAAGAGCACGATCTTCTCTCTGCTGATGCGGTTCTATGATCCATCCAGCGGAACCGTGAAGCTCGACGGCGTCGATCTGAGGCAGGCGAGGCTTGCGGATCTGAGGTCCCGTCTGGCGATCGTACCGCAGGACGTGACGATCTTCGCCGCGTCGATCCACGACAACATCGCCTTTGGCGTGCCGGATGCCAGCCGGGAGGCTGTCCGCGCCGCGGCCATCGCTGCGCAGGCGGACGAGTTTATCTCGCGGCTCGATCAGGGCTATGATACGCTTGCCGGCGAGCGCGGCATCACGTTGTCCGGCGGCCAGCGCCAGCGTATCGCAATCGCCCGCGCTATTTTGAAGGACGCACCGGTCCTGCTGCTCGACGAAGCGACCTCGGCGCTGGATGCGGAAAGCGAGACCTTGGTGCAGAAAGCCCTCGACGGACTGATGCAGAACCGCACGACACTCGTCATCGCCCATCGGCTGGCGACCGTGCTAAAAGCCGACCGCATCCTTGTCATGGAAAATGGTCGGGTCGTCGAGGAAGGCACGCACCAGAGCCTGGTGGCGCAGGGCGGGCTCTACGCCAAGCTCGCCCGCCTGCAGTTTCACGACATCGAAAGGCAGAGCGCGACGGCGCTCTGACCCGTGGTCAAAGGATAATGGTGATAGCCATGGACTCTCTCTGGAAGAATCCGGTCGTCGTGTCGATCGGAGAGCCGCCCGTCGAAACCGTGATCGACACCACGCAAGCCGCGGCCTGGGCGATGATCGAAGACTGGCCCATGGAAGATGGCACGGCGCTCGATCGAGCTCTTGCCCTCTGCGCCGCGGTCGATGCCGGAAAGCGCAAACCGGAAGAGGCAAGGCATGCCTTTGTCGAAGCGGCCAAGGAAGCGGGTATCTTCATCCGAGGCTGAATTGGGTGCCCGACAACGCCCCACCCGTCACGTCACGCGTCTGAAAGTCCATTTCACGACATAGTCGCCGTTGCGCTTCAACTTGCCCTTCGTGCGTACCTCGACAGGACCGCCCAATTCGATTTCCGCCTTGGCGAAAGCTTCACGGGCTTCCGCCATTGCCTTGTGATAGACGCTGTTGTCTCGCCTCGGGCTGTCGGCGACCGCCTTTACGAGGGCGGTCATATCCTTGTCCCCGGCCATCGTTATCGCTCGGTGAGCTTCAGCTCGATGCGGCGGTTCTGCGATT
Source organism: Neorhizobium sp. S3-V5DH (assembly GCF_004343065.1). NCBI lineage: Bacteria > Pseudomonadati > Pseudomonadota > Alphaproteobacteria > Hyphomicrobiales > Rhizobiaceae > Neorhizobium > Neorhizobium sp. S3-V5DH. The sequence goes on from NZ_SMCL01000028.1 coordinate 2,928, forward strand.
TGACGTCTGGGGTGTCTCCCTGCGCGATCGGCTGGAACTCGCCGAAGCCGGCCGCCACCAGACGGTTCGCCGGCACGCCTTTGGAAATGAGATATTTCACCACCGAGGTGGCGCGGGCGGAAGAGAGCTCCCAGTTGTCGCGATAACGGCCGATGCCGGAAAGCGGCGAATTGTCGGTATGGCCATCCACACGCAGTACCCAATTGATCTCGGCAGGAATTTCCTTCGCCAGATCGAGAAGCGCCGCGGCCAGTTTGTCCATCTCGGCGCGACCGGCATCATCGAGTTCGCTGCCACCCACGGGAAAGAGAACTTCCGACTGGAAAACGAAACGGTCGCCGACGATGCGGATGTTCTCGCGATCGGAAAGGATTTCGCGAAGCCGTCCGAAAAAGTCGGAGCGGTAGCGGTTGAGTTCTTGCACGCGCTGCGCCAGCGCCACGTTCAGGCGCCGGCCGAGATCGGCAATCTGTGCCTGCGATGACGAATCCTTCGCTTCCGAAGCCTGCAGCGCCTGCTCGATGGCGGCGATCTGCGCGCGGAGGGCGGCAATCTGCTGGTTCAGCAGCTCGACCTGGCTTGCCGCGCGGGCGCTCAGCTGCTGTTCCTGGTTGAGCTGGCTGGTCAATTCGCCGACGCGCGCATTGGCCGCGGCACTGCTGCCGGCACCCTCGCTCAGCAATTGCTGCAGCCGCGACCGTTCGCTTTCCGAAGCCGAAAGGGAGGACTGCAGGCTGGCGAGCTGGTCCTCGAAATCCTGGCTGTTGCTCTTTTCGAGCGCCAGGAGCTCGGTCAGCTCGGCGATCTGGCTGTTCAGCCGGTTCAGCACCTCGTCGCGGCCGGTGATTTCCCGGCTTAAAAGGAACTGCGCCAGCACGAAGACGGTCAGCAGGAACATGATGGCGAGGAGCAGCGTGGAGAGCGCATCCACGAAACCCGGCCAGAAGTCGACGGACCGATCCCGGCGGCGGTTCTTGGCGAGGGCCATCGGTTATTTCCCCCCGACCTTGTCGGAAAGTCGGTCGAGGGTGCGGCGTAGCGCCTTGGCCTCTTCCTGCTGCGCTTCGATCCAGTCGCGCAGCATCTGCTGCTCATTGCGCATGTTCTTCACAAGCCCCTGGATGCCTTCGGCAAGATTGGCCATCGCCGAGAGCGAACGATCGGAATGGTGGCCGTCGGGCGCCTTGGACTGGGCGGCGGCAAGGGCTTTTAGTTGTTCGGTAAGCGCGCGGATATCTTCCGAGGAGCCATGCGCGATCGTCTCCGCCACGGCAGGCATGTCCGACCCGAGGTCCGTCACCGACGAAAGCCAGTTTTCGAGCTCGGTGTAAAAACGGTTCTGGGCCCGGCCCGCCTGCAGGTCGAGGAAGCCGAGGATCAGCGAACCGGAGAGACCGAGCAGCGACGAGGAGAATGCCGTGCCCATGCCGGCGAGCGGCTGAGCGAGACCGCTCTTGATCGCTGCAAGAACGTCGTTCGAATCGCCTGAATTCGGGTCGAGCGCGCCGATGACATTGCTGATCGAGCCGATCGTCTGGATCAGGCCCCAGAAGGTGCCGAGTAGACCGAGGAAAACCAGCAGGCCGATGAGGTAGCGGGAAATGTCGCGTGATTCGTCGAGGCGGGTGGCGATCGAATCGAGGATCGAGCGGAAGGCGTTGGTCGACAGCGCCATCTTGCGGCGCCCGCCGATCAGCGTTCGCATCGGCGCGAGCAGCTTCGGTTCGCGGCCGACCTTGTCGGCGCTGCCGGCGGCGCGGAAGGAGTTGAACCAGCGTACTTCCGGGATGAGTCCGATCACCTGGTTGAAGACGAGAATGATGCCGATCAGCAGGACGCCGAGAATCAACCCGTTGAGACCCGGATTGGTCTGAAAGGCATGCGCGGCCTGGCGATAGAGAATGGAGGCGACGAACCCGACGATGATCAGGAAGATCAGCATCGTCCACAGGAATGACGCCGGATTGGAAAGTTTGTAGGTATAGCCGCTGCGCGCTTCAGACTCGTCCAGATCGTCCACTCTCGCATTCGCCATGATACGCCTTCAGCCTCCGATACTCTTGCACGTCGGAGGCTACGGCATGTCCTCCGGAAGTGCAAAGCGGTTTCGGGACAAGGACATGCGTAAAACAAGAGTCTACGGCATATCGCGTGAATCCCTCTTTCACGCGATATGCTGTAGTTTAAAATTGCGACGAATTGAAGTGCGGACGCTACGGAAAACAGTCGGCTATCAACCGTCCGCAGCGCCGGCCTATCGGCTTTGAGTTCCGCTCAGCGAGTCGGCACGGGCCGGTTGGCAACCTCGAGCAGTGCCTTCTGGATGAGCTCGTTGCCCGCGACGATGTTGCCGCTGCCGAAGATATCCGTGGTGCCCTTCATGTCGCTGGCGAAACCGCCTGCCTCGCGGATCAGCACGATGCCGGCAGCCATATCCCAGGCAGAAAGGTCGGTTTCCCAGAAACCGTCGAGACGGCCGGCTGCCACATAGGCAAGGTCGAGCGCGGCAGCACCCATACGGCGGACGCCTGCCACTTCCCCCATGACGTGGCGGAGTTCGATGAGGAACTTTCCGTGGTTGCCGCGGCCAAGATGCGGCACGCCGCAACCGATCACGCAGTCGGACAGCACGCGGCGGGCAGCGACCCGGATGCGACGATCGTTCATGAACGCGCCGCCACCCTTTTCGGCGGTGAACAATTCGTCGGTCGCCGGATTGAAGACGACGCCGGCGACGATTTCGCCGTTGCGCTCGAGAGCGATCGAGACGGCGAACTGCGGAATGCCGTGCAGGAAGTTTGTGGTGCCGTCGAGCGGATCGACGATCCAGCGATGGGCGCCGTCCGTGCCCTTCAGCTCTTCGCTTTCCTCGCCGAGGAAGCCGTAGGTCGGGCGCGCCTTCATCAGCTCGTCGCGGACGATCTTTTCCGCCTTGAGGTCGGCCTGGGAGACGAAGTCGCTCGGCCCCTTTACGGAAACCTGCAGGTTCTGCACTTCGCCGAAATCCCTGGAGAGCGATTTGCCTGCCTTGAGGGCAGCCTGAACCATGACGTTGAGAAGGGCGGAGCGGGCCATGCGGGAAATCCTTGGACGCAGTCCCGGATTGCATCTGACGGGACGATATTTTCAGTTTTTCTTGATGGGCGGCTTCAAGACCACAAAACAGCGGGAAATTCAAGTCGTCCGCCGGAAACGAACGCGTTGAACAACTTGCCGCCCTCTCAGACTACAGCTCGCGCCCAAACGGCAGCCATCCCCGCCGCAATAGACAACAGGGAGGCAACGACCAGATGGACGGCAAAGCCGCGGCTGCCGAAAACCGCCGCGTAGGCGGCCTTCGCTGCCATATTCACGATCACGCCAATGCCGATCGCCTGGGCTGCCAGCTTCGGTTCGAGCGTCGGCAGCATACCTGCAACCGTCACCGTTACAGCGTCCACATCCGCAAGGGCGGAAAGTGCCGATGCAACGATCAGGCCCTCGCTGCCGAAATACTGGGTCGCCGCGCGGGCCAGAAATGCCACGCCCGCAAGGAGCGCCGCCATCTTCGCTACTGCAGGCAGTTCGAACGGATTGCCGGGAAGATTGTCCGCAGCGGGCTCCTGCCGCCCGAAGGAGAGAAATGCCGCATGACCAAGCATGACAACGGCCCCGACGCCCAGAGGTAAAATCAGGTCCGCAGCCAGGCTCGGCGCCAGCATGACAACCAGGGCGGCAGTCCGCAGCAGCGACACCGCACCGGCGGCAATTGCGCCCGCAGCGAGTGAACCGGTGCCGGCCGCGACCAGGCTTCGCCGCGCAAATGCGACGGTGGTCCCGGTCGAGGAAATAAGGCCTCCGATCGCTCCCGCCAAAAGGTCACCACGCGACGCCCCAAGCATCCGCACCGCCAGATAGGCCGCGAAGGAGATCGATGCGAGCGTTATGACAAGTATGATGAGATTTCGCGGTGAAATGCCTCCGAACGGCCCCACCGGCTCGGCGGGTATGATCGGCAGGAGCATGAAGGTCATCGCAATCAGGATCACCGCCGAACGGAGTTCGATCCATTTCAGACGGCGGATCGACGCGTGCAGGAAATTGCGGCTGGCCAGAATCGTCACTAGCGCCGCTCCCGCCGCGGAGACCAGCACCATATCGCCGATGACGGCAAGTACGCCGAGACCGAAGGTAAGGATCGCAACGATGACGGAAGTGGCGCTGAAAGATTCTTCTGCAATTGCCTCGCGCAATTCGAACACGGCCATGACGGCAGCGACAGCAATCAGAAAGCCGACAGTCACGATACCCGCATAGCCGGAGCCGGGGTTGAGGCTGCGCTCGATCAGGCCCGCGATGCCGCCGACCATGCCCACCATGATAAAGGTGCGGATGCCCGCCGTACGGCTGCCCGCCGGCTCGTCGCGCTCGCGCCAGTGTCGCTCGACCCCGACCGCGGCGCCGATCGCGATCGCCAGACCGACCCGCTGGAAAAGCTCGACATGGTCCAAATCTGCCCCCTGCACGCACTCCGAAGAGTGCTCCCGGCCTTCCGTTCACGCTTAGAGGCGTTCGACGCCGAAAGCGATCCCTCGATCGATTTTCCGTTCGCCGGACCGCCCCTTACCCTCGACGGAACCTGTTTGCCGCCTCGATCGCCTGTTTCTGTGTTTCCTCATTGATTCCGAGGTAGAAATCTTCGAGTTCCGGATCCTTCATTCCTGCGCGGCGCGAGAGAACATACCACTTTGCCGCCTCGATGGGATTGGGCCGTGTGCCCAGCGCATTGATATAGAGATGCGCCAGCTTGTTCTGCGCCGCGACGTTGCCGCGATGGGCGGCAATCCGCATCCATTCGAAACCCTTCTCGTAGTCGCGTTCGCCGCCAACGCCGTTCACCAGCCAGATTCCCATATCGAGCTGTGCTGTGTCGAAACCTGCCTTGGCGGCACGCTCCATCCATTCTCGGGCCTTGGCCTTCTTCTTCTCCGGTACGTCCCTGAGCGCCACATAAAGTTGCGCGACGGCATATTGAGCGTCCGCCACCCCCTGCGCTGCGGCCTTTTCGTAAAAGGGCAGTGCCAGGTGCAGGCCTTTTTCGCCGGGATTGTCGGAGACGAGGATCTGCCCCCAGTTGAACTGCGCCGAGGAATTTCCAGCCTCTGCGGCCTTGCGCATGAAATCGTCGGCCTGTTTCTTGTCGCGCGGGACGTCGCGTCCGCTCATCAGGAGCAGCGCATATTGGAACATGGCAGCCGGATCGCCGCCTTCTGCCGCCTTTTTGTACCAGAATGCCGCCGTCTTGGCGTCCCGTTTAAGGCCCAGGCCCTTGGTCATCATTTCGGCGACAAGCGTCTGCGCCGCTGCATCGCCGGCTCCCGCCCGCGTCAGCGCCCGGTCGAGCGCGGTGGCATAAAGACCGCGCTGATAAGCGCCGTAAGCCTCGTCGATGGCACCTGCATAGGGTCTTTCAGGTGGGGCGGGTGGCAGAGCCGCGCCCATGCGTTGGTAGAGTGCGACGCCGCCGGAGGGAACGATGCCAACCGCCTGCCCCTCCGGTTCGGCCGTATCTCTCGATGCATCGGGTACCGGCTGTGTCTCCACCCGATCTTTCTTCATCGGCTGCGTGCCGGGATCGACTGGCCGGGTTACCGGCCTCATATCCTGTGCCATGGCCAACTCGGTCATCGTCGCCGATGCGAAGACGCTCGCAAGCAGCCCGTTCAGAATCACGCGGAAAAATCGGTTCGATGCCATGGCGGAGCATCAAGCCTCAAACCGTGGCGCTTTTTCGTCCAGGATTGCGTTGACCTCGGCGACGACAGCTTTTGCTGCTTTTTCGGAAGAAAACACCGCCTTATGCAGGGCGACGAATTCCGCGCCTGTCTCGGCAACAGCAAGCACAGATGAGGGATCGCTGCCGCCCATGACGATGCAGGGAATTTCCACCATGGAGGCCCACCATTCGCCAAGCGCGAGGTTCTTCGGATGCGCCTCCGGTTTGATGTCGCCGTCGAGCTTGCCGAAAAAGATGTAGTCCGGGCGGCGTTCGCCGATTTCGAGCGCCTGGTGCCGGTCGGCAGCCCCGCCCGTGCCGACGATCATCTTGGGCACGAACTTCTCGATCGCTTCGTCAAGCTCCGTCAATGTGCCGTTCATATGCAATCCGTCCGCCTTGACCCGGCCCGCCACGCGGCTGTCGCCGGCAATCAGCGCCGCCGCGCCTGCCCCCTGAACGATCGGCACCATAAGCTCGGCGCGCTTCTGAAAGGCCTGATCGTCGAGACCGTATTGGGGTATGATCACCGATGCGACATCCCCCCCTGCAAGCGCGTCTTCGAGCTGTCGCGCCTGTCCGGCGGTATCATCGCTCTCCGGCAAGATCAGCACGAGGCGGCAGCGGTCTTCCGGTTGGGTCATCTCAAATCCTGTTCGCGGATTCGGCTCAGTGAAATCCGCACTCGTTTTCTGTCTGCAAATTCGATAGACCGGACCGATTGAAGGATCAACCGCCTCTCCCCTCCGAAAGCTTCATGCCCGACACCCTCAGCCTGACCTTTTTTACCTTTGCGGTGCCTGCCGTTTTGCTTGTCGGCCTTTCGAAAGGGGGAATCGGAGGCGCGATCGGCCTGATGGGCGTGCCTCTCATGTCCATGGCCGTGGATCCGGTCAAGGCGGCGGCGATCTTCCTGCCGATCCTGATTCTCATGGATATCGTCGCGCTGTGGTCGTGGCGGAAGTATAACGACCCGACGACGCTTTTGATGATCCTCCCGGGCGGCATCATCGGCATCGCGCTCGGCTGGGCGACATCGGCCTATGTCTCGGACGATGCGCTGCGCCTGGTGATCGCCATAGCCACCATTCTTTTTACCGTCCGTTACTTCTGGCAGGTCTATGGGCCGCACTCCAGCAGGCCCGCAGATCCTCTGCCGCACCGCCCGGTCGCCGCGACGTTCTGGGGCGCGCTTTCAGGTTATGCGAGCTTTGTCGCCCATGCGGGCGGCCCGCCATTCCAGATCTATGTCCTGCCGATGCGGCTCAACCCGCGATCCTACACCGGCGCCAGCATCCGGTTTTTCGCGATCGTCAATGCCGTGAAGGTGATCCCCTATTTCTTCCTCGGCGCCCTTGACCGGGAGAACCTGACAATCTCGGCGACGCTGCTGCCGGTGGCGCTGATAGCGACGATATTGGGTGCGACGATCGTCAAGCATCTGAAGGCAGAGTTCTTCTATCCCATGACCTACGGCCTCGCCTTTCTAGCTGGGCTGAAGCTGCTCTGGGATGGATTGCCCATCTGAAGCGTGGTTTCGGACAAGGGAATAAATTTCTCGACCTTGCTGCAACGCACAATAAATCTTGCCGTTACGGCCGGATTACCGTAAGTTTGCGCCATGACGACAGTTGATCCCTTCGCAGCCATAGCTGATCCCAACCGGCGTTATCTGCTGGAGGAACTGCGGCGTTCGCCGAGAACCGTCAACGAACTCGCCCAAGGCCTGCCGATAAGTCGGCCGGCGGTCTCCCAGCATCTGAAAGCTTTGCTTGAAAGTAATTTGGTGACGGTCACCGCAGAAGGCACGCGGCGCATCTATGCCGTCAACAGCAAGGGCTTCGACAGGCTCAATCTTTGGCTCGATCAGTTCTGGTCGTGATCTCCTACCACGACCAGAACTGCATTTTCATATTTCTGGATTGGGTTTTGGTGCCGCTTTTAATGTTGCCTCGTACTGATGATGAACCTGAGGCGCGCGGCGTTCTTCTCCTTTAGAGAACTAGTGACGCGTAGAGGCCTTAAGGCGCTGCATTTCGTCTTTGAGACGCAGCTTGCGGCGCTTGAGCTCGGCAATTTCCCGGTCGTCTGCAGAGGGCGACGCCAGAATGGACTGGAGCTCCTCTTCCAGATCACCGTGCTTCCTTTCAAGCGATGCGATATGAGCCTGGACGGTCATGTGGCATGTTCCTTCCTTGGTCAACCTGCCCCGACATTCCCTTCTGCCGAGGCTTCAGGTTTGCGACAGAAGTGTGACACGATCGGTCTGGTTTGTCGAAGGAGAAATCGTGGTTTCTCGTGGGCAAATTCGTGGCATCGGCTAACTTCCAGTTAACGTGGTTTGATGGTAGAGGCTTGCGGACATTGCCGGCAACCGCTCAAGAATAGCCGGGCATGGAGAATGGGGACCGTAATATGGCTGATCAGGAACAGGCGGATATCCGGCTGGCGCTCGCGAAACTCCGTCAGGAGCACGAGGATTATGACGCCGCCATCAACGCCATGATCGAGGTCGGCTGCGATGCCCTGAGGATCCAGCGCATGAAGAAGAAGAAGCTGGCATTGAAGGACAAGATGAGCCAGCTCGAAGATCAGATCATTCCCGACATCATCGCTTGAGGGGCTTCCGACATGGCTGAAAGACCTGCCGTCGCCATAATCATGGGTAGCCAGTCCGACTGGGAAACCATGAAAAATGCCGCCGACACGCTGGACGCGCTGGATATCGGCTACGAGGCCCGCATCATTTCCGCACACCGCACGCCGGAGCGAATGATGGCATTTGCCAAGGGCGCCCGCGCCGAAGGTTTTCAGGTCATCATTGCCGGCGCCGGCGGCGCCGCACATCTTCCCGGCATGACCGCCGCCATGACGCCGCTGCCGGTTTTCGGCGTGCCCGTGCAGTCGAAGGCGCTTTCCGGCCAGGACAGCCTGCTCTCGATCGTCCAGATGCCGGCCGGCATCCCAGTCGGAACGCTTGCGATCGGCAGGGCCGGCGCCATCAATGCCGCGCTGCTGGCTGCCGCCGTGCTTGCCCTCAACGACGCCGATATTGCCGACCGGCTGGACGAATGGCGCGCCCGCCAGTCCACCGCAGTCGCTGACTACCCGATAGACGAGGCTCCATGACCGTCCGCACGATCGGCATCATCGGCGGCGGACAGCTTGGCCGCATGCTTGCCATGGCCGCAGCCCGGCTGAACTTCCGCACCATCATCCTGGAGCCGCAGGAAGACTGTCCCGCCGCCCAGGTCGCGAACACGCAGATCACAGCGGCCTACGACGATCCTGCTGCCCTGGCCGAGCTCGCCGCTCGCTGCGACGTCGTCACCTACGAGTTCGAAAACGTGCCCGTTTCGGCCGCCGAAGCGCTGCAGCGTTCCGTGCCCGTCCATCCGCCGGCAAAGGCGCTCGAAGTCGCCCAGGACCGCCTCACCGAGAAACGCTTCCTCAATGGCTGCGGCATCGAAACCGCCCGTTTCCATGCCGTCGACAGCCAGGAGGATCTCGAAGCGGCCCTTGCGGATTTTGGCGGAAAGGGCGTCCTGAAAACCCGCAGGCTCGGTTATGACGGCAAGGGCCAGCGCGTCTTCCGTTCGCCTGAAGACGACCCGGCCGGCGCCTTCGAGGCGCTGGGTAGCGTACCGCTGATTCTCGAAAGCTTCGTGCCCTTCGATCGTGAGATATCGATCATCGCCGCACGCTCCGGCGACGGCACGGTCTCATGCTACGATCCGGCTGAGAACGTCCACCGCAATGGCATTCTTCACACCTCTACCCTACCCGCCCGCATTTCCGGTGAAACGGCAAGCGTCGCCCGGGAATCTGCAGAAAAGCTGCTCGCCGCGCTTGATTACGTCGGCGTCATCGGCATGGAATTCTTCGTTCTCGCCGATGGTGTGCTGATCGCCAACGAAATCGCGCCCCGCGTCCACAATTCCGGCCACTGGACGGAAGCGGCCTGCATCGTCTCGCAGTTCGAGCAGCACATCCGCGCCGTTGCAGGTCTGCCGCTCGGCAATCCGCACCGCCATTCGGACTGCGTTATGACCAATCTGATCGGCGACGATATTCTCGACCTTCCCGGCTGGCTGAAGAAAAAGGACGTGTTCGTCCACCTCTACGGCAAGACGGAATCCCGGCCAGGCAGGAAAATGGGCCATGTAACGGAGCTTAAAACGTCGTCACAAGGTTGACATAGGCAATAGCTCGGGTTATCTGCACGGCCAACTTGAGAGCGCGCCCCTCCAAGAAAAAGGCGGCGCGCTTTTGATTGATAAGGACAAGCGGCTTAACGGCCCACAGACTGCTGGATCAGTACAATGAAGATCAAGAACTCGCTCAAGGCGCTGAAGGCTCGTCACCGCGATAACCGTCTGGTTCGCCGCAAGGGCCGCATTTACATCATCAACAAGCAGAACCCGCGCTTCAAGGCTCGTCAGGGCTGATACGATTTTTTCGGCTTCGGCATCTGCCGGCCGATCAAATTGTCGACAGACCGGCAAATCGGGTTTGACCTTCGGCGCATGCGGATTACCTTATCCGCATGCGCTATTTTCGTTTGAACTCCCTGATTCTGGCCTCGGCCCTCATCGCCTCGCCTGCGATTGCGCAGACGCCCGCGCCAACCGCGCCGTCGACTATGCCTGCTTCGGCGGCAAGACCGGCCAATTCCCTCGATCCTCTCTTTGATGCGCTGAGGCGCGAACGCGACCCGGATAAGGCGCGCGGGATCGCTAGCCAGATCGCCTCGGACATGAGCGATTCGGGCAGCGCCACGGTCAACCTGCTGATGCAGTGGTCGGCAGACGCGATCAAGGAGAAGCGCAACGCCGCGGCCCTCGATTTCCTCGACCGGGTAACGCTGCTTGACCCAGCCTATCCCGAGGGCTGGAACCGGCGGGCCACCTTGCACTACACCATGGGCAATGCCCGCAAGGCGATGGCCGACATTGCCGAAGTCCTGAAGCGCGAGCCCCGTCATTTCGGGGCGCTCGCCGGAATGGCCGGCATTCTCATGGAAGCCGACAAGGACGAACTGGCGCTCAAGGCATGGGAAGATTATCTCGCCATCTATCCGGCAGATCGAGAGGCGCAGGAAGCAGTGACGAAGCTTTCAGAAAAGATCGCCGGAAACCGGACCTGACCTCCCTCCTCCCATGCTGATCCCGCTCCTCGCTCTCATCGGCATCGTCGCTTCCGCTTTCGGTTTCACCGCCTGGAAAGCGAAGGTGATCGAGGCCCAATTCCCGAATGCCGGCGAACTGATCGACGTCGGCGGCTTCCGTATGAATTCGCTGCATATACCCGGACCATCCGGCGCCGATCTGCCGGCCATCGTCTTCATCCACGGCGCCAGCGGCAATCTGCGCGATCAGGAGATCGCCTTCCGAAAAGCGCTGGAAGGCCGCGCGGAGATGCTGTTCATCGACCGGCCCGGACATGGTTATTCCGAACGCGGCGGCCCGGAAAACGACTTTCCCGATGGTCAGGCCGCCGCGATCGCCCGATTGATGGAAAAGCGCGGCATCCAGAGCGCGATCATCGCCGGCCATTCGTTCGGCGGAGCGATCGCCGCAAGCTTTGCGCTGTTCCACCCTGAGAAGACGACCGGCCTGCTGTTGCTGGCGCCGGCCACTCATCCCTGGCCGGGCAGCATCGACTGGTATTACAATCTCACTGCGAGACCCATTCTCGGGCGATTGTTCAGCCATCTCCTGGCCCTCCCCGCGGGATTGGCGTTGATGGAAACCGCAACCCGATCGGTGTTTCATCCCAATCCCCGGCCCGAGACCTACCTCAATGACGGGGCGCCGGCTCTTGTCCTGCGTCCGCGAAACTTTCGCCACAACGCGATCGATGTCGCCAATCTGAATGCGTATGTGACACGCATCTCGCAGCGTTACCGCGAGATTGTCGCGCCGACGGTGATCATCACCGGCGACACGGACGCGATCGTTGCGGAGGAAATCCATTCGCGTGGTTTGGCGCGCGACATCAAGGGGTCGGAACTCGTCTGGATCCGTCATCTCGGCCACAAACCGGATTACGTCGTGACGGACGTCGTGGTGGCGGCGATCGAGAAGCTTGCGGGATTGCCTCGCGACCTGCAGGCAGCCGCCCACCTGGCGGAAGCACGCATCGCGCCTCGGGTCCAGGAAGCACCGGTTGAAATGGACCTGTCGATCGAGAAGACCTGACACCCAGTAGAATTACGCCAGCCCGAAGCAAGGTGCCCATCCCAACCTCCGACCAAACGGAATCGGAGACACGTGATGGAAATCGGCAGCATTGGCAGGGACTACCCGGCACGGTCCGCGAAGCCGGGTGAGGCATCCCCCCGGACAGACGCCGCCACAGAGGCATCGTCCGGTTCATCCGGTCGAAAAGAAGAGCTATACAATCCCCTGGTTCATAGCCTGACATCGCTGACCAAGGCGACGGAGGAAGCGGAGGAACAGATAAAGGCGCGCGCCAAGCGAAAGCTCGAGGACGCCAAGCAGCAGCTCGCATTCATGCGCCGCTGGGGTTTCGACCCGGACGTGATCGCCAAGCAGGCGGCCCAGCTCAGCGTGATCGTTGCGGGTGCTGCCCGCGAATTTGCCGAGGCTTTGCCCGGAGCCGGCGGGCTCACGTCATCCGCGCCTGCCGATACTCCGTCCACAGGAGATACAGCCGATCCGGTTTTGGATCAGAGCAAGCAGGCTGCGTCAGGCGACAGGTCAGTTGAGGACACGAGACCCGTCTCCCACGCAGAGCGGGCCTATCTCGAGGAGATGGGCGAAACACCGCGAAATACGCCCCGGCTCTCCCCGGACGACATCAAGACGGCAATGGAATTCAGCTCCGTCGCACGCCAGATCAAGGCATTGCTGGAAGAGGCCGCCCGGAAGCTGCGCGAGCAGAACGGCACCGCCGCCTTGTCCGGTGCCCAGAACCTCGACGCCTCCGTCAACGCCCTGACCAGCACGGTCTCCGCTTTGCCAACGGTCAGCATCACGATTTAGCGCTCCATCCGCCGAGGGAAACTGCTCAGCAAAAAACCGCCGGATCGCTCCGGCCGTTTTTGGTTGCTGGCGAAAACCTCAGATACCCGTCTGGCCGTCTGAGCCGATATAGGCAATCCGCAACATGTTGGTGGCACCAGGCGTGCCGAGCGGAACACCGGCCGAAATGATGATCCGGTCGCCCGGCTTGCCGAAACCTTCCGACACCACGATACGGCAGGCGCGATTGACCATGTCGTCGAGATCTTCCGCGTCGTGGGTGACGACGCAATGGGTGCCCCAGCAGATGGAAAGCCGGCGTGCCGTCTGGATGATCGGCGACAGCGCGATGATCGGCACCTGCGGCCGTTCGCGCGAAGCGCGCAGGCCCGTTGTTCCCGATGACGTGTAGGTGACGATCGCCGAAAGGCGCAATGTCTCGGCGATCTGGCGGGCAGCAAGCGAAATGGCGTCGGCGCCTGTCGCCTCCGGTGTCGCGCGCTGCGAATAGATGATGCTCGGATAAAGCGGGTCCTGTTCGACGGTCGTGGCGATCGACGCCATCATCGAGACGGCTTCCACCGGATATTGGCCCGATGCCGATTCTGCCGACAGCATGACTGCATCGGCGCCTTCGAACACGGCGATCGAGACGTCCGAGACTTCCGCGCGGGTCGGCACCGGCGAGGAGATCATCGATTCCAGCATCTGCGTCGCGACGACGACCGGCTTGCCCGCACGGCGACAGGCGCGGGTCAACTGCTTCTGGATGCCCGGCACCGCTTCGATCGGCATTTCCACGCCGAGGTCGCCGCGGGCGACCATCAGCGCATCGGAAAGCTCGATGATCTCGTCGATGCGTTCGATCGCCTGCGGCTTTTCAATCTTCGACATCACGCCAACACGGCCCCGGGCGATCTTGCGTACTTCGGCCAGGTCGTCGGGACGTTGCACGAACGAGAGCGCCACCCAATCGACCTCGCCGGTTGCAAGCGCTGCATCGAGATCGACGCGGTCCTTGTCGGTCAGTGCCCCGACGCCGAGCAGCGTATCGGGCAGGCTGACGCCTTTCTTGTCGGAAATGCTGGTGCCGGCAACCACGGTGCAGACGATGCTCTTGCCATCGGCCTTCTCCGCCTTCAGAGCCAGCTTGCCATCATCGATCAGCAAGCGATGACCCGGCTTCACGGCTTCAAGAATTTCGGGATGCGGCAGGAAAACGCGATTTTCGTCGCCTGGCTCGTCGCGATTGTCGAGCGTGAAGGTCTGCCCCACCTTGAGCGTCACCTTGCCGGCCGCGAACTTGCCTACCCGCAACTTCGGGCCCTGCAGGTCGCAGAGAATGCCGATCGGTCGCCCGCAACGCGCCTCGACCGACCGGATGCGCTGAATGAGCGTCCGCATCAGGTCGTGGCTCGCATGGCTCATGTTGATCCGGAAAAGATCGGCCCCCGCTTCGTGCAGCTTCTGGATCATCTCCTCATCGGCGGAGGACGGTCCGAGCGTGGCAAGGATCTTAACTTTGCGGTAGCGCCTCATCAATTCTGGCCTTCTTGTGTGCCAGGCGTGTCCGAAAGCTGGACCATCCAGCTCCCCTGACGGCCCGTGTCATATTCCTTGAAGCCCATGCGCTGAAAGCCACGGGCGAAACAATCGTTGACGCCGACGATCTTGAACTCGTTTTCCGCGACGCACATGTTGACATTGCCGGTCCAGCGGCCGCCGCGGGCCGCATCCTCCGCATAAAGATAATAATAGCGGGACTGCAGCTCGCCCTCGATCAGCGTCGCGCAGGTGGAGGCGGGCACCTGCCACCAGCCTTCGGTGGTCCAGCCTTCCGTCGCGCGGTAGCCGATGGCCACCCCGACAAGGTTCTGCGTACTGTTGCAGACGCGGAAATCTGCATGCGCAGCGCCCGCCGCAAGCAGCGGCGCTCCGGCCGCCGCCATGGCGAACAGTGCCGGGGCGGAAAAGAGGGAGCGGAGATAGGTTTTCGGGGATTTTTTCGACACGGTTTCCGTCAGGACTCCATGGTTATTCGTGAAGCACTTTCTTCGCGCGCCGGAATCGGAAAGTCAACGAAAGTCTAATCGATTAGCCAACCTTCACGCCACCAACCAGTGCCTTTTAACTGGTCCAGCGCCGCTTGCGCCCGGCGGCTGCGCATGCCATCACCGATATCGACGAAACGACAGCTACTCCCCGCGCCACATGCAGGACTTCATTCCGTTCGAAATCATAGAAGGCGATTATGACGCCGGCATGGTGCTGCTTGCCGATCATGCCATGAACCGGCTGCCGGCCCGATACGGAAGCCTGGGACTTCCGCCGAGCGCATTCGAGCGCCATATCGCTTTCGATATTGGCATCGAGATGCTGACCCGCCGGCTCGCTGGCATGCTGGATGTCCCGGCCGTGCTCGGCTGCTTCTCCCGCCTGCTTATCGACCCGAACCGCGGCGAGGACGATCCGACCCTGGTCATGAAGATTTCCGACGGTGCGATCATTCCCGGCAATCATCCGATCACCGAAGAGGAATGGGCGCTCCGGCTCGATACATATCACCGCCCCTATCACCGCGCGGTCGAGCGGACGATTGCCAAGGCGGGCGCATCCGGCCGGGCTCCGCTCGTGCTGTCGCTGCATTCCTTCACGCCCTTTTGGAAGGGCGTGCCGAGACCCTGGCACGCGGCAGTACTTTGGGACAGCGATCACCGCGCCGTCCTTCCGTTTCTTAAACTTTTGCGGCAACCGGGCGATATCCTCGTCGGCGACAACGAACCCTATGACGGTGCGTTGAAGGGCGACACCATGTACCGTCACTGCATGATATCAGGCACGCCGCATGCCCTCCTCGAGGTGCGGCAGGACCTGATTGGCGATGAGCGTGGCGTCGATGCCTGGGCCGAAAGATTGGCGCCGGTCTTCAAGACGCTGAATGCCGACCCCACATTGCACGAATACAGGATCTTCCCGTCGCGTACGGGTCCCTATCCGACTTGAAGAGAACCAGGAGATGTTCCGATGACCGAACTTTCGAAGGAACAGCAGACCGAATTCGAGGCCGCGGCCTTCCGGCGTCTGGTGCAGCATCTGCGCGAACGGACCGACGTGCAGAACATCGATCTGATGAATCTCGCCGGATTCTGCCGCAACTGCCTGTCCAACTGGTACCGCGACGCCGCAACGGAAGCGGGCGTCGACCTTTCCAAGGACGCCTCGCGCGAGATCGTCTACGGCATGCCTTACGAGGAGTGGAAAAATCTCCACCAGGCCGAAGCGAGCGACGCTCAAAAAGCCGCATTCGAAGTGAACAAGCCCGCGCACGGTTGATCGACAGGCGATTTGTCTTGACCTTCCGGCAGCTTTTCGGCAGTTGACGACCACTCATTCAAATTTTCATCAGGAGATCCCGATGTCTGATGCTCATGGCGTCGCCCGCGACCAACTCCGCGCATTTGTCGAGCGCATCGAAAGACTGGAAGAAGAAAAGAAGACGATCGCCGACGATATCAAGGACGTCTATGGCGAAGCCAAGTCCATGGGCTTCGACACCAAGATCCTGAAGAAGGTCATTGCGCTGCGCAAGAAGGACGACCAGGAACGCATGGAAGAGGACATGATCCTCGATACCTACCTGCAGGCGCTGGGCATGATCGAGTCAGCTCCCGATCAGGACGCCGCCTGAAGCTCCCGGATCCGAGAGTACCAAAAACCCGCCACTCGGCGGGTTTTTTCTTGCTGCGAATTCTCGAGCGGTTCAGTTCGCGGGGCCGCTGAAGCGGTTGGGATCGATCGCCACCGCTGCGGCAACCGGCTTGAAGCCGCCGCCGGAATAGGCTGCCGAATAGTCGGCATTCAGCGTCCGGTTCGTCACGCGCGGCGCCTTCATGGAAGCGACCTCTTCGGCGCGATTATTGTTGAGAGCCCACTTCGCAACCATATCGCCGGTCAGGCCCTTGCTGGATGCCTGGGAGGCAGGCTGGGCTGTACGGCCGCCCTTGGTCGGCGCAGGCAAGGCGCCGGTGGAGGCAGCGACTGGCGTCTTCGGCGCATCGAACCCGTCGCCGAACTGCATGCCCTTCCTGGCGGAAGACGACTGGATGACCTTCGGCGAAACGGCAGCCGTCTGGACCGGTTTCTGGACCGGCACGGCTGGCGGTGCGGGTAGAGCCGCGGCCTTGGGCTGCGCCGGGACCGGAACGGCGGCCGAAGGCGCCGATGGCATTGCCTGGCGCGCAGGCTCGACACTCTGCGAAAGGGCAGCCACGAGTTCGGGCGTCAGTTCCTGTTCGTTGGCATCGTGCCGCGAAGCCGGAGCAGCTGCCGCCGCGGCAGGGCGATGAGCAGGCAGCGGAATAGCGGCCATCTCCTGCGGCGGCTGCATCGGGCCGACGGAGGCCGTCATCACGCCGTTGTCGGCATCGCCCTTCAGGCCACGTGGCCCGAGCAGGGTCGGAACCGGGATCTCATAGGCGGAAAGATCCGCAAAGTTCTCGCCGTTCTGCTGCATATTGGCCTGAGCGGAGGCCTGGATCGCAAGAGCTTCCTGCGCCGGATTGCGTGCCGGCGAATAAAGCGCGGTCGCAAAGCCGCCAGGGGCCGCATCCGAGCGGAAGGCCGGACGCGAAAGCGGAACGGGTGCTGCGATATCGGCCTGAGGCGGCTGCGGCGCAGCCGAAGCGACCATCACGGGAGCCGCAGGCTCCTCTTCCGGTGCCGGTTTTGCGGCCGGTGCCGGACGTTGCGCGGTGGCCGGCGTGCTGCTTTCCTCGTTGTCCTCCTCCTCGTCGGCACCACCGCCGCCGAACAGGAAGGCCAGCAGGTTAGGCTGCCGCTTGCGGCCGGTCTCCTCGCCGCGGATGCCGCCGCCGGCGGTGCTGGCGATCTGGATCGAGCTGGAGCTGACGCGTTTCTTGTAGTCGGCAAGCGCCTGTTCATAACCCGGCAGCGGCTTGCCGTCAGCGGGAAGATGAACGGTATTGCCCTTCGGGAAGATCTGCACCAGTTCCTGGCGCGACATGCGCGGCCAGGCGCGAACACCGCCGACGTCGAGATGCACGAAGGGCGAACCGGATTTCGGATAAAAGCCCACGCCCCCGACCTGCATCTGCATGGCGAGCGCGCGCAGCGTAGAAAGCTTCACGCCCGGTATGTAGAAATCCATGGCCTTGCCGAGCATATGCTGGCTGTTCTTGGCAACGCCCGTGGTTCGGGACCGCGAACGCAGCATGCCGTTGGTTTCAGGCGAACGAAAGGCCGAGACAACGTGGATGTAATCGGAGGCACCGGAACGGCGATAGACTTCCCAGACGAGGTCGAAAAGCCGCGGGTCCATCTTGGTCGGCTGATTCTTGCGCCAGTCGCGCAGGAGCTGGTTGATCTGCTGCAGGCCGCGCTGGTCGTATCTGCCATTCCGCTTGAAGGTAATGACTGCTTTTTCGCCTGTGTGCACGAAATAAAGCTTCAGGCTGCGATCTTCGGCAGCAGCTTGGGTGGCTGAGCCGGAAAGAATAGGAAACGCCGTCAAAAGCAGCAACGCTGCGGCAACGACGTGCTTGGTGAAAGTTCCCATAAGCCCGGCTTTGCCGCCCGGCGCCTTCTCACCCGAAGGCGTTTCTTTTGCATACTGATCCGGCAAAACGATCCCCGTCCTGTCGACAACGTCCCACGTTGCCTCAAATGACTGTCAATTGCGGTGACACGATGGCAAATGTGCCACACATGTACAACCTTATTCCGTATAGTCAACAATTGACTAATAGGAGATTGACAGAGGTTGACAGGACTTCCTTGCGCGAAGGTTAATCATTTCTAATGCACTGTTCCTACGCTGCTTCTTTCAACGGATCGTCAGGGTCGATGCCGTAATCCTTGAGTTTCCGGTAAAGGGTGGATCGTCCGATGCCGAGCTTGCGGGCGACCTGGCTCATCTGGCCGCGATAGAATTTGAGCGCAAAGCGGATGAGCTCTTCCTCCACGTCAGCGAGCTTTCGCACCTCGCCGGTCTCGTCGGTGCTGACGATGATATTGTCAGCCGTCGGATAGGCCGCCGCCAGCATGGCCTTCGGATCCGGCTTTCCGGCGCGCGCTTTTTCGCTGTTGGCAAAGACGGGCGATTCGGCGAGAGCCTCGCGCATGGCGCGGTCGGCGGCGACGGAAGGCGACGGAGCGGCAGCGGTTGCGACCAGTTCCGCCGAATGGAATTCCGGCACCTGCGCTGCGATCTGCGGGAAATCCGCGTCGGTCAGTTCGTCGCCTTCTGCGAGCACCACGGCCCGGAAAACCGCATTCTCGAGCTGACGGATATTGCCCGGCCAGTCGTAGGCCGTCAGCAGCGCTAGAGCGCTTGGGCCGACTGTCAGCGTCTTCGACAGCTTCTGCTCGGTCGAGAAGCGCTCGGCAAAGACGCGGGCGAGATGCGGAATGTCCTCCTTGCGGCGACGCAGCGCCGGGATCGTGATCGGGAAGACGTTGAGGCGGTAATAGAGGTCCTCGCGGAAGCGGCCTGCACGCACTTCCTCGATCAGATCCTTGTTGGTGGCCGAAATGAGGCGGACATTCACCTTCTGCACTTTGGCGGCGCCGACTGTCTCAATTTCGCCTTGTTGCACAGCGCGCAGCAGCTTCACCTGCACATCGAGCGGCAGGTCGCCGATCTCGTCCAGGAAAAGCGTGCCGCCGTCCGCCTCGACGAATTTGCCGGTATGCTTTTCCGAGGCGCCGGTGAAGGCGCCCTTCTCGTGGCCGAAAAGGATGCTTTCCACAAGATTGTGCGGAATGGCGCCGCAGTTGACGGTGATGAATGGTTTGCCGGCCCTGTCCCCGTTCGACTGGATGGCGCGAGCGATCATTTCCTTGCCGACGCCCGATTCGCCTTCCAGAACCACTGGAATGTTCGAATGAGCGGCACGTTGTGCAAGATCGATGACCCGCAGCATGTCGGGACTTGCCGAAACGATATCGCCGAAGCCGACGGTGCCGGGGCGCTGGCGCCTGCCGGCACGGGCTTTGGATTCCTTCTGGTCGAGCTTCAGCGCATTGGCGACCGAAGCCGCGATCCGCTCCGGCGAAACTGGTTTGACGACGAAATCGAACGCCCCGGCCCGCATCGCCTGGACGACCGAATCGATGCTGCCTTGTCCGGTCTGGACGATCACGGGCGTCTCGATGCCGAGCTCCCGGATCGCCGAGAGGAAGGTCAAGCCGTCCATCTCCGGCATCATCAGGTCGAGCACGATGACGTTGATGTCGACCGCGGTTCGCTTCAGGAACTCAAGCGCAACGAGACCGTTTTCGGCGAGGTGGGCGGCGTGGCCATATCGCTCCACAGCATTCTTCAACAGGCGGCGTTGAATCGGATCGTCATCGACAACGAGGATTTGCGCAATCATGCTCGGCTCCCGGCTACGTTCATCGTGCCCCCTTTCGGGCTCTTATGTAGCCGGTTGTGTCAGAAAGGCTTGAACATCCCCTTTTGAGAAAAGCTTGCATTTTAACTGAGGGCGATGAAAACAACTTCGCATAAACCGGACCGTAATATCAGAAGGACAAGGCGATGAGACGACCAGAAACCGTGTGCCGTGAGATTCCCGCCGCGATTGCCGCAGGCGGCGCCGCTTCCGACCCGGCGCTCGGATTGCTGCCGGTCTGGAAGCTTTCGGATCTCTATCCTGCCAAGGACGCGCCGACCTTCGCGGCAGATATGGAAAAGGCGGAGGCACTTTCGCTCGCCTTCGAGGAGAAGTGGAAGGGTAAGCTTTCCGGTGCCGCGGCAAAGACCGGCGCCGGCGGGCTCGGCGAGGCGCTGAAAGAATACGAGGCGCTGGACGATCTCCTCGGCAAGCTCGGCTCCTTTGCCGGCCTCACCTATTTTTCCAACACGACGGATCCGGCCAACGGCAAGTTCTACGGCGACGTGCAGACGAAGCTGACCGATCTGTCGTCGCATCTGCTTTTCTTTGCGCTCGAGCTGAACCGCATCGAGGACGCGGTCATGGATGTCTGCATGGATCGCGATCCGGCCGCCGGCCATTATCGGCCCTGGATCGTCGACCTCAGGAAGGACAAGCCTTTCCAGCTCGACGACAAGCTGGAACAGCTCTTCCTCGAAAAATCGATGACCAGCGCCGCCGCCTTCAACCGGCTGTTCGACGAAACCATGGCGGAGCTGCGCTTCGAGGTGGACGGCGAGAAGCTGCCGCTCGAAGTGACGCTCAACATGCTGCAGGAGCCGCAGCCGGAAACCCGCGCCAAGGCCGCAGTCGCGCTGTCCAGGACCTTCCACGAAAACCTCCGCGTCTTCACGCTGATCACCAACACGCTCGCCAAGGACAAGGAAATCTCCGATCGCTGGCGGGGCTTCCAGGATATTGCCGACAGCCGGCATCTCGCCAATCGCGTCGAGCGTGAAGTCGTCGATGCGCTGGCCGCTGCGGTCAAGGATGCCTATCCACGGCTGTCGCACCGCTATTATGCGATGAAGGCAAAATGGCTCGGCATGGAGCAGTTGAATTTCTGGGACCGCAATGCGCCGCTGCCCGAGGCCCCGACTGCCCTTATTCCCTGGACCGATGCAAAGGAAACAGTGCTTTCCGCCTATCGGCGTTTTGCGCCGGAAATGGCCGAGATCGCCGGCCGCTTCTTCGAGGAGGAATGGATCGACGCCCCGGTACGACCGGGCAAGGCACCGGGCGCTTTCGCGCATCCGGTCGTGCCCTCTGCCCATCCTTATGTGCTCGTCAATTATATGGGCAAGCCGCGCGACGTGATGACGCTCGCCCACGAACTCGGCCACGGGGTGCATCAGGTGCTCGCCGGCGATCAGGGTGCCTTGATGTGCCAGACTCCGCTGACGCTCGCGGAAACCGCCTCGGTTTTCGGCGAGATGCTGACCTTCCGCGCGCTCCTCGAAAACACCAGGGACAAGCGCGAGAGGAAGGCGATGCTTGCCCAGAAGGTCGAGGACATGATCAACACGGTCGTGCGCCAGATCGCCTTCTACCAGTTCGAGCGCAAGGTCCACACCGCCCGCAAGCAAGGCGAATTGACGGCCGAACAGATCGGCGAATTGTGGCTGTCGGTCCAAGCCGAAAGCTTGGGGCCGGCGATCAGGATTTCGGAGGGTTATGAAAGCTGGTGGACCTATATCCCCCACTTCATCCATTCGCCCTTCTACGTCTATGCCTATGCCTTCGGCGACTGCCTGGTGAATTCGCTCTACGCGGTCTACCAGAACGCCGCACCGGGCTTCCAGCAGAAGTATTTCGAGCTTCTGAAGGCGGGCGGCACCAAACACCATTCGGAACTCCTTGAGCCGTTCGGCCTCGACGCCACCGACCCGGCCTTCTGGTCGAAGGGCCTGTCGATGATCGAAAGCCTGATCGACGAGCTGGAGGCTCTGGACAACGGCGCCTGAGTATCCCGATGGAGCAGAAGGCGCCCTACGCGCTCTTTCGCGACGATCCTGCCGGCCGGAGCCTCGTCTTCGACCGGCCGAAGGAGGTCGTCTTTGCCCGCACTGCCGCCGAGGTTCTGCCGGCGTTGCAGCATCTGGAAGAAGCACGCCGCGCCGGCCGCTGGCTCGCGGGCTATATCTCCTATGAGGCCGGTTATGTGTTCGAGGAAAAGCTCCGGCCGCTGATCGTCGACAACCGGGCAACGCCCCTGATCGCCATGGGCATCTTCGACAAGCCTTCCGGCAGCGAGCATCCGCTAGCAGGACCGCCCGGCGCAATCGTCGACGACGGTTCCTCCGAGGGCTCGTTCCTTAGCGAACCGCGCGCCGGGTGGGATTTCGCAACCTACGAGGAACGGTTCAACCGCCTCCATCAGCATCTGCGTCGCGGCGACTGCTACCAGGCGAACCTGACGATGCCGATCACCGCCGCCTGGCAGGGCGATCCGCGTCAGGCCTTCTGGTCTCTCGTCGCCCGCCAGCCCGTTCGCTACGGCGCCCTTGTCCACCTCGGCGGTCCGATCGTCCTGTCGCGATCGCCGGAGCTCTTCTTCTCCGTCGATGCCGAGCGCTTCATCGAAACCCATCCGATGAAAGGGACGGCGCCGCGCGGCCAAACCGCCGAAGAGGACGCAGCCATCGTCGAAGCCATGCTTGCGGACGAAAAGACCCAGGCGGAGAACCGCATGATCGTCGATCTCCTGCGCAACGACATCTCTGTCGTCAGCGAGGTCGGCACGCTGTCCGTCCCGAAACTCTTCGCGATCGAGACCTATCCGACCGTCCACCAGATGGTGAGCCATGTGCGGGCAAAACTCCTGCCCGAGGTGGGTTTCCCGCAGATCCTTGCGGCGCTGTTTCCCTGCGGGTCCATCACGGGAGCACCGAAGATGTGGGCCATGCAGATCCTGTCCCGGCTGGAGGCCCGCCCCCGCGATGTCTATTGCGGTGCGATCGGTTATTGCGATCCCGCCGGCCCCATGCGTTTTTCGGTGGCAATCCGCACGATCACGCTTTTCAATGACGGCAAGGCAGTTTTCAATGTCGGGGGCGGCATCGTCTTCGACTCCGAGGCCAAGGCCGAGTATGATGAGTGTCTTCTGAAGGCACGTTTTGCGGTAGGCGATCAATGGATTTCTCGCTGATCGAAACGATGCGCTGGGAACCGGATTCGGGTTTTCTGCGCCTGGAACAGCACCTGCGCCGGCTCAAGCGCTCGGCCGATGCCCTCGGATTCCGCCCGCCGCCGCCGGATACGCTCAGGCAGCTCGAGGCGGCCACCGGTGGCGACGCCGCCCTGCGCGTTCGCCTCGTCATGACCTACCGCGGCAAGGTCGAGATCACGACAACGCCTTTCATCCCCGCTCCGGCCGGGACGGTGTGGCGTATCCGGGTTGCGGCCACAAGACTTACTTCGGACGATCCCCTGTTCCGCCACAAGACCTCCCGGCGGGAACCCTATGAAGTGGCCCGCTCCGAATTTTCGCCTGATGAGGCCGACGAGGTAATCCTCCTCAACGAGCGCGGCGAAATCTGCGAAGGCACGATCACCAACGTTTTCGTCGAGGATGCAGGCGGACAGTTGCTCACGCCGCCGCTGATGAGCGGACTTCTGCCGGGCATATTGCGGGCCGAGCTGATCCGCGAGGGAAAGGCGCGCAATCAGATACTTCGCGCGGAAGACCTCGATGGTCGCCGTCTCTTCGTCGGCAATTCGCTTCGCGGCCTCATCGCCGCCGAGCTCGCAGGTCGCGAAAAACAGGCCGAACGCGTCAGCGACGACAAGGTCGCCCGCCGAAACGCGGGGTAGACATCGATGCCCGCGCCGCCGCAATCACTTACCGACCACCTTCTCTCACTCGAAACGGCGTTGCAGACGCGCGAGGTCCGCAGCTCCGAGGCAAGGCTGCGCGAGCTCCTGGCGCCCGACTTCCGCGAGTTCGGGCGTTCCGGCCTTGCCTATACGTTCAACGACATCATGACCCGTCTGGTGGTGGAGGATGGACCGGCCAACAGTTCGATTTCGAACTTTGCCGCTTCGATGCTGAGCGAGACGATAGCGCTTGCCACCTATCGCGGCACGCGGCTCAATGCGGACGGCAACAGGCAGTTTACCAACCGCAGCTCCATCTGGCGTCTGGATGCGGATGGCAAATGGCGCATGGTCTTCCATCAGGGCACGGCGACGGAATAGCGGGCTCCTAGAGACTTTCCGGCATTTCGGGGATCGGAAGGAAAGCCGCCCCTGGGCCGCCGCGCTCCTTTGAGGAAGCCACTATGACCGCCATGGTGCAACCGATCAGAAAGACCACCCAGAAAAGGAGCCACGTGCGCCACTCGCTGCGGCTTCTCTGGGCCTCCTCCTGCAGCGGCGATATCCGTGTCCAGGCCTTCAATGCTGCCTCGCGCGGCCCCCATGCCCTGAACATTTCCGCGACGATATAAACCGCCCTGCTGGATAGTCTCATCCAATTACGCCCCGCATGCTGCACTGCAGTATAATTTGTAGGGCTGCGCTTTCTTGTTCCAAGTCCCCGCGGGCAATTTTTACAACTGAGTGAATATGGCTTAAACCGATGCTGAAACGACAATCGAACGGCATGATGGAAAAAAACCTCAGCTACACGCCCTATGACGGCTCCTCGACGCCCTTCACCATCGGGCTTCTGCAACTCGATCCTGCGCGCTGGATCGAGCCAGACGGAGATCTCGCCTATCATCTTTCGAAAAAGAAGAAGCTGTTCGCGGAGCATGGGGAACGGGTTTTCCGCGCCGAGCCCGGCACGGAGCAAGCCCAGCAGGAAATCATCGACGCGCTTGCAGAATATCTCCCGGCCCACCATCCGGCCATCTATCGTCGGACCGGCAGCCTCATGGAAATGGCCGGCCACACCGTTGATCTTGCCGACGACCGCTCGCCGCCGCTTCTTTCGGCCGGCTTCCTGGTACAGGACGATCTCGTCATCATGCGCAAGGGCGATAACGGCTGGCGCATCGCTGCCGCCTTCCTGGCCTTCCCCTCCTCCTGGTCGCTCGCCGACAAGTTCGGCAAGGTGATGGACGAGATACATGCGCCGGTCCCGGACTTTGCCGGCGGCAGCCGCAATGCCGGCCTCATCAACCGCATGTTCGACAACCTGTCGCCGGATCGCTTCGTCGTGCGCTGGAACTGGTCGGTGAACTGGGGCTATGCCCTCTATCGACCGGCCTCTCAACCCGCCCACGAAACTGATCCGATGCAACCGCGAGATGCCTTCGTCCGCGTCGAACGCCAGACGCTGCGGAAGATGCCCGTATCGGGCGATATCCTCTTCACCATCCGTATCTATCTCGATCCGGTCACCGCGCTGGCGGGCCAGCCGAACGGCAAGGAACTTGCCTCGTCGTTCGCCGATCAGCTCGAAGCCCTGACACCGGAGCAGGCTGACTACAAGGGTCTGCTCCGGAAACGCGACAGCCTAATCGCGATGCTGCGAAAAATGGCAACCAATCCCGCGACAGTTGGATAAATCCCAGATTTTTCCGGAAAGGCCGGCAGCCTCTTTATTGTGACGCGGTTTTATGATCTAGAGCGCCGCGAATTGCGCGTGCGCAAAGGTCATCCGTCCACTGCCGAAGAAGCGGGCCAGCGGCCGTTCGGCTGCCGATCCGAAGGAGAAAGATATGTCAGAGCCTAACTATCCGGTTTATGCCGAAATCAGCGGTCCGATCGTGATGATCGGTTTCGGCTCGATCGGCCGCGGCACGCTGCCGCTGATCGAACGCCACTTCAAGTTCGACAAGAGCCGGATGGTTGTCATCGATCCTCGCGACGACGAGACGGGCATCCTGGCCAAGCACGGCGTCCGTCACATCAAGGAATATGTGACGAAAGACAACTACAAGGATCTCCTGAAGCCGCTTCTGACGAAGGGCGGTGGCCAGGGCTTCTGCGTCAACCTTTCGGTCGACACCGGTTCGCTCGACCTGATGAAGCTCTGCCGCAAGCTGAACGTTCTTTACATCGACACGGTCGTCGAGCCTTGGCTTGGCTTCTATTTCGACAAGAACATGAAAAATGCCGACCGCACCAATTATGCCCTGCGTGAAACCGTGCGCAAGGAAAAGGAAAAGAACCCGGGCGGCGCAACCGCCGTTTCCACCTGCGGCGCCAATCCGGGCATGGTCTCCTGGTTCGTCAAGCAGGCGCTGGTCAACCTTGCCAACGACATCGGCTTGAAGTTCGACGAGCCGAGCCAGCATGACCGCGAAGGCTGGGCAAAGCTGATGAAGAAGCTCGGCGTCAAGGGCGTCCATATCGCCGAACGCGACACCCAGCGCACGAAACATCCGAAGCCGCTCAACGTTTTCTGGAATACCTGGTCGGTCGAAGGCTTCATTTCCGAAGGCATGCAGCCGGCCGAGCTCGGCTGGGGCACCCATGAAGAGTGGATGCCGAAGAACGCCAAGCGGCACAAGAAGGGCTGCCAGGCGGCGATCTATCTCGAACAGCCCGGCGCCAATACCCGCGTGCGCACCTGGTGCCCGACGCCCGGCCCGCAATACGGCTTCCTCGTCACCCATAACGAATCGATCTCGATCGCCGACTATTTTACGGTTCGCGACAAGGACGGCGAAGTCACCTTCCGCCCGACCTGCCACTACGCCTACCACCCGGCCAACGACGCCGTGCTGTCGCTGCACGAGATGTTCGGCAATGGCGGCAATCCGCAGCCGGTCCACCACGTTCTCGACGAGGACGAGCTGGAGGACGGCATCGATGAACTCGGCGTGCTGCTCTACGGCCACGAGAAGAATGCCTACTGGTACGGTTCGCGCCTGTCGCTTGAAGAAACCCGCCGCATCGCGCCTTACCAGAACGCCACCGGGCTGCAGGTCACCTCGGCCGTTCTTGCCGGCATGGTCTGGGCGCTCGAACACCCGAGCGCCGGCATCGTCGAAGCCGACGAGATCGACTACAAGCGTTGCCTGGAAGTCCAGCTTCCCTATCTCGGCCCGGTCGAAGGCCATTACACCGACTGGACCCCGCTCGACGGCCGCCCGGGCCTCTTCCCGGAAGACCTCGACGAGAGGGATCCGTGGCAGTTCAGGAACATCCTCGTCCGCTGACGCTCGCATGTGCAAAACCGCCTGTTATCGACAGGCGGTTTTTGCCTCTCGAAACTTCTGCCTTTTCAACGCCACATCTTGCGTTACATAGGTTCCGAACGGCATGTTTTGCCGAATGGGACGACCGAGTCGCGGGAGACAGATCATGAAAATCAAAGCGAGCCTTGTGCTCATCGCCGCTGCCAGCCTGAGCGCCTGCGTTTCCTCTCCGCAGCCGACCCGCGTATCGGCGCCGGCTCAGCCTCAGGGCGTCGAAGGCACCTGGGTCGATCCGAACGGCATCGTCTCCTCGTTCCAGGCCGGCACGTTCAACACGCGTTCCAGTGACAGCAACACGTTGCTCGCCTCGGGCACCTATACCAGCCTGTCGCCAACGCTGGTGGAGATCAACATGACGTCGCTGGTGAGAAAGACCCAGTCGCGCGTCAATTGCGCGCTGGTCAATCCGAGCCAGCTCAATTGCACGCAGGACAGCGGCGCCCAGTTCTCGTTGACGCGCCGCAGCTAAGAGTCGGTATTTTTAGTTTTCCGGAACCCCGCCTCGGCGGGGTTTTCGCGTTTGGGAAGAACCACGCGCTCGCACAACCTTGTCATATTTCCCTTGAAACCGCTTGGTCTTGATGAAAACATGCGCTGCACAACGATTGTCACGGTGGGACGCTAGAACAATCGGGGCGAGGCGGCGAGAAGCCGGCCGGTAAAAATAGGAGAGAGAAATCAGATGATGAAGACATTGAGATTTGGGTTGACGACCGCTTCGGTCATCGCCCTTTCAACCGGCGCGGCGCTCGCCGACTACGAGCTCAATATCCTGCACATCAACGACTTTCATTCGCGCATCGAAGCCATCAACAAGAGCGATTCCACCTGCTCGGCGGAAGAGGCCGGAAAGAACGAATGCTTCGGTGGCGCAGCCCGCCTGTTGACGGCGATCAACCAGACCCGCGATGGCCTGAAATCTGAGAACAAGAATGTCATCCTGCTGAACGCCGGCGACAACTTCCAGGGTTCGCTCTTCTACACCACCTACAAGGGTGCGACGGAAGCCGAAGTGTTGAACGCCATGAAGTTCGACGCCATGACCGTCGGCAACCACGAATTCGACGACAGCGACGACGTCCTCGCCACCTTCCTAGACAAGATCCAGTTCCCGGTCGTCACCGCCAATGTCGTGCCGACTGCAGCTGCCAAGATCGGCGACCGCATCAAGCCGTCGATCGTGCTCGAAGTCGGCGGCCAGAAGGTCGGCATCGTCGGCGCCGTCACCAACGACACGCCGGAAATTGCCAATCCGGGCCCGAATATCCAGATCGCCGAAGACGTCGCCAAGATCACCGAAGCCGTGCAGGCCTTGAAAGGCCAAGGCGTCAACAAGATCATCGCGCTGACCCATGTCGGCTATCCGCGCGATCTTGCAGCTATCGCCAAGATCCCGGATGTCGACGTTGTCGTCGGCGGCCACACCCACACGCTGCTCTCCAACACCGTCAAGGACGCCGCGGGTCCGTATCCGACCTGGTCCGACAACCCCGCCGGCTACAAGGTTCCGGTTGTCCAGGCCTACCAGTATTCGAAGTATCTCGGCGACCTGAAGGTCGTCTTCGATGACAATGGCATGGTCAAGGAAGCGAGCGGCGAACCCATCCTGATGGATTCCAAGTTCCAGCCCGATCAGGCCATGACCAACCGGATCAACGAGTTGAAGGCACCGATCGAGGACCTCAAGAAGAAGGTCGTCGGAGCATCCGAAGCGGTCATCGACGGCGATCGCCGCAATTGCCGTGCCAAGGAATGCTTCATGGGCAATCTCGTGGCAGATGCCCAGCTCGACCGTGTGAAGGACCAGGGCATCACCATCTCGATCGCCAATGGCGGGGGCTTACGCGCCTCGATCGACGCCGGCGAAATCACCATGGGTGAAGTCCTGACCGTTCTTCCCTTCCAGAATACGATCGCGACCTTCCAGCTCAAAGGCTCCGACGTTGTCGCCGCGCTGGAAAACGGCGTGAGCCAGATCGATGACGGCGCCGGCCGCTTCCCGCAGGTTTCCGGCCTCAAATATTCCTTCGACAAGTCCAAGCCGGCCGGATCCAAGGTCAGCGACGTGCAGGTCAAGGAAGGCGACAAGTTCGTTCCGATCGATCCGAACAAGACCTATGGCGTCGTCACCAACAACTACGTCCGCGGCGGCGGTGACGGTTACAAGGTCTTCGCCACCGGCGCCCAGAATGCCTATGACTTCGGCCCGAACCTGGAACTGGCGCTGGCCGATTATCTCGGCGCCCACAACCCGTACAAGCCTTACACCGATGGCCGCATCACCGACCTGACGCCGGCGAGCTACACGCCGCCGCCGAAGCCGGCTCCGGCCGCTCCGCCGGCGCCGACCGCTGCAGCCCCGACGGCACCGGCTCCTTCTGCTGCCGCTCCAGCTGCACCTGCGGCCCCCGCCGCCCCGGCTCCCGCTCAGACAGCAGCAGCCCCGGCGACACCCGCTCCGGCGGCACCGGCTGCTCCCCAGCCGGCAGGCCCGACCAAATACACGGTCGTCAAGGGCGATTCGCTCTGGAAGATTGCCGAGAGCACCTATGGCAATGGCGAAGAGTGGACGAAGATTTCCAAGGCCAATTCGCTCTCCAATCCGGACCTCATCCAGGTCGGCAAGGAATTGGAACTGCCGGCGAAATAGGCCATCCTCCTGACTGGACAATTTGTCTCTTGTCAAAATGCCGGTCCGGGCTTTTCCGGGCCGGCATTTGTTTCTAGATAACGTGCAATTCACCGGCGCCTAGCCATTGGAACAAGAGTATCCGCATGTCATCATCATACGCCCACATGCCTCCTGATCATCCCAAAGTGAGTTTCGGTAAGGTCGGCGTGCTGCTTGTCAATCTCGGCACGCCTGACGGCACGGACTACTGGTCGATGCGGCGCTATCTCGCCGAATTCCTCTCCGACCGGCGCGTCATCGAATGGTCACGGCTCTACTGGTACCCGATCCTCTACGGCATCGTGCTCAACAAGCGGCCTCAGAAGGTCGGCAAGGCCTATGAGGAAATCTGGAACAAGGATCTGAACGAGAGCTATCTGCGCACCTACACCCGCAACCAGGGTGAGCTGATGGCCGAACGGCTCAAGGATCTGCCTGATGTCGTGGTGGATTGGGCCATGCGCTACGGCAAACCTTCAATTGCCGAGCGTATTGATGCCTTGAAAGAAAAGGGCTGCGAAAAGATCGTTCTTTTTCCGCTCTATCCGCAATACGCAGCCTCCACGACCGCAACAGTCAACGATAAGGCCTTCGAACATCTGATGAAGCTGCGCTGGCAGCCGGCCGTGCGTACCGTCCCGCCCTATCACGACGATCCGGCCTATATCGAAGCGCTGGCGAACTCCGTTCGGCAGACCTATGCGACCCTCGACTGGGAACCGGAAATGCTGATCGCCTCGTTCCACGGCATCCCGCAATCCTATTTCAAGGCGGGCGATCCTTATTACTGTCACTGCCAGAAGACCGCGCGGCTGCTGAAGGAAGCGCTGGGGCTCACCGACAAGAATTTCATGATCACCTTCCAGTCCCGCTTTGGGCCGGAGGAATGGCTGCAGCCCTATACGGACAAGACGGTCGAGAAGCTGGCGGAAGAAGGCGTCAAGCGCATCGCCGTCATGAATCCCGGCTTCGTATCCGATTGCCTCGAAACGCTCGAAGAAATCGCCGGCGAAGCGGGCGAGATCTTCCATCATCACGGGGGCGAAAAATTCGTGCATATCCCCTGTTTGAACGACAGCGAAGGCGGCATGACGGTGCTCGAAAAAGTGGTGCGCCGCGAACTGCAGGGCTGGGTGTAACCCGGCTCCGCATCCCATCCTCCTGATACCGTCCCGGGTCAGCGCTTCCAGCGAACCGGCAGCTCGATCATATCGCCGTCGGCCGGGATCAGCAGGCGCGACGGGCCGATTCCCGCCGTATCAGCCGCCTGGCGCAGATTTGCGCGCGAAACGGTGGCGTGATCGAGCGCCTCCATATGCACGGCGATCACGGTCGCCTCCGGCGCCGACTGGCAGAGCGCCACGGTTTCCGCCGCATCCATGACGATAAGGTCGCCGTCCCAGCGAGCGCCGCACGAATGGCTGACGATGACATCGGGCGCGACACGCTCCACCGTCTCCAGCACCGGTGGATAAAGGACTGTATCGCCCGCCCAATAAATTACCGGCTCACCGGGCGCGGCAAGCGTCAGTCCCATCACCGACCCCATCTTTTCCAGAACCGGACCAAGCCCGTGGCTGCCCTCGCAGCGCGTGATCGTGATGCCTTGCCAGACGATCTCATTCTTGAGCGGCGTCACATCGACGAAACCTTCGCCGGAGATCGCTGCCTCATCCCCCGGCCGACAGATCAGCGGCAGGTGTTTCGGGACAAGATGCTTGGCCACCGAATCGAAGTGGTCAGAATGGAGATGCGAGACGATCACCAGTTCGACGCCGTGCAAAATCTCCTCCGTGGAAAGCGGCAAGTCCGTCAGTGGGTTGGGAGACTTGCCGGTATAGGACGGCAGGCTGTGCCGGGGCGCGAAATATGGATCGATCAGAATGGTGCGATCCGCATAAGTAAGCTTGAGCGTCGCATTGCGGATCAATTGAAGCTTCATCGAGGCACCTCCTGCAGGACATCGAGACCTAGACCGATCGGCGCTGATGATCCAATGACGGTTTTAGATGGGAGGGCCCTGCCTTTCCATAACTTCCGGCATTCAGCTGGTTTCCTCCGCCCTGAACCCTTCCGTCGCTGCCCTCCAGAAATCCGGATCCTCGTATTCGGTGGGATCCGTGATGCCGGCCAGGTGAAAGGCCTCGCGCCGCTCGACGCAGGTGCCGCAGCGGCCGCAATGGCGCGCGCCGCCCTTATAGCAGGACCAGGTTTCGGCAAACGGCGTGTCGTGTCGCGCGCCGTCGGCGACGATATCCGCCTTCGAGCCATGGACATAAGGCGCAAGCAGCTTGACCGAGGCGTAACCGTCGAGCGCATGGTCCTGCATCGCCTGAAAGGCATCGATGAAGCCCGGCCGGCAATCCGGATAGATGAAATGATCGCCCCCATGCACCGCAATCGCCACCGCCTCCGCCTGTCTTGCCGCAGCAACCCCGAAGGCGACCGCCAGCATGATGGCATTGCGGTTCGGCACGACGGTAATCCGCATCGTCTCTTCCGCATAATGCCCGTCCGGCACATCCAAGTCATCGGTCAAGGCCGAACCGGTAAGCCGGCCACCGATCCCGCGCATGTCGATGATCTCGTGAAAGACCCCGAGCCGCGTGGCGCAGGCGGCTGCGAAGTCGAGCTCCTTGCGGTGGCGCTGGCCGTAGTCGAAGGAGATCAATCCCAACAACTGCTCCTCCGCCGCCATCCTGTGGGCGAGAGAAACGGAATCCAGTCCGCCTGAGCAGACGACAATAACCTTCATCTATGGTGTCCTTGTTTTGACCGGGTAGGCTGCGACCGGAATTTTCAGAGCGCGTTCTAGAACCATCGCCGCCGCTTGTGAATAGGTGAGCTGTTGAATAGGATCGGCAGCGTCCGAACAGGCGGACTGGGAAAGCACAAGAGGGTCAAATGGAGCTGGGTGGGTTCGATATTGTGGTGATCGGCTTCGTATTGCTGATCATTCTGATCCTTTTTGCCGGGATCAAGACCGTGCCGCAGGGCTATCGCTATACCGTCGAGCGTTTCGGCCGTTATACCCGCACGCTGGAGCCGGGCCTCAACCTGATTACGCCGTTCATAGATCGCATCGGCGCCCGCATGAACGTCATGGAGCAGGTGCTGGATATTCCGACGCAGGAAGTCATCACCCGTGACAATGCCAGCGTCTCCGCAGACGCCGTCGCCTTTTACCAGGTCCTCAATCCGGCCCAGGCCGCCTACCAGATCTCCGATCTCAAAAACGCTATCCAGAATCTCACGATGACCAATATCCGCTCGGTCATGGGTTCGATGGATCTGGACGAGCTGCTCTCCAACCGCGAAGTGATCAACGAGCGGCTTCTGAGGGTGGTGGACGAGGCGGTCGGCCCCTGGGGCATCAAGGTCACCCGCGTCGAGATCAAGGATATCCAGCCGCCGGCCGACCTGGTCGAATCCATGGCCCGCCAGATGAAGGCGGAACGCGAAAAGCGGGCTCAGATCCTCGAGGCGGAAGGCTCGCGCAACGCCCAGATCCTGCGTGCGGAAGGCGCCAAGCAGGCGGCGGTGCTAAAGGCGGAAGGCGAGCGCGAGGCGGCCTTCCGGGAAGCGGAGGCACGCGAACGTCTTGCCGAAGCGGAAGCCAAGGCGACCCAGTCCGTCTCTCAGGCGATCGCCGCTGGTGACGTCCAGGCCATCAATTATTTCGTCGCCCAGAAATACACAGAGGCCCTGGCTGAAATCGGCAAGGCCCCCAACTCGAAGATCGTGCTGATGCCGATGGAGGCCTCGTCGCTGATCGGTTCGCTCGGCGGCATCGGCGCCATCGCCCGGGAAGTCTTCGGTGACGGACCAGCGCCGCAGGCGCCGCCGCGCGCGCCCGCGCCTCCTCGTACGCCGACAGGGCCTAAATTGACGACATCGCCCGCCAACCCTTTCGCCCAGCCCTCGACACCTTCTGAGACCTGACGACATGCTTCAAGAACTGGTAAAGGGTCTCGGCCTCTGGAGCTGGTGGATTCTCGGCCTCGTTCTGCTGGCGGCAGAGCTTGCGGCTCCCGGCGTATTCCTGATCTGGATCGGGGCCGCCGCCATCGTCATCGGCACGCTGTCGCTGCTGTTATGGGATTCCGGCTTCTGGACCTGGCAGCTCCAGCTCGTCCTCTTCGCGCTGCTGTCGATCTCCTTCGCCCTTGCCGGCCGCCGATTCTATGCCAAGCGCAGCCAGACGAGTGACGAACCCATGCTCAACCGCCGCGGCGAAAGCCTGGTCGGGCGCACGGCGACCCTTCATGAGCCAATTACTGAGGGCCGCGGCCGCATCCGGCTCGACGATACATGGTGGTCGGTCATGGGTCCTGATCTGCCCGCCGGCACGCAGGTGAAAGTGGTGGCGGCAAGTGGACGCGACCTCACGGTCGAAGTAGCGTAGTTCATCTCGCCCGAGAATCGCTGGGAGCCGAACCCGGCGTCAAGCGACGCCGACGCGCAACAGATCGTGGAAATGCACAATACCAACCGGCCGGCGCTCGTCATCGACCACGAGCAGCGCACCGATACTGTGCTTGTTGAGGATCGCCATGGCGGCCGTGGCAAGCGTCTCTCTGCCGACCGTCTTCGGATTTTCGGTCATTACGTCGTCGACGAGCGTCTCGCCGAGATTGAGATGCAGGTGTCTGGCGATATCGCCATCCGTCACGACGCCACAAAGGCATCCATTTTCATCGACGACGCCGACGCAGCCGAAGCGCTTGCGTGACAGTTCCTGGATCGCTTCGGGCATGGAAACGCCCTTCTTGACCAACGGAAGACGGTCTCCGGTATGCATGAGGTCGCTGACATGCGACAGCATCGCTCCGAGCTTGCCGCCCGGATGGTAGACGCGGAAATCGGTGGCGGAAAAGCCCCTCGCTTCCAGGAGTGCCACCGCCAACGCGTCGCCCATGGCAAGCTGCATCAGCGTCGACGTGGTGGGAGCCAGGCCATGCGGACAGGCTTCCTGTTCCCGCGGCAGCAGCAGAACGATGTCGGCTTCGCGAGCGAGCGTCGAGATTGCGCCTGAGGTCAAGGCGATCAGCGGGATGGAAAAGCGGCGGGTAAAGGAAACGATGCCCTGAAGTTCAGCCGTTTCGCCACCCCAGGACAGCGCGAGCACCACGTCGCCGGGCGCGATCATCCCGAGATCGCCGTGGTTGGCTTCAACCGGATGTACAAAAAAAGAGGGCGTGCCGGTGGAGGCGAGGCTGGCTGCAATCTTGCGGCCGATATGTCCGCTCTTGCCGACACCAGTCACGACCACTCGGCCGTCGATCTCGCCGATCAGTTCCACCGCTTTCCGGAAACTGTCGCCGAGGCCGTTCTGCAGGGCGATCTCAAGCGCATTAAGCCCCTGTTTCCCGAAGGAAATTGTCCTCAATGCGGAATCTACGACGTCGTTTTCGACCAGTTGCAAAGCTCTCTTGATCATGGCGAAGCCTTAGCGCCTTTCGCCTGCCAAGTCCATCAGGTTCGGCATCCCGCGGCCAAGTACGCTGGCGGACACGTTGCCGCAACCAAACATTAACCACATGGCTTTACGTTTGGGTAAGCATTCGATCGCCCAGGCAGGCCCATGACCATCACCACGAAGACAGGCAGGACGCGTGACCGGCGCCGCGCGGCGGTCGGCCTGCTGCTGGCCTGTTCGGCGCTTGCTTCGCCTGCCATCGCCCAGACGGCCAGCCCTTTTCCGCCGCGCAACGGCTCCCTGCCGTCGCTGACAAACACCGCGTCCTCTGCCACGGCGGCCCACCCCGCAACCGGAACGTCGGCACAGCAGCGCGCCAATGCTTCCGATCCGGCTTCCGCCACCGACCAGGCGGATCCGAACATGGCGACCGGCTCGCTGCCGGCAAACACCGGCCGGCCGGATGAAGAGCCCCGTTACGAGGAGGACCTGAACCAACCCTACGAGCAGCCTCTTGATCCGGGCGCCGAACCGCTCGAAGCCCAGGAGCAGCCGCGCGAACCGGGTGACCCGACCGGCATACGGCTGGGGAGTTTTCTTCTTCGCCCGTCGGTGAACAACAGCATAGAGACCGAGCGGACCCGATCGAACGGCGCCAGCACCCGCCGCGACTATCTCTCCACCGCGATCCGCGGCACCCTGTCCTCCGACTGGTCGCGCCATTCGCTGACCGTCACCGGCGAAGGCATATTCGAACGCAACGTTCATGGCGGCCAGGACGACGTTCAGCCGGAGGCCCAGGTCGACGCGGACCTCAGGCTCGATCTGGCGGACGATACGGTAGCCCATATCACCGGCGGCTATCGCTTCAGCCGGGAAGACGACTACGATCCGAATGCCGTCGGCGGCGCAGCGACGCAGCCGGGCGTCCATGAACTGAACGGCGGACTGTCCGTCGAGCGCGACTTCGGCAAGATCCGCGGCACGGCAGCGGTTGACCTCTCCCGTGCCATCTACACAGATGCCGAACTCTCCGACGGCACGGCCATCAGCATGAAGGACCGCAACCGCACCGGCATCGACGGAAGGCTGCGGCTCGGCTACGAGCTTTCGCCCGCGCTCATTCCCTTCGTGGAAGTAGCGACGGGCCACACATTCTACGACCTGAAGCGAGACAGTTCAGGTTATGCCCGCTCCTCGCAGAGCTATGCGGCGCGCACCGGCGTGGAATTCGATCTCGGCGAGAAGCTGCGGGGCGAAATCGGCGCCGGCTACGAACTTGTCGACTACGAGGACAGCCGCCTCAAGTCGGTCGATGCCATCACCTTCAACGGCAACGCCATATGGTCGCCGCAGCGCGGCACTGATGTCGATCTCGGCCTGCGCACCACGGTTCAGGATTCGACTGCACCCGGCCAGAGCGGCTGGGTCGAATATCAGCTGACTGCTGCAGTCGCCCATGAGCTGCGCGACAATGTGGTGGCCCGCCTCACCGGCAGCACGACGCTGCGAGACTTTCCGAGCGGCCAGAGCGACGAAACCGTCTGGGTGGCAGGCGCCGGCCTCAGCTGGGCAATCAACCGCTATCTCGATCTCACTGGCGACGTGGAATACGAACGCGCCGAGGGCGGCAGCTCCGACAATCGCATCGTCCGCGCCGGCGTCGGCCTCACTGTTAAGCGATAGGTCGCAGCCACCCAATACCAGTGGCACATTCCCAAGATGTAAGAGCGCAGGGATACATGCAATTTTCTGTTGCATTTCGCCGATGGGTGTGATGAATTCGCCATACACCTATAGCGAGCAAAGAACTATGGCGGAACTCCGAGATCAGTTAGCTGCAGAATATACCATGCTGCAAAACCAGTACGAGACGTTCGACACCCGGGCACTGACGATCAAGTCATGGTCAGCACCCCTTCTGGCGGGCGGTCTGGGGATCGCGCTGAAGGAGGGCTCTCTCGGGCTGGTGTTGGCGACAGCTCTGGTCGCCCTGTGCCTTTGGTTCCTTGAAGGGATATGGAAATCCTTCCAATACAGCTACATCCATAGAATAGATCTTCTGGAGAGCTATTTCCGGGGAGAGATCGAAGACGGAGCGCTCAGGCCTTATCAGATAAGAAGGGCGTGGATGGAGGAATATGGCCGCTGGTACGGCAAATCCGCAGTGCTTTGGTCTCTCTTGAGGAAACCTTTTGTCTTCCTGCCATATTTGCCGATCGTATTGGCCTGTATTCCGGCGATTGTCTGGATCGTAGAGAACAAAAGATGAAAAGCACCCCTGATGATCTGCCCATCAGGGGTTCTTAGGGCCGTTAAGTCGATCGGCAGCCTTTCCTATTTCAGCGAGGCGAGCAGCGCTTTCATCGGCCCCTCGATCGCCGGGCGGATGTCGGCGCGCTGCAGCGCAAATGCAAGGTTCGCCAGGATGAAGCCGTCCTTGGCGCCGCAGTCGAACGTGTCGCCCTTGAAGGGATAGGCGGCAAACTCCTGGGATTTGGCAAGCGCCAGCATGCCGTCGGTGAGCTGGATTTCGTTGCCGGCACCCCGCTCCTGCGTTTCCAGGATCTTGAAGATTTCCGGCTGCAAGATGTAGCGGCCGTTGATGTAGAGGTTGGACGGCGCGGTCCCCTTGGCGGGCTTTTCGACCATCTGGGTGATCTTGAAGCCTTCGCCCACGGCGTCGCCGACGCCGACTATGCCGTATTTATGCGCCTGTTCCGGATCGCATTCCTGAACGGCCAGCACATTGCCGCCGGTCTGGGCATAAAGATCGACCATGCCCTTCAAGCAGCCCTTCTCGGCCGACATGATCATGTCGGGCAAAAGCACGGCGAAGGGTTCGTTGCCGACGATGTCGCGGGCACACCAGACTGCGTGGCCGAGTCCGAGCGGCACCTGCTGGCGCGTGAAGCTCGCGGTGCCTGCTTTCGGCAGAAGTCCGGCAAGCAGCGTCAGTTCCGCATTTTTGTTGCGCTCGCGCAGCATCTGCTCCAGTTCGTACTGGATGTCGAAATAGTCTTCGATCACGCCCTTGCCGCGACCTGTCACGAAGACGAAATGCTCGATTCCTGCTTCCGCCGCCTCATCCACGACATACTGGATGACCGGCTTGTCGACCACCGTCAGCATTTCCTTCGGCACTGCCTTGGTCGCAGGCAGGAAGCGCGTACCAAGCCCTGCTACCGGAAAGACTGCCTTACGGATCTTCTGTTGTTGTGCCACTCATGCCTCCTGAAGCACTTCATTGTGCGAATTCTGCGACCCTCGGCCTCTAGCGGCGAATTACTACCGTTTCGCAAAGACTGCCGCTGGCCGGATTTCTATGGTAAAGAATTTGTTGACCCTATTCTGTTATTACATCGTTAAGCCGCTTGCCACTCTCGCCGTCAGGCTTGGTTAGAAGAATGGACTCGACTGCCGATGAAAACGTTTCGCACCAACCTCCTGCGCGGATTTTTTATCCCGCTGCTCGGTCTTGCTGCCGCAGGCATGCCGATAGATGCGCGGGCTGACACCGCTTTCAAGACTTGGATCGTAAAATTCTACGAGACCGCCGCCAAGAGCGGCATTAGCCGTTCCACCTATGAAAAGGCCTTTGCCGGCATTACCGAGCCGGACCGGGATGTGCTCGAGAAGGCGGCCTACCAGCCGGAATTCAAGTCGGTGATCTGGGAATATCTGGATTCCCGTGTAAACCCGTACACTGTGCGCATCGGCCGCGAGATGGCGGCGAAATACGGCTCCACCCTGAACGCTCTGGAGCGGCATTTCGGCGTCGACAAGCACATCCTGCTCGCCATCTGGTCCATGGAGTCCAATTACGGCGCGGTCCTGGAAAAGCCGGATCGGCTGCATCACGTGCCGCAGGCGCTCGCAACTCTCGCCTGGGGCGATCCCAACCGCTCCAAATTTGCCCGCACCCAGCTTATCGCGGCGCTGAAGATCCTGCAGTCCGGCGACGTTGCGCCCAAACAGCTGACCGGATCCTGGGCCGGCGCCATGGGGCATACCCAGTTCATTCCGACGAGCTACCTGCTCTATGCAGTCGATGCCGACGGCAACGGCAAGCGCGATATCTGGCATTCGGTGCCCGATGCGCTGGCCACCTCCGCCAATCTATTGGCCAAGAACGGCTGGCAGAACGGCAAGACCTGGGGTTACGAGGCGGTGCTTCCGGCCAACGGTGCCCGTCTGGAGGGCCAGACCAAGACACTCGCCGAATGGGCAAAGCTCGGCTTTGCGCGCCCGAACGGCAAGAATTTTCCGCGCGGCACCGATCGCGCGACGTTGAAGCTGATGGCAGGCGCGAACGGCCCTGCCTTCCTGATGCTGAAGAATTTCTTCGTGGTGAAGCGCTACAACGCCGCCGACAGCTACGCGCTCGCAGTTGGGCTGCTTGCCGACGAACTGGCCGGCCATGGCGGCGTGCAGCAGAGCTGGCCGCGGCCGAACGGCACGCTCGACATCAAGCAGAAATTCGAACTCCAGTCGCGCATGAAGGAACTCGGCTATTACGAGGGCGAAGTCGACG
Source organism: Neorhizobium sp. S3-V5DH (assembly GCF_004343065.1). NCBI lineage: Bacteria > Pseudomonadati > Pseudomonadota > Alphaproteobacteria > Hyphomicrobiales > Rhizobiaceae > Neorhizobium > Neorhizobium sp. S3-V5DH. The sequence goes on from NZ_SMCL01000028.1 coordinate 42,898, forward strand.
GCAATTTCGGCTCCGGTTCGAAAGCTGCCATTTCCGTCATTCAGAAGCGTCTCGGCATGCAGCCGAACGGCGAACCGTCACGACAGCTTCTCGAAGCTTTGCGTTGACAGGGCGGCGTTTTGCCCCACATCCTTCGGATGAGAATGCCAGAGCGTATGAGGCGCGGTAGAGGCGTGAAGACTTTGCAGGAATCCCGGCAAAACAGGACATGGCTTCGAGCCTTCCTGTTTCTGCTGGCGTTGGTGATCGCGCTGCCGGTCCAGCTACGGACGGCCACGGCTCAGGAACCGGCCCCTCGCCGGAATATCTTCGACATGCTGTTCGGCGGCCCCCGCTACGAGCGTTATGAGCGTTACGAACCCTACGAACCTCGCCCGCGCCGACGCTATCAACGGGATGGCTCGGTCATCGAAATGCGGCCGCGGCCGCGCAATCGAGGCACTGCCGGCCGCGCGGCGCCGCCGCGCCCGCAGCAGCAAGCGATTACGCCGCCTGCGCCGGAACCGGTAGCCAAGCTTGAAAACGCCAAACAGGTCCTCGTGGTCGGCGACTTCATGGCGGGTGGCGTGGGCAGCGAGCTCGAGAACACTTTTGCAATGTCTCCGGGCGTCGTGATCAGCGAGCGCAGCGACGGTTCTTCGGGTCTCGTACGCCAGGACCATTTCGACTGGCCGGGGCAGCTTCCCGTCATGCTGGACGAGCTGAAGCCGACGGTCGTGGTGGTCATGCTCGGCGCCAACGACCGCCAGCAGATGTCGATCGGCAGCGGAAAGGAAAAATTCCGCACCGACGCCTGGTTCAAGGAATACGAGGCGCGCGTCGCCGGACTTGCCGGCATTGTCGCCGCCCGCAAAGTCCCCCTCTTGTGGGTCGGGCTGCCTTCCTTCCAGTCTCCGTCGATGACATCGGATGCGGTGACGCTGAACGCCATCTACCGCAACCAGGTGGAAAAGGCAGGCGGGGAATTCGTCGATATCTGGGATGGCTTCGTCGATGAAGACGGGAAGTTCGTCATCACCGGCTCGGACGTCAACGGCCAGCAGGTGCGCTTGCGCGGTTCCGACGGCATCACCTTCACCAAGGCCGGCAAGCAGAAGCTTGCCTTCTATGTCGAAAAATTCGTTCGCCGATACCTGGGCGAGATGGCAAGTCCCGATCTCGTCAAGCTCGACGGCACCAATCTGCCGCCGCTCGTCACGCTTCCGGCCGCACCGGGCCAGGCCGTGCCGGTACATCCGATCAGCCTGTCGGATCCTGAACTCGACGGCGGCAAGGACCTGCTTGGCGCCGGTCCCTTACCGACCGTCATGGTGGAAACCCCGCGCGACAAGCTGGTCAAACGAGGCGAACTTGCCCCGCCGCCGGCGGGCAGGATAGACGATTATCGGATTCCGGCCGCGGGTGCGGCGACACGTTAGCGATAAGCGCCAACCTCGCCGCAAGCGAAGAGGCTCGCTCTGCGCGATGCTGGAGATGAGATGAAAACGGCGCGGCACTCCGATCTCCCCCTTGAGGGGAGATCATTGGGAGCATGCCGCATGCCTCACATTATTCGTCGGCCTTGCAAAGAGACCCCGCTTACCGCGGCAGGACCGAGCTCCCCATCAGGGCCTCGTCGATCGCCCGCGCCGCCTGGCGGCCTTCACGGATCGCCCAGACCACCAGAGACTGGCCGCGGCGCACGTCCCCTGCTGTCCAGAACTTGTCGACCGAGGTCTTGTAGTCGCGATCGTTGGCGACGACGTTTGTCGAGCCGCGGCGGTCGACATTCAGCGTCAGCTTGCCGTCGAGTTCGGCAAGAACGCCGTCGGCGAGCGGGCCGGAGAAGCCGATTGCGATGAAGGCAAGGTCCGCCTTGATGATGAAATCGGTACCGGCGATCGGCTTGCGGCGTTCGTCGACTTCGCAGCAGCGTACGCCCGTGAGCTGCCCGTCCTCACCGATGAATTCAAGCGTCGCCACTTGGAATTCACGAACCGCCCCCTCCGCCTGCGAAGAAGACGTGCGCATCTTCGTCGCCCAGAAAGGCCAGACGGCGAGCTTGTCTTCCTTTTCCGGCGGCTGCGGGCGGATGTCGAGCTGGGTCACCTTGACGGCGCCCTGGCGGAAGGCCGTGCCGACGCAGTCCGACGCCGTGTCGCCACCGCCGACGACGACCACATGCTTGGCGCCGGCGAGGATCGGATCGGACGGCCAGGCGACGCTCTCGATGTTTTCACGGCCGATGCGGCGGTTCTGCTGCACGAGATAGGGCATGGCATCGTAGACACCATGCAGGTCGGCGCCGGGAATGCCGGCCGGGCGCGGCGTTTCCGAACCGCCGCAATAGAGCACGGCATCGTGCTCCGCCATCAGCTTTTCGACGGCCAGGTCGACGCCGATATTGACGCCGGTATGGAAGGTCACCCCTTCGCCCTTCATCTGCTCGACACGACGGTCGATGAAGTTCTTCTCCATCTTGAAGTCGGGGATGCCGTAGCGCAGGAGGCCGCCGGGCTTCGACTCGCGCTCGTAGACATGCACTTCGTGACCGGCGCGACCGAGCTGCTGGGCAGCTGCCATGCCGGCGGGACCGGAGCCGATGATCGCCACCTTCTTGCCCGTATGGACCGTCGCCGGCTGCGGTGCGATGTAGCCGAGTTCGTAAGCCTTGTCGGCAAGCGCCTGTTCGACGGTCTTGATTGCGACCGGCGCGTCCTCAAGGTTCAGCGTGCAAGCTTCCTCGCACGGCGCCGGGCAGACGCGGCCGGTGAATTCCGGGAAATTGTTGGTGGAATGGAGGTTGCGGATCGCCTCTTCCCACTTGTTGTTGTAGACGAGGTCGTTCCAGTCCGGGATCTGGTTGTGAACCGGACAGCCGGTCGGCCCATGGCAATAGGGAATGCCACAGTCCATGCAGCGCGCGGCCTGCTTGGTGACTTCCGCATCCGACATCGGAATGGTGAACTCGCGGAAATGGCGGATGCGGTCGGACGCCGGCTGATACTTCGCCACCTGCCGGTCGATTTCCAGGAAACCCGTTACCTTGCCCATGTTTTACCCTTTTCAAAGCAGGGTGCCCGTAGGACCCCAATACCAGTAAGCGAAGCCTAGAACCGCCCCCAGCACGATGAATTCCAATGCGACGTTGCCGCTCTCCATGAATGCCGCCGCCGGAACGGCGATGGCAACGATCAGCGAAATCAGCCGGTGAACGACTGCAAAACGGATCACTCCGCCGCGATCCCCATCCGCATCCGCTCCATCTCGACCAATGCACGGCGGTATTCGACCGGCATGACCTTGCGGAATTTCGGCCGGTATTCGGTCCAGCGATCAAGGATCTCCTTGGCGCGGGTCGAGCCCGTGTAGTGCAGGTGGTTGGAGATGAGCTGGTAGAGGCGCTCCTCGTCGTGGCGCGTCATGTCCTCGGAAACGTCGACACGTCCCTTATGCATGAGGTCGCCGCCGTGATGGTGCAGCTTCTCCAGCATGTCGTCCTCTTCCGGAACCGGCTCGAGTTCGACCATCGCCATGTTGCAGCGCTTGGCGAAATCGCCCGTTTCGTCGAGCACATAAGCCACGCCGCCGGACATGCCGGCCGCAAAGTTGCGCCCCGTCTCGCCGAGCACGACGACGATGCCGCCGGTCATGTATTCGCAGCCGTGGTCGCCAACGCCCTCGACGACGGCGATCGCTCCGGAGTTGCGCACGGCAAAGCGCTCGCCCGCGACGCCGCGGAAGTAGCATTCGCCGCTGATTGCGCCGTAGAGCACCGTGTTGCCCACGATGATCGAGTTCTCCGCCACGAGCTTGGAGTTTTCCGGCGGACGCACGATGATCCGGCCGCCCGAAAGCCCCTTGCCGACATAGTCGTTGCCGTCGCCCACCAGATCGAAGGTGATGCCACGGGCGAGGAATGCGCCAAACGACTGTCCCGCGGTACCCGTCAAGGTCACATGGATCGTGTCGTCCTTGAGCCCCTTGTGCCCCCAGCGCTTGGCAAGCGCGCCCGACAGCATCGCACCGGCGGAGCGATCGACGTTCTTGATCGACACGTCGAAGACCACTGGCTCCTTGCTGTCGAGTGCCGCCTGCGACTTCTCGATCAGCTTGCGATCGAGAATGTCGTCGATCGGATGCTTCTGCCGCTCGGTCCAGTAGGTCGCCTGCTTCGGAGCCTCCACCTTGTGGAAGATCTTCGAGAAATCGAGGCCCTTCGACTTCCAGTGGGCGATCATCTCGTCCTTCTCCAGAAGCTCGGACATGCCGATGATGTCGTCGAGCCTGGTGAAGCCGAGCGAAGCAAGGATTTCGCGCACTTCTTCGGCGACGAAGAAGAAGTAGTTGATGACGTGCTCCGGCGTGCCCTTGAAGCGCTTGCGCAGAACCGGGTCCTGCGTCGCGACGCCCACCGGACAGGTGTTCAGGTGGCACTTGCGCATCATGATGCAGCCGGCTGCGATCAGTGGTGCGGTGGCGAAGCCGAACTCGTCGGCCCCGAGCAGCGCCCCGATGATCACGTCGCGGCCAGTCTTCAGACCGCCGTCGACCTGCAGCGCGATGCGCGAGCGAAGTCCGTTCAGCACCAGCGTCTGCTGGGTTTCGGCAAGACCGATTTCCCAGGGGCTGCCGGCGTGCTTCAGCGAGGTGAGCGGAGAAGCGCCCGTGCCGCCGTCGAAGCCCGCAACCGTGATATGGTCGGCGCGCGCCTTGGCGACACCTGCCGCAACCGTGCCGACGCCCACTTCCGAGACGAGCTTCACGGAAATGTCCGAAGTCGGGTTGACGTTCTTCAGGTCGAAGATCAGCTGCGCCAGGTCTTCGATCGAATAGATGTCATGGTGCGGCGGCGGCGAAATGAGGCCGACGCCCGGCGTCGAATGACGGGTCTTGGCGACAGTCGCGTCAACCTTGTGGCCGGGCAGCTGGCCGCCTTCGCCGGGCTTTGCACCCTGCGCCACCTTGATTTGCAGCATATCGGCATTGACCAGGTACTCGGTAGTCACGCCGAAGCGGCCGGAAGCGATCTGCTTGATGGCCGAGCGCTCAGGATTCTGGCTACCGTCCGGCAACGGCATGTAGCGGTCGCTTTCCTCGCCGCCCTCGCCGGTGTTCGACTTCCCGCCGATCCGGTTCATGGCGATGGCGAGCGTCGTATGCGCCTCGCGGCTGATGGAGCCGAAGGACATGGCGCCCGTCGAGAAGCGCTTGACGATATCGACGGCCGGCTCGACCTCGTCCACCGACACCGGCTTGCGGCCGATCGTGTCAGCGGTCTTGATCTTGAACAGGCCGCGGATGGTGTTCATCCGGGACGAGGTCTCGTTCACCATCTCCGCAAATTCGCGGTAGCGGTCCTGGCTGTTGCCGCGCACCGCGTGCTGCAGGGAGGCAATCGCATCAGGCGTCCAGGCATGGCTCTCGCCGCGCATGCGATAGGCATATTCGCCGCCGATATCCAGCGTCGAGGCAAGAACCGGATCCTTGCCGAAAGCCGCATGATGGCGTGCGACGGTTTCTTCCGCGATCTCGGCAAGGCCGATGCCTTCGATCGTCGTGGCAGTGCCGAAGAAATACTTCTCGACCAGTTCCGACGACAGGCCGACGGCGTCGAAAATCTGCGCGCCGCAATAGGACTGGTAGGTCGAAATGCCCATCTTGGACATGACCTTGAGAATGCCCTTGCCCACGGCCTTGATGTAGCGATAGACGATTTCGCTCGCATCCACTTCCTTCGGGAATTCGCCGCGCATATGCATGTCGGTCAGCGTGTCGAAGGCGAGGTAGGGGTTGATCGCCTCCGCGCCGTATCCGGCCAGACAGCAGAAATGATGGATCTCGCGCGGCTCGCCGGTTTCGACCACGAGGCCGACAGACGTGCGCAGCCCTTTGCGGATCAGGTGATGGTGCACGGCCGCCGTCGCCAGAAGCGCCGGGATCGCGATGCGGTCCGGGCCGATCTGGCGGTCGGAAAGCACGATGATGTTGTAGCCGCCCTTGACCGCCGCTTCCGCGCGCTCGCAGAGCCGGTCGAGCATTTCCGGCATGCCTTCGGCGCCGCGCTCGATGTCATAGGTGAAATCGAGCGTCTTGGTGTCGAACCGGTCTTCCGTGTGGCCGATCGAGCGGATCTTTTCTAGGTCGCCATTGGTCAGGATCGGCTGGCGAACTTCGAGGCGCTTGGCATTCGCCGCGCCCTCGTGATCGAGAATGTTCGGACGCGGGCCGATAAACGACACGAGGCTCATGACGAGTTCTTCGCGGATCGGGTCGATCGGCGGGTTGGTGACCTGCGCGAAGTTCTGCTTGAAATAGGTATAGAGCAGCTTCGACTTCGCCGACATGGCAGAGATCGGCGTATCGGTGCCCATCGAGCCCACGGCTTCCTGGCCGGTCGTCGCCATCGGCGACATCAGGATCTTGGTGTCCTCGGAGGTGTAGCCGAAGGCCTGCTGGCGGTCGAGCAGCGACACATCGCGGCGCAGCGCCCGCGGTTCCACCGGCTTCAGGTCTTCAAGGATGAGCTGGGTGCGATCGAGCCACTTGCTGTACGGGTGCTTGGTGGCAAGCTCCCGCTTCAGCTCGTCGTCGGAGATGATCTGGCCCTTCTCCATATCAATCAGCAGCATCTTGCCGGGCTGCAGACGCCACTTCTTGACGATGCTTTCCTCCGGCACCGGCAGCGTGCCGGCTTCGGAGGCGAGAATGATGCGATCGTCGTCGGTCACCATGTAACGAGCCGGGCGCAGGCCGTTGCGGTCGAGCGTCGCGCCGATCTGCTTGCCATCGGTGAAACAGACGGCAGCAGGGCCGTCCCACGGCTCCATCAGGGCCGCATGATATTCATAGAACGCCTTGCGCTCCTTCGACATGGACTGATTGCCGGCCCAGGCTTCCGGGATCAGCATCATCATCGCGTGCGCCAGCGAATAGCCGCCACGCGTCAGGAACTCGAGCGCGTTGTCGAAGCAGGCCGTGTCAGACTGGCCCTCGTAGGAGATCGGCCAGAGCTTTGAAATGTCGTCGCCGAAAAGCGGCGAGGAGACAGATGCCTGACGCGCCGCCATCCAGTTGACGTTGCCCCGCAGCGTGTTGATTTCGCCGTTATGGGCGACCATGCGGTAGGGATGCGCCAGCTTCCAGGAGGGGAAGGTATTGGTCGAGAAACGCTGGTGCACGAGCGCCACCGCCGTCTCGAACCGCGGATCCGACAGGTCCTTGTAGTAAGCGCCGACCTGATAGGCCAGGAACATGCCCTTGTAGACAATGGTCGAGGACGACAGCGAGACCGGATAGAAGCCGGTCTCCTGGCCGCCGAACTGGTCGTAGATGCGGTTGGAGATGACCTTGCGGACGAGGAAGAGCTGGCGCTCGAATTCGGCGTTCGTCGCGGCATCCCGACCGGCGCCGATGAAGACCTGCAGATGATAGGGTTCGGTCGCGGCGATATCGGGCGCCTTTGACAGCGAGGAATTGTCGACCGGCACCTCGCGGAAGCCGAGGAACTGCTGACCTTCTTCCGCAATGGTTTCGACGATCACCTTCTTGAAATGCTCGATCTGCTCGCCATTGCGCGGCAGGAAGAAATGGCCGACCGCATATTCGCCGGCCTTCGGCAGGGTGACGCCCTGCTTCGCCATCTCCTCGCGGAAGAAGCGGTCGGGAATCTGCACGAGAATGCCCGCGCCGTCACCCATCAGCGGATCGGCGCCGACGGCTCCGCGATGCGTCAGGTTCTCAAGGATGAACAAACCGTCCTTGACGATCTGGTGCGACTTCTTGCCCTTCATATGGGCGATGAAGCCGACGCCGCAGGCATCGTGCTCGTTGCGCGGATCGTAAAGCCCCTGGGCAGCCGGAATCCCGGAGGCGACGAACGGAGCGCGAGCTTTCGTCTCGGCAGAGACTTGGGGCTCGGCGCCTGATATCTCGGAGATCATCTTCGTCATCGTCATTCCTCCTGTTGGCCGCCGACCGGCGGGCAAAGTGGCTCTTTATTGTCTCGTCTGGATGACAGGGCTTCCGCCATCCCTACTCATGCGATGGCGCCGCTCCAGCGTCCGCTGCAGCCTTAGCAACCGCAGCATAACCCGGATCGGCGTCCCCGTCAGCGGAAAAGAGGGGCAGAAGGCCCGTCAATTTCCGCAAATTAGGTCAGTCATTCTGTCCTAATTTTCAGTTTCTATGCCATAGATATGAGTTCTTAACAAGAGCCGGTCTGGAAAAATCTGCGGCGTAAACGACACTACATTGCGGGATAACGCGTATTCGACGAAATTTAATTACGCCGAATAACAAGAAGGATTCATTTCATTGCCCTCCGCATAGGTCCACTGTGTGACCTTGCCTTTGGCCGTTGATTACCGGACCAAAACGCTTAAGCTCCACTCGCCTTTCAAAGACCATTCAAGGTTCCTCCATGTTTTTTTCTTCCGACAACTGGGCCGGCGCCCATCCCGCCATCAATGAACGCCTGTCGAAGGAATCGACACGCTTTGCCGCGGCCTATGGCACCAGCGATCTGGACAAGGCCGTGGAAGCCCGGTTCAACGAAATCTTCGAGAGGGACGTCTCCGTTTATTTCGTCTCGACCGGCACGGCGGCAAATTCCCTTGCGCTCGCCAGCATCGCCCGCGTCGGGGGCGTTGTCTTTTCCCATTCGGAAGCGCATGTGATCGAGGACGAATGCGGCGCGCCGGATTTCTTCAGCGGCATGCGCATGGTTCCGGTCGAAGGCGAAAACGGCAAGATCGACCCTGAAAAGCTCGCGGCCCGCATTGCTGGCTTCCCGCAGGACTCCGTTCATCACGGCCGTGCCGCTGCCGTCACCCTTACCCAGGCCACCGAAAGCGGCACCGTTTATTCTCTGGGCGAGATCGACGCCATCACCGCCGTCGCCAAGGCGAACGGCCTGCCGGTCCATATGGATGGCGCGCGTTTTGCTAACGCCCTTGTTGCGTTGGATGCAACGCCGGCGGAAATGACGTGGAAGCGCGGTGTCGACCTCCTCTCCTTCGGCGGCACCAAGAACGGCTGCTGGTGCGCTGAAGCGATCATCTTCTTCAATCCTGATCTCGCGAAGGATTTCGCCTTCATCCGCAAGCGCGCCGCCCAACTCTTCTCCAAGACCCGCTTCATCTCGGCACAGTTCGAAGCCTATCTGCAGGATGATCTCTGGCTCAACATGGCAAGCCACGCCAATGCCACGGCCGATCGGCTGCGCGCCGGCATCCGTTCGTTGAACAGCACCAGGCTTGCCTGGGAAACCACATCGAATGAGGTCTTTGCCGTGCTCAACAAGGCTTCCGCCGAAGCGGCGCAGGCCAGAGGCGCAAAATTCTACGACTGGCCGGAACCGAAGAACATGCCGGAACCAGTCAGGGAGGGCGAAATGCTGATCCGCCTCGTCACCTCCTTCGCCACCACCGAGGAAGATATCGACCAGTTCCTGTCAATCTGCCGGGGCTGATCCCGATCTCCCTCTACGGTTGCCCCTGTGGCGCGATCCGCGCCGCAATGAGATCCGACAGCGCTTCCGTGAGTGCGGCATCGGCGCCGCGCCGCGGAACCAGAACGAACTCCACGTCCTCCAGGACCGGCAGGCGGTCGGCAGGCACTTCCTTGAGGCCCGCAGGCGCCATGCTGCGCGGCTGCACCAGAACGCCCATGCCTGCCCGGGCCGCCGCCGTCAGCCCGCTGAGACTTCCGCAGGTACAGACGATCCGCCACGCCATCTTCTCCCGGTCGAGAGCCTCCTGCGCCACCCGTCTGGTGATGGAAGGCGGCGGAAAGGCGATCAGCGGCAGCGCGTCTCCCCGCGACAGCACATGCTCGGGATCGCGCGCCAGCCAGACGAGCGGCTCGCGATAGAGAAGCCGCCCATGCGTTTCGCCGATATGCCGCTTGGCGAGCACGAGGTCGAGGTCGCCGGCATCCTGCATCTGATAGAGCACGGCCGAAAGCGCCACCGTCAGTTCCAGGTCGACCAGTGGATAGAGGCGGATGAAATCCTCCAGAATGGAGGTGAGCCTGTTTGCGACCACATCCTCCGACACCCCGAGCCTCAGCCGCCCCCGCAACCGGCTTTCGCCGAAAAGCGATGCGACCTGCCCATTGAGGTCGAGCATGCCGCGGGCATAACCGAGCAGTGCCTCGCCCTCCGCCGTCAGCCTCACTTGATGCGTGTCGCGAAAAACCAGCTGCCGCCCGAGCGATTTTTCAAGCCGCTGGATATGCTGCGTCACTGTCGATTGCCCGATCCCCAGCCGGATCGCCGCCTCGGTGAAGCTCCCGGTCTGCTGCAGCATGACGAAGCTGTTGAGGTGATGGAGGTTGAGCATCTAAATCGCACTTCGTGATAACTGTTAGTGTTTGCATCGTGCTTCATGATGAGCGATTTGCAAAGTCCACTCAAGGAATGCTGCCTCATGACCCGTTTTCTGCCGGACCGCTTTACGGTCCTCCTCGTCTGCACCGTCATCCTTGCTTCGGTCCTCCCTATCCAGGGAGAGGCGGCGGACTGGTTCGGCACCGCGACCGATATCGCCATCGGCCTCCTTTTCTTTCTGCATGGCGCGCGGTTGTCGCGGGATGTCGTGGTGGCCGGTGTCCTGCACTGGCGCCTGCATCTGACTATCCTCGTGACGACATTCGCGATCTTCCCGCTGCTGGGATTGGCAATCGGCTTCATTCCGGAGAGCATCCTCCCCTCGCCGCTCTACATGGGCATCCTCTTTCTCTGCGTTCTGCCGTCCACCGTCCAATCCTCGATCGCGTTTACCTCCATGGCGGGCGGCAACGTGCCGGCAGCGGTCTGCGCGGCCTCCGGCTCCAATATTCTCGGCATGTTCCTGACGCCTCTGCTCGCGGGCATCCTGCTGTCGACCACCGGCGAGGCCGGCTTCTCCATGGATGCGCTGGAAAAGATCCTGCTGCAGCTCCTCGCGCCTTTCGTGGCTGGGCAGGTCCTGCAGCCCTGGATCGGCGGCTGGATCCGCTCGAAAAAGAAGATACTTGCGCCCGTCGATCGCGGCTCGATCCTGATGGTCGTCTATCTCGCCTTCTCGGAAGCGGTGGTTGAAGGTCTCTGGCATACCTTCTCCGCAGCGGATATCGGCGTCGTCATCCTCCTCGACGTAGCACTGCTCGCGATCGTCCTCTGCCTCACCATGTTCGGCAGCCGGGCGCTCGGTTTCTCGAAAGAGGACGAGATTACCATTACCTTTTGCGGGTCGAAGAAGTCGCTGGCAAGCGGCGTGCCTATGGCCAACGCCATCTTCGCCAGCCAATCCTCTTCGATCGGCGCAATCGTCTTGCCGCTGATGCTCTTCCACCAGATCCAGCTGATGGTCTGCGCCGTCATCGCCCAGAAATATGCTGGCCGGCTGAAGAGAGAAGAAGAAGTAACCGCAGCAGCGGCAGCCTGAATCGGCATAGGGGGCGATTTAATCAATCGCACCCCTGCCACACCACCCGGCATGCGGGTCCGCACCGGGCGGTTTGAGAGATTGAGGCT
>NZ_SMCL01000029.1:0-52816 GCF_004343065.1 Neorhizobium sp. S3-V5DH
TCGTCGCCGTCATGCGAAAGATGATCATCATCCTCAACGCAAGAATGCGGGAACACCACGCTAACGCGATTGACACCTAACACCGTTGCTTTTTTCTATGGAGGCGCCTCAGCCATGCGGTAAATTCAATGCTGCAATGCGGAATGTTTCAGCCGTGCTGGAGATGGATTGTCACCCAGCCGTTCCGCCAGATCGTCCGGACATGACGGAGCCGCACGCCGTTATAGGCGGCCAGCACCTTCCACCGCTGCCCTGCCAGAATGCCGGACAAAATGACGGAGCCTCCAAGGGCCAGATGCGCGGCCAGTTGCGGCGCCATCTTCATGAGCGGACGCGCCAGAATGTTGGCGATAATCAGGTCGAATGGTCCCTCTTGAAGGAAAGCGGGTGAATGGAATCCGGACGCCGTCTCTAATCGGATGCCGGTGGCGATCCCGTTGCGGCGCACGTTCTCCTTGGCGACGCGGACCGCGACCGGATCAATGTCCGTGGCAAGAACAGGAATGTTCTTCAACTTGCGCACCGCAATCGCCAGCACGCCGCTTCCCGATCCGAGATCGAGCGCGTTGCGGACCTTACGAGCCCGCATGACATCCTCGATAACTTCAAGGCAGCCGGCCGTGGTGCCGTGATGGCCGGTCCCGAAGGCCTGGCCGGCATCGATCTCGATCGCGATATCATTGGGCTTGACCTTGTCGCGGTCATGCGAGCCATGAACGAGAAAGCGCCCTGCCCTGACCGGTTTCAGGCCTTCCAGTGATTTGGCAATCCAATCGATATCAGGAATGACTTCGCGCGTGATTACCGCATCGGGAAAGGCCTGGCCAATACCTGCAGCCATACGGTCACGCACCGCTTCCTCTTCATCCGCCATCATGTAGACAGAGGCTTCCCAGATATCCTTCTTTTCCTCGACCTCGGTGGTCGCTATGGCAAGATCTTCCTCGCCGAAGACTTCCGAGAGGATATCGAGGATCTGTGCTGCGCCCTTCTCGGTGGACGTGACGTAAAGGCGGATTTCGCTCAAGGAGATATCTCTCAGCTAATGATCAATGGCCGAGAGGATTGCCACAGAAGCATGGGGGGCTTCAACAGCGAAGGCGTCACCCTTTGATCAGATTCTCAAGCTTCTTGACGGCAACGTCAGGATTTTCGCCGTAAGCGATGGTGCCAGCAAAGCGTCCGCCGTTATCCAGCAGGAAAACGGAAGCGGTATGATCCATGGTGTAGTCGCCCTTCGGATCCTTTTCGTCGACCGGGACCTTCTTCGCATAGACCTTGAAGCCCTTGATCATCTCGTTGACTTTTTCGGGAGGCCCCGAAATGCCTTTCACCCGATCGGTGACGTTCGAGATATACTGGCCGAGCAATTCTGGCGTATCGCGCTCCGGATCGACGCTGACGAAGAAACCGTTGAGCTTTGTTCCGTCAGGATCGACCTGCCGTAGCCAGCCGTTCAGTTCGAAAAGTGTAGTGGGGCAGACCTCCGGGCAATGCGTGAACCCGAAGAAGAGCGCCGTCGGCTTTTCCTGAAAGGCTTTTTCGGTGACCGGCTGCCCGTCCTGGGCGACAAGCTGGAACGGAACCCCGAAGGGGCCTTCCGCAAGCTCCTGTCTCGACTTGCTCATTTCCACCGTCAGCCAGACAAGGACGCCCGCGAGTGCCACGACAGCGACCCAGAGGATGGTGCGAAAGGTCTTCATTGGAATTCTCTCAGTTCGCGCCTGCTAGTCAGGCTGCAGTTCCTGAAGAGATAGATGGGAAGTCGGTCTCGCGCAATTCAACACGCCGTCGTCGCGCTAATTTGTCCCACGGGCGCAATGCTTCGCTCAAAAGCACCAGGAGAGGCCACCCTCGTCGAGCACCAGCATGATGGAAGAGCCAAACCGCAACCAGCCATAGAAAGCCATTCCTCCCAGGCCGAGGAAAAATAGGCTCGCGATGGCGATTATCGGCACGCGATGAGCGTTGGTGGCATCCGGGTTCATGGCCTCATTCTAGGGCTATACATGATTTTTCGAAAGCCCTTTGCCGATTAAGATTAGCAGAGACTTAATATCTTTTTGAGAGCTTGAGGCTGCGAAACGGCTCGGAGAGTCGGCCCGAAGCGAGAAGCCGCGCCGGCAGCCTCTCGCTGCCCTGTGACACTCCGACCACCAAGACATGACGTCGCGCAATCGGTTCGCCTGCCCCATCGTAGTGAAAATCCGCCGATCTTATCCGGCGCAAAAGGAATTCAAGCTGCATGACGAATGGTCGTTCTAGCAAGACGCTTTCCGTGAACCAACGTCTCTGGACACTGGCCGGAGCTGCCTTCGCCGGTATCGGCGCCATGCTTGTCGTCGGATGGTACGAAGGCCATCAGGTTGAACTGGCCCTCGAACGGGCAACGCACATTCACAACCAGGTAGATTCCGTCAACCAGATGCGGATCGCCAATTCGCAGCTCATACTCGTTGCGATGGATACCATCGTGGATCGCGAAGAAAAGCGCGTGGCTCCCGAGCGCTTGGAAGCGATTGCATCCTCCATCCGGCAGATGAACCTCGGCGTGAGCGATATGAACGCGCTTGCTGCCGAGATCGGCACACCAGCACTCGTATCCACCTTCGAAGCTGATCTCGCCGCGGTCTCCAAAGCGATCCAGAGCGATCTCAAGACGATGGTCGAAACCGGGGCGCCCAACGAAGATTACGCGAAGATCGACGATACGATCGACGGCGCCGGCGAGCGGCTCGACATAGCCCTGCGAACCCTTGCGGAAAAGGGCAGCACGATCGTCAAGGAACGGGTCGCGGAAGCCAATTCCGTGTCCGGCCGGGCGCTTTACGTTCAGATCGGCTGCGGACTTGTCGCCCTCTTCATCATGGCAATTCTCCAGATCGTCCACGGAGGTGCGATCCGTCGAGGCATCTCCGGTGTGCGGGCCAGCATGCAGCGGATTGTCAACGGTGACTATGCGACACCGGTCGAGGGTGCAGAACGCGGCGACGAGATTGGTGAGATGGCGCGCGCAACGGATATTTTCCGTTTGTCCGCGATCGAGAAACGCCAACTTGAAGCAGACAGCGAAAAGCAACGGCAGCTCAGCGATCAGGAACGCCTTGCCCGCGAAACAGATCAGCGAGCCGCAGCCGAAGCAATCCGCGATGCCGTGCAATCGCTCGGCAAGGCACTTAACCTGCTCGCCGATGGCAATCTCTCCGTCACCATCGATCACCCCTTCCGCGGCGACCTGGAGCGCCTGCGCGAGGATTTCAACCGGGTCGTCGAACGCCTGCGCCGCACAATGAGCGAAGTCGCCTCCAACGCCGGCTCCATCGGTGCCAGCGCGAATCAGATGCGCTCGGCCAGCGACGACCTCGCCAAGCGGACGGAGCAGCAGGCCGCGTCGCTCGAAGAAACCTCGGCGGCGCTCGAACAAATCACCGCAACCGTCCGCAGCGCTACCCACCGCGCCGAAGAGGCAAGCGAAATGGTGAGCCACACCAAGGCTTATACGGAACGCTCGGCAACGGTCGTCCGCGACGCAACGGCTGCCATGGGACGGATTGAGGACGCAACCGCCGAGATCGGCAAGATCATCAACGTCGTCGACGAAATTGCCTTTCAGACGAACCTCCTGGCGCTGAATGCGGGTGTGGAAGCAGCCCGCGCGGGCGAAGCGGGCAAGGGTTTTGCCGTGGTGGCTCAGGAAGTGCGCGAGCTGGCCGGACGCGCGGCCGGTGCCGCTAAAGACATCAAAGCGCTCGTCACCCGTTCGAACCAGGAGGTGAAGACCGGGGTGGATCTCGTCAAAGCGACCGGCGAGGCCCTGACCCGTATCGGCGAGGATGTTTTGAAAATCGATGGTCACGTTCACGCGATTTTCACTTCTGCGCGCGAACAATCAACCGGACTGACAGAGATCAACAGCGCAATCGGCCAGATGGATCAGGCAACCCAGCAAAACGCAGCGATGGTGGAGCAGAGCACTGCCGCAACCCACTCATTGGCGAGCGACGCGGAAAACCTGAACAGGCTGATGAGTCAGTTTCAAATTCGTGGCGCCGGCGGTCCGCGCGCCGTCGATACGGCGGGCACCTCGACGCCGCCCGGCAAACCATCCCCCGCATTGAACTTGATGAACAAGCTCGCGGGAGCCTTCGACAACAACCCGACCTCCGCCAAGCCGAAGGCCGTGGGTTCCTCAAATCAATGGGAAGAGTTCTGACATGACGAATGCCATCAAGCAGTCCGGCGCCTACCTTGAAATCGTCTCCTTCCATCTTGGAGACCAGGAATTCTGCATCGACATCATGGCGATCCGCGAAATCCGCGGCTGGGCGCCGGTCACTCCCATGCCGCATACGCCCCCCTACGTTCTGGGTCTGATCAATCTGCGCGGTGCCGTGATCCCGGTTATCGACATGGCCTGCCGTCTCGGCATGAAGATGACGGAACCTTCCGAACGCTCGGCGATCATCGTCACGGACATTGCCGGCAAATTGGTGGGCCTGCTGGTTGAACAGGTTTCCGACATGATGACGATTCGCGGAGAGGACCTGCAGCCCGCCCCCGAGATCATCCCGGAAGCCCAGCGCGCCTTCTGCCGCGGCATCGTGGCACTCGAAAAGACCATGGTCTGCTTCCTCAACCTCGACACGGTCATTGCCGACGAGCTGTCCCGCGAAGCGGCCTGATTTTGCACCGCAAACATATTGATGATGTTCCGCCACACGCAAGCGTGGCGGAACATTAATTCATTGTAATTATTACATATTTTTAAGAATAATATTCGGAACTACTTCTTCGCACTGCGAGTTCTCCGACCGCAAACGCCCAACCGAACCGCTTCAAAACTCTTCGGCTGGTTACGAAGATAGGAGAATGATCATGAAAAAGGCCTTTGCGCTCGCAATTCTGATGTCTACCGCCACCATCGGCAGTACTTATGCCCGTGACATGGGCAGCGCTGTAAGACCCGCAACCGATTTTTCCATCGTCTATACCGATCCGGAAATCGACAACAGCGCCAATCGTCTCGATATCCCTGATAGTATCGTCCATCCCACCCCGGCAATGATCCGTCAGGCTCAGGCCAAACTTGATCGGGATTCAGCTCTCCGCGCCGGCCTTCTGCAGAAGAATGTCGAGCTGAACAACGTCGTAGGGATCGATACCGCTGCGGACGGAAGCCGGATCGTCTACATCCGCTGATCCGCCATCCATACCATCTGAAACCGGGTCCGCTCGCGGGCCCGGTTTTTTTCGTGCGCTCGGTCAGATTGACTCATGTCGCGCCCCATGACTGTATCTGGCAGGGTGTTGCGGCAGGAGCTGCTGCCATCCGCGCTTTGGGAGGAGCGGTGTGAGCGATGTAGCAGACGTCATCGTCGTCGGCGCGGGTTTGGCTGGCCTGGTGGCTGCCACGGAACTATCCGATGCCGGTCGCTCCGTTATTATCGTCGAGCAAGAGCCGGAGCAGAACCTCGGCGGCCAGGCTTTCTGGTCGCTCGGCGGCCTCTTCCTCGTTGATTCACCCGAGCAGAGACGCATGGGCATCAAAGATTCCTTCAGCCTTGCCTGGCAGGACTGGCTTGGAACGGCCGGGTTTGACCGAGACGACGATTTCTGGCCTTGCGCCTGGGCAGAAGCTTACGTGGGCTTCGCAGCGGGCGAGAAGCGTTCCTGGCTGCGACAGATGGGACATCGCCTCTTCCCTGTCGTCGGCTGGGCCGAACGCGGCGGCGGACCGGCGACAGGGCACGGCAATTCGGTGCCCCGTTTCCACATCACATGGGGAACAGGTCCCGGCGTGGTAGAACCCTTTGAGCGCCGAGCGCGCGAAGCCGAGCAAGCCGGGAAAATCCGCTTCCTGTGGCGTCATCGCGTAGATCAACTCATCACCGCGGGTCATGCGGTGGTCGGCGTTGCTGGTACCATTCTGGAAGCCAGCTCCGCCGCCCGCGGCGCAGAAACATCAAAAACGCCAGTCGGCGACTTCGAAATTCGAGCGCCCGTGGTGATCGTTGCTTCCGGCGGCATCGGCGGCAATCAGGACCTCGTGCGGCAGATGTGGCCGGAAAGGTTGGGCAAGCCGCCCGCCTTCATGGTCTCGGGCGTGCCGAAACACGTCGACGGACGGATGATCGGCATCACCGAATCTGCCGGCGGCCGTGTGATCAACCGCGACCGCATGTGGCACTACACGGAAGGCCTTCGGAATTGGAATCCGGTCTGGCAGGATCACGGTATCCGCATTCTCCCCGGTCCGTCTTCGATGTGGTTCGATGCCACCGGTCGTCGTCTGCCGGCACCGTTTTTCCCTGGCTACGACACGCTCGGCACGCTGCAGCATATCTTGAGTACGGGCTACGATTACAGCTGGTTCGTCCTGAACCAGAGCATCATCCGCAAGGAGTTTGCGCTTTCCGGCTCAGAGCAGAATCCCGATCTGACCGGCCGCGACTGGAGGCTGACGGCGCGCCGTGCGGTCGGCAGGCGGGCGACCGGACCGGTGGAAGCCTTCAAGGAACGCGGAGAAGACTTTGTCGTCGCTGAGACGCTTGTCGAACTGGTCGACGGCATGAACCGGCTGACCGGTAACGATCTCCTGAAACCGGAGGATCTGGAGCGCGAAATCCTGGCGCGGGACAGGCAGATCGACAATCCCTTCTGCAAGGATGCGCAGATCATGGGCATACACAACGCCCGGCGCTCTCTCGGCGACAGGCTGGTACGCACCGCCAAACCGCACAGGATTCTTGATCCGGCTCACGGGCCGTTGATCGCCGTAAGGCTCAATATCCTGACCCGCAAGACTTTGGGAGGACTTGAAACCGATCTCTCGGCCCGTGTTCTTGGACATGACGGCCAGCCGATTTCCGGCCTCTATGCGGCGGGAGAAGCGGCTGGGTTCGGCGGCGGAGGTCTGCACGGTTACCGCTCGCTCGAGGGTACCTTTCTCGGAGGCTGTCTGTTCTCCGGCCGAACGGCAGGACAAGCCGCGGCGGCCGCAGTCGCGTAAGATCTCACGGCTTCGGCTTGCCGTTCTTCCAGACAACCTGCTGGCCATAGAGCGGCACGGTCGAGATCGCCATTTTGGCCGATCCCTCGACGACCTGCCGCGAATGCGCCAGATAGACCAGCGTATCGTTCGTCTCGTCGTAGATGCGTTTGACGAGGAGGTCTTTCCATATCAGCGAGCGGCCTTCGCGGAACACTTCCTCACCCCCTCTGGACAGGTCGATTTCGCCGATCTCGATCGGGCCTGTCTGGCGGCAGGCGATGGAACTGTTCGAGGGGTCCTCGAACCAGTTGCCCTTTTTGAGGCGGTCGATAATGCTCCGGTCGAAATAGGTGACGTGGCAGGTCACGCCCTTGATTTCCGGATCGGCAATCGCCTCGACGATAATGTCGTTGCCGATCCAGTCGACCCCTACCTTGCCGATAACTTCGGCAGACGTGGGTGCCGCAAGGGCGCAGAACGAAAGCGCGGCGGCAGATACGAGGCAGGCCAGTCGGTTCATGGGTGCGGGCTCCGGTAAACGATCCGTGATCTGAGATAAGAAGCGCCGGAGCAGAAACAAGCAGGCCCCTCGCAGTAGGGGTCTATTTCAGCCTGCAGGTGCAGGGATCATAACCGCCGGAAAAGAGCCTCCCGACCTTCATTCCGATCATCGCGGGTATGTCGCGCACGTGCGAGACCTGAAGCGAACGGGCGATGGCGATCGCCGCCTGACCGCAAATTGCGGCATCCTCTGCCGCATTATGATGGGCAAACCGTAATCCCAGATGTCCGGCAAGGACATTGAGTTTGTGCGAACCGAGATGCGGCCAGACCTTCTTTGCCATCTTCACGCTGCAGAGATAGGAAAGTTCGGGATAGCCAAGCCGATAGACGTCCAAACAGGCGCGCCACACGCTGAAATCGAAGGCGGCGTTGTGAGCGATCATTGTCGCCCCGCGGAAATCATCGGCAAACTCTTCCATCACCTCAGGAAATTCCCCGGCGTCTTCGACATGTTCCGGCCGGATTCCATGGATCGCCACGTTGAATGAAGAAAAACGCATATCCTTCGGGCGAATGAGCCTCTCTTCGACGCGCACGACCTTGTTATCCTCAATCCATGCAAGCCCGACGGAACAGGCGCTGGCGCGCTGTTCGTTGGCTGTTTCGAAGTCGATGGCGATGGTCTTCAAGGGCTGGTTCCGAACGAATATGCACTGACTTCTATCGTTGCCCGATTGATTCGGCAAAGACGGTTGTCATCGATCGTCTCTTGACGCGCCACACAACCTCTGGCTTCATACGCTCCATGATCAGCTTCGCCGCCCACATGCATCTTACCCTGACCATTCACCCCGCAGGATGCGTGGCGGTATTGGCGCGTTAACCGGTCATCCGTCCACCAACCCTGCCGAAGCGGCAGGGTTCGGTCATTCCGCTCTGCTTCGGCGCCCAACGAAGGAGAGCAAAATGAAACGCATTCAAGACGCCCGCGAAAAGCCGCCACGACCGGAAAGGTTTGGCGATGTGCTGATCCGCGCCGCCTGCCCTGCCGATGCGGAAAAGATTACCGCGCTCGCCAATATGTACGGCTACCGCTACGGCACGCTACGCCTGCCCTTCCAGACGGTCGAGGAGACCCGCAAAGGGCTCGAATCCCCTAATCCAGGAGCAAAAAGACTGGTGGCGGAACGCAACAGTCAGATCGTCGGCGACGTATTTCTGGGACCGATGCTCGGTCGACGACGCCACGCAGCGTCGATCGGCATCGGGGTGCACGATGATTTTGTGGGAAACGGCGTCGGAAACGCATTGATGATGGCCATTCTTGACATCGCCGACAATTGGCTGGATCTGCGCCGTGTCGAACTGACAGTCTTCGTCGACAACGAAAAAGCGATCCGTCTCTACGAGAAGAATGGCTTCGTGAAGGAAGGTCATTTGAGAGAATTCGCCTTCCGCGACGGCCAATATATCGATGCTTACTCGATGGCTCGTTTAAAAGATTGACGATCACTCGCTGATGAAAGCCAGCCACTCGTCCTCGTCCATCACCTGGACGCCGAGTTCCCTTGCCTTGTCGAGCTTGGAACCGGCGCCCGGACCGGCCACGACGAAGTCGGTCTTTTTCGAAACAGACCCTGCCACCTTGGCACCGAGACCTTCCGCACGAGCCTTGGCCTCGTCCCGGGTGAACTTTTCGAGCGCTCCGGTAAAGACCACAGTCTTTCCAGCGACAGGGCTGCCGCTTGCGGCAATCTGCTCCGCCGCCTGCGGCGTCACCTCTTCAAGGAGGCGTGCTATCACCTCGACATTGCGCGGCTCCCTGAAGAACTCAACAATGGCGCGAGCAACCACCTCGCCTATGCCCTCGATATTGTTGAGGTCATCCCAGGCGTCGCCTGAAAAGCTTTGCGCCTCCCTCATCGCGGCTTCGAAGGCCTCATAGGTGCCGTAGGCGCGCGCCAGCAGCTTCGCCGTAGTCTCGCCGACATGGCGGATGCCGAGCGCATAGATGAAGCGGTGAAGGGCGATATTGCGGCGTTCGTCGATCGCATCGAAGAGCTTCTTCACGCTTACCTTGCCGAAACCCTCGATATTCTCGAGCTTGGTAAGCGGCGAGGCTTCCTGCCTTTTCTTCAGCGTGAAAATGTCCGGCGCGGTGCGGATCTGCAGTGCAGGGTCCTGGTTCTCGAAGAAAAAGTCGATCTGCTTTGCGCCCAGGCCTTCGATGTCGAAGGAATTCCGCGAGACGAAATGTTTCAGGTGCTCGACCGCCTGCGCCCGGCAGACGAAACCGCCGGTGCAGCGGGTGACCGAATCGAGCTTGCCGGTCTTTTCGTTGCGCTCGCGCACCGCATGACTGCCGCAGACCGGACATTTCTTCGGAAACTCGTAGGGCACAGCGTGGGAAGGGCGCTTTTCCATAACGACGTCGAGCACCTGCGGAATGACATCGCCCGCCCGCTGCACGATAACCGTGTCGCCGATGCGGATATCGTGCTCGTCCTCGCGGATGCGCTCACCGGAATTCCCGATGCCCTTGATATAGTCCTCGTTGTGCAGCGTTGCGTTGGTGACTACGACGCCGCCGACGGTGACCGGCGTCAGGCGCGCAACCGGCGTCAGCGCCCCGGTGCGGCCGACCTGAATGTCGATTCTTTCAACCTTGGTAAAAGCCTGCTCGGCCGGGAATTTATGCGCCGTCGCCCAGCGCGGGCTGCGCGAACGGAATCCGAGGCGGGCCTGCAGGTCGAGCCGGTCGACCTTGTAGACCACACCGTCGATCTCATAGTCGAGGTCCGGGCGCTTCAGGCCGATATCGGTGTAATGCGCAATGATGTCTTCCACGGAATTCAGGCGCTTCATGAGCGGGTTGACCGGAAAACCCCAATCCCTGAATTTTTCCACCATGCCCATTTGGGTATCGGCCGGCATTTCCGACATTTCACCCCAGGCATAGGCGAAGAATTTCAGATTGCGGCTCGCCGTCACCTTTGCGTCGAGCTGGCGGAGCGACCCCGCGGCCGTGTTGCGCGGATTGACATAAGTCTGCTTGCCTTCCGCCGCCATCTTCTCGTTGAGCGCCAGGAACTCGCTTTTCGTCATATAGACCTCACCGCGCACTTCGACGACATCTGGCACGCCGGATGGCAGGCTGTTCGGGATTTCCTTGATGGTCTTGATGTTTTCGGTGACGTTTTCACCCGTCGTGCCGTCGCCACGGGTGGCGGCATTCACCAGTCGGCCCTGCTCGTAGCGAATCGACATGGAAAGCCCATCGATCTTCGGCTCGGCGGTAAAAGCGATCGATCCATCCGGAAGTTGACCCAGGAAGCGATAGACGGAACCGATGAAATCCCGCACGTCCTCGTCCGAAAACGTGTTGTCGAGCGACAGCATCGGCCTTGAATGGGTGATCGGCGCAAAAGTCGGCAGAGGAGCCGCCCCAACCCGGATCGACGGACTGTCGGCGCGGACGAGCTGCGGAAACTGCTTCTCGATCGCATCGTTGCGCCGTTTCAGTCCATCGTATTCTGCGTCCGAAATCTCCGGCGTGTCGTGACCGTGATAAAGCTCATCGTGGCGTGCGATCTCGGCGGCGAGGAAGGCCAGCTCGGCTGCGGCCTGTTCTTCGGTCAGGTTCTCGACGGGCGTCTGTTCGGCGGACATGGCAACGGCTCCTCGGGGTATCGCGGAGTCGTTTTTGTAGAGCAATTTTTGCCGATGGGAAGAGACGAGATCAGCCGCTTCCGGCAAGCAGGCGCTTCGCCGCTGCGCGCGCCTCGTCGGTGACGGAAGCGCCGGCAAGCATGCGGGCGATTTCTTCCATCCGGTGTTCCGGCTCCATCGTCGCAACGCGGGTGGCGATTTTTTCAGAACCTTCGCCCGCCGGTCCTTTGGAGATCAGAAGATGCGTCGCGGCACGGGCAGCCACCTGCGGGGCGTGGGTGACCGAGAGCACCTGCACTTTTTCCGAAAGCCGCTTCAGCCGCTGACCGATTGCATCCGCTACCGCGCCGCCGACGCCCGTATCGATTTCGTCGAAGACCAACGTCGGAGCCGAGCCGCGATCCGCCAGCGCCACCTTCAGCGCCAGCAGGAACCGCGACAGCTCGCCTCCCGAAGCAACCCTCATGATCGGACCAGGGCGCGTGCCGGGGTTGGTCTGGACGTGGAACTCTACCCTGTCGATGCCCTCGGCGGTCGCGGCTTCGGGATCGCTCGTCACGTCGACCATGAAGCGCGCTCGCTCGAGCTTCAGCGCCGGCAATTCAGCCATGACCGCTTCCGCCAGGGCCTCGGCGCCGTGGCGGCGTTTCTCCGACAGAACGGAAGCCGCTTGATCGTATTCGATCTTTGCCGCGACCGCGAGCTTCTCGAGTTCAAGGAGTCTTTCCTCTCCCGCATCGAGATCGGCAAGATCGGCCACCATTTTTTCGGCAAGCGCAGGCAGGTCGGCCACCGCGACCGAATACTTGCGGCCGGCGGCGCGAAGCGCAAAAAGCCGCTGTTCGACGCGCTCCAGCTCCCGCGGATCGAACTCCGTCTTGCGCAGCGCGGCCTCTACTTCCATCTGCGCATTCGAAAGGTGGTTCAGGGCCTGGTCGAGGAGTTCGACGGTTTCTTCAAGAAGGCCCGGCGCCTCATGGCTCTTGCGCTCCAGGCGGCGGACCAGCGAAGCGATCAGCGGCACCGGCGATGCATTGCCATTCAGAAATTCGGAGGCCTCAGAAATGTCGCCGGCAATACGCTCGGCCTTCTGCATGCGAGAGCGCTGCTCGGCAAGCTCGTCCTCTTCGCCGTCGCGCGGCGCCAGTACCTCAAGCTCCTCGACCGATGCGCGGATATAGTCGGCTTCACGCGCGGCAGCCTCCACTTTGGCTCGGTGGGTCCTGAATGCGCGCTCCGCGTCCCGCCAGGAGCGATAGAGACCGGAAATAGCCTGCACTTCTTCCGTCAGGCCGACAAAGGCGTCCAGCAGCGTGCGATGGACATCCGTATCGATCAGCGCACGATCGTCGTGCTGGCCGTGAATCTCGACGAGCAGTTGACCCGCCTGCCGCATGAGTTGCACGCTCACCGGCTGGTCGTTGATGGAGGCGCGCGTGCGGCCGTCGGCGGATTGGACGCGCCGGAAAATCAGGTCGCCATCGTCATCGATGCCGTTTTCACGCAGGAGCCGGCGAGCGTCGTGGTTGCCGGGCACGTCGAAGACCGCAGTGACCTGCCCCCTCTCCTCACCATGCCGAACCAGCCCTCCATCGCCGCGACCGCCGAGCGCAAGCGAGAGACTATCAAGGAGGATAGACTTGCCCGCACCCGTCTCACCGGTCAACACCGACAGGCCGGTCTCGAAGGCAAGATCCAGCCGCTCGATCAGAACGATATCCCGGATCGATAACTGGCTCAGCATGTTTCCTCGATACCGCGCCCAGTCTCAGGCGCCGATGAGCTTGGCTCCGGCGCGTGAAATCCACGAGCCACGGTTTTCGCGAGGCTCTACACCGCCGCCCTGCAGCAGCTTGTAGGAATCCGCATACCACTGGCTGTCCGGATAGTTTCGCCCAAGCACAGCTGCCGCAGTCTGGGCTTCCTCCACGATGCCCATCGCATAATAGGCTTCGGTGAGTCGCGCCAGTGCCTCTTCCACCTGGTTGGTATTCGAAAACTGCTCCACGACATTCCGGAAACGTCGTACCGCAGCAAGATATTCTTTGCGCTCCAGGTAATAGCGCCCGACCTGCATTTCTTTGCCGGCGAGCTGGTCTCGCGCAAACCGGATCTTGGCCTGCGCATCCTCGACATATTCAGAATCCGGATAGTCCTTCACGACCTTGTTCATAGCTTCGATCGTACGGTTGGCGGCACGCTGATCCTGCGTCACGTCGGCGATCTGCTTCGAATGAGCAAGGCCGATGAGGTACTGCACATACGCCGAATCCTGCGACTGCGGATACTGGTTCATATAGCGGTTGCCGGTCGCGATTGCTTCGTCGTTGCGGCCAAGCCGATATTTCGTGAAGGTGCTCATGACCAGCGCCTTGCGCCCCCATTCCGTAAACGGGTTCTGCTTGTCGATCGCGTCGAACTTTCGCGAAGCCTCCGACAGATTGCCGGCCTTCATGTTGGCAAGCCCCTGATTGTAGAGGGCCTCCGGCGGATCCGTTTCCATGCCGAGCTTGGTAATGTCGATATCTCGGTCCGATTGGCAGGCGGTTATGCCAAACCCGGCGCCGATAAGCACCAGCGAGACAAGCGCTAATCTTGCCGTCTTACGCATTCCAACAGACCTTACATGATTCATTCGACAGTTCCTGATCGTCCCGCGCACAAACGCCCTGCCCCGAGCAGGCCGTTCTAGCCATAAAAGCAAAGGGAGAGCAACGCAATGCTGTGGCATTAATGCATTTTTGTGGCATTGATGCCAGCATCGGGATCCTCCCAAAAGAAAAGGCCGCTCCCGAAGAAGCGGCCAAGTCGACTGGATCGGAGTTCTATCAGGCGGACCAGGGTGCCATTTCCGGCATGCTGACCGGTACGAACTCACCTGCCCGCACGCGCGCCGAACGCGAAGACGGAGCCTCGACCACCTCATAGGCGGTCGGATCGCTCATCAACGCCTTCAGCGCATTGGCATTCATTTTGTGACCGCCTCGATAAGAACGGTAACAGCCAATAAACTGGGCACCGGCCAACGCCAGATCACCAACAGCGTCGAGCGTCTTGTGACGGACGAACTCGTCCTCGTAACGCAGGCCCTCGACATTGACGATCGTATCGTCGTCGGAGATCACGACGGAATTTTCCAGCGACGAACCAAGCGCATAACCAGCCGCCCAGAGCCGTTCCACGTCACGCATGAAGCCGAAGGTGCGTGCGCGTGAAAGCTCCTGCTTGAAGGTAGCGGCCGTCAGGTCGCCCTTCCAGGTCTGGCGGCCGATGAGCGGCGAGGAAAAGTCAATTTCGACTTCAAACCGGGTGCCGTCATAAGGGCGAAACTCGGCCCAGGAAGCACCGGAATCGATCCGCACCGGCTTTATGACGCGGATGTAACGCCGCTTGACGCCCTGATTGACGAGGCCGACCTGCTCGATCGCTTCGATGAACGGTAAGGAACTGCCATCCATGATCGGCATCTCGCCGCCGTCGACTTCGACGACGATGTTGTCGACACCGAGCGCGTAGAGCGCTGCCATCACATGTTCAATCGTGGCAACCCATTTCGCGGGCGAGCTGCCGAGAACCGTGCAGAGGTCCGTTGGACCTACATGGGAGGAAACGGCGCGATATTCGACGGAGCTGCCATCATTGAGAATACGGCTGAAGACCACGCCCGTGCCCGCTTCCGCAGGCTGGAACGTAATACCGACTGGAGCTCCAGAATGAACACCGATACCCTTGAGGCTCACCGGAGCGGCAATGGTGTTCTGGAAACCGAGCAATCCGATGGTCATTCCTGCTGCCTTCTTTTCGTCGGATCCACAATCAGAAGATCCGAAATTCTTAGCGCCTTTTGTAGCCGACCGTCTGAATCGGCGGGTCTTTTCGGCGTCTCTTCAGCATCCTTCATACGCAGCCATCCGGAACATTCCAAATCACTGTTCGTTTCGAATTGTAACGTTGCTAACTCTAAGTCCTGATTGAGAAAACAAGGAAAGCCCGGATCTGTGATCCGGGCCTTCTTCACGTTTGGTGACTGCCGTTACCCTAGTTCGACTGGCGCCGCAGGAAGGCCGGAATTTCCAGCTGATCTTCCTCATGGTGAGCCTGCGGAACAGCCCGGCCGTGATCGTCGAGATTGCCACGGCGCGGAGCGTAGAGGCTTGCCTCGGGCGAAAGCGGACGGCGCTGCTGGGAAGCTTGAGCCGGCGCCGGCGCGGTCATGTCGGCATTGACCGGCTCTTCTTCCTCACGGCGTCCCAGCGAATTGGTGATCCGCTTCAGGAGACCCATGGGACCCCGCTCTTCCTGCACGTGCTGTACCGGCTGAGAGCGGCGATCCATCTCCGCCTTCACCACCGGCGGAAAATCTTCCACCTTAGGCATGCGTACAGGCTCCATGATCGGCGACATCGACGGAGCAACCGGCTCGTGATGCTGCGGCTGCGCCATGCGCGGTGCGGGCTGGCTCATCTGAGGAGCCTGCGGCTGAACGTGGGCCTGCATCGGCGCAGGCTGCGGCGCCGGTGCAGGACGGTTGATGACCGGAGCCGGAGCTTCGACCGGAGCAGCACCAAAAATGCGGCTTTGCGGGCGGAATTCTTCCTGCGGCTGCTGCATCGCCGGCTGGGGGGCCGGGGCTACGCGCTGAGGTTCGGCGATTGCGAGCTCACGTTCCATTTCGGCTTCCGCCATGCGGATGGTCTCGGCAATCGGATCGAAAGCCGGCTTGGGGGTCGGAGCGGGAGCCGCCTGCATGACCGAAGCGGGAGCCGGCTGTGCAACCGAAGCTGCCGGCACCGCAGCCGACGGCCGGACGATCGGCTTTGTGGCGGCGCGCATTTCCGCAGCGCGGATATCGACGGACGCCGCACCGCGATCGATGCCGGTCGCAACGACCGATACGCGGATGAGGCCTTCCAGCGCTTCGTCGAACGTCGCGCCAAGAATGATATTGGCGTCCGGATCGACTTCCTCGCGAATACGGGTCGCGGCTTCGTCCACTTCGAAGAGCGTCAGGTCGCGGCCGCCGGTGATCGAGATCAAGAGACCCTGTGCGCCCTTCATCGAGGTTTCGTCGAGGAGCGGGTTGGCGATCGCTGCCTCCGCAGCCTGCATGGCGCGGCCGGGACCCGAGGCTTCGCCGGTGCCCATCATCGCGCGGCCCATCTCGCGCATCACCGAACGGACGTCAGCGAAATCGAGGTTGATGAGGCCTTCCTTGACCATGAGGTCGGTGATGCAGGCAACACCCGAGTAGAGAACCTGGTCGGCCATTGCGAATGCGTCCGCGAAGGTCGTCTTGTCGTTGGCGATGCGGAAAAGGTTCTGGTTCGGGATGACGATCAGCGTGTCGACCGACTTCTGAAGTTCCTGAATTCCCGATTCGGCAAGGCGCATGCGGCGCTGGCCTTCGAAATGGAACGGCTTGGTGACGACGCCGACCGTCAGGATACCCTTGGAACGGGCGGCCTGCGCGACGACCGGCGCTGCACCCGTGCCCGTGCCGCCGCCCATACCGGCGGTCACGAAGCACATATGAGTGCCGTTCAGATGATCGACGATCTCGTCGAGGCATTCTTCAGCGGCGGCGCGACCGACTTCCGGCTGCGAGCCTGCACCGAGACCTTCGGTAACCCGGGCACCCATCTGGATGATCCGTTCGGCCTTTGTCATGGTCAGCGCCTGGGCGTCGGTGTTGGCGACGACGAAATCGACGCCCTCCAGCCCGGCCGTGATCATGTTGTTGACAGCGTTACCGCCGCCGCCACCGACGCCGAACACGGTAATCCGAGGCTTCAGCTCGGTGATGTCAGGCTTTTGCAGCTTGATGGTCATTGCACCAGTTCCTTCTCTCTCAGGCCGCATCGCCGCCGGCCAATTCATTCCAACTCTTCTCTGACGCAGCCGGCAGATACCGCTGTATCAAAAACTTTCCTTCAGCCATTGGCCGACGCGGGCCAGCCGGCCGTTTCCGCTGCCAAGCGAA
This sequence comes from Neorhizobium sp. S3-V5DH, assembly GCF_004343065.1. Classification (NCBI taxonomy): domain Bacteria; kingdom Pseudomonadati; phylum Pseudomonadota; class Alphaproteobacteria; order Hyphomicrobiales; family Rhizobiaceae; genus Neorhizobium; species Neorhizobium sp. S3-V5DH. The sequence continues at coordinate 17,145 of NZ_SMCL01000029.1, forward strand.
GCGATCAGCCCGCTTTGCGAAGCATGTGTTTCCATGTCCGCGACCTGCGGATAGATCATCAATCCGACCGCAGTCGAAAAAGCCGGCCCCTTGGCTGCCGCCGGCAGACCCGAGACGCCCATGGGGCGGCCGATACGGACGTTGCGCGCCAGGATACGGCGAGCCGTTTCGGAAAGACCCGTCAGCTGGCTGGCTCCGCCGGTGAGCACGACACGTTTGCCGACGATCGGGCTGAATCCTGACTTCTGTATGCGATCCCGGATGAGCTCCAACGTCTCTTCGATCCGGGCCCGAACGATGCGGGTGACGAGGGAACGCGGCACCTGGGTCGGCTGATCACGATCGTCCTCGCCAATCGGCGGAACGGAGATCACGTCGCGTTCGTCACCGCTGTTTGCGAGCGCCGAACCGTGAACGACCTTCATGCGTTCCGCGTCTTCGATCCGGGTCGAAAGGCCGCGTGCGAGGTCGGTCGTGACGTGATGTCCGCCGAGGCTGATTGCGTCCGTGTGAACGAGCTTGCCTTCGGCGAAGACGGAGATCGTGGTGGTGCCGCCGCCCATGTCGATTGCCGCACAGCCGAGTTCCACCTCGTCATCGACGAGGGCGGCAAGGCCGCTGGCGTAAGGAGTGGCGACAATGCCCTCCACCGAAAGATGCGCCCGGTTGATACACAGTTCGAGATTCTTGAGGGTGGCGCGCTCGGCAGCGACCACGTGCATGTCGACCCCCAGTTCGTCGCCGAACATCGCCAGGGGATCGCGAATGCCCCGTTCGCCGTCCAGCGAGAAGCCGGTCGGCAAGGAGTGGAGAATGGCGCGGTCCTGACGCAGCGACTGCTGGCTGGCCGCAACCAGAACCTTCTTGAGGTCCGCAGCCTCGACTTCCTGGCCGCCCAGATCGATTGTGGCGGTATAGACGTCGCTCGCCAGCCGGCCGGCGGAGACGTTGACGATGAGGCTATCCACGGTGAGGCCGGCCATGCGCTCGGCAGCATCGACTGCAAGCCGGACGACGCTTTCTGCGGCATCCAGATCAGCGATAACGCCGGACTTCACGCCGCGCGAACGCTGATGGCCGATGCCGATGATCTCGATATTGTGGGTGCGGCCCGGCAATACCTGGCTTTCCTGACGCGGCGTCAGCCGGGCGATCATGCAGACCACCTTGGTGGAACCGATATCAAGGACCGAAACAACATGCGAACGCTTGGAAGACAGAGGCTTCATGCGCGGCAACCCAAAGTGCGAGGAACCAAAAACGCTCACAACTGCTCTCCCTGCTTCTTCAGGGTCTTTGCCCGCGCCTCCAGGGCCTCCCTGCGGCGCTCCGTGGCGCCGGAAGTCAACTGGATGGTTGTGCGGTCTTCCAGACGCAGATCGACTGCGGCGACATCGCGCTCCAGCACACCCTGCTCCTTTTCAAGACGAGCGAGCACAGCCAGCGCCTTGCCGACATTGGCTTCCGGTAATTTCAGCACGACACCGTTGTCGAGATGCAGATCCCAACGGCGGCTGGCGACACGAACATAGGCCTTGACCCGGCTTCTGAGCTCCGGCCAGGCAGACATTTCACCTTCGAACGAAGTAGCAGCGGTTTCCGCGTCACGTCCGACAAAGAGCGGAAGCGAAGCGAACTTGTTGTCGCGCAAAGGGGCGATGATGCTACCGTTCCTCTCAATCAGCGAAAGCTCGGAACCATGCTGCCAGATACCGAAAGCCTCGCGCTCTTTCAGCATAACCTCGATCGTCTTCGGGTAGACCTTACGGACCTCCGCATACCGCACCCAAGGAAGCTCTGAAAGCTTGCGGCGCGCCGCATCGACATCGAGAGCGACGAGCGAGGTCGTACCATCAAGGCCAAGAAGCTGGAGGATATCGATTTCCGAGGTTTGGTCGTTGCCGGAGACACGCACGTCCTCGATGGCAAAGCCTGCGGCAGCTGTGGTTGCCTGAGCAACAGTCTGGGTATGGCCGCCCAGCGACATGCCATAGAGACCGACCACGGCGAAGAAGCCGAAAGTCGCAACCGTTCCGGTGTGCTCGGGAATATGGATGCGCCCAGTCGCAAGGCTGACACAAAAACGTACGGCCCGACGCAACGGCCGCGGCAGCACACGCCGCTCCTCCGCACTGGAGTAAAGCCTCTGGGAACGGCCCTGCGGTCCATCCGCTCTTTTGCCGATCAACGCAAGCACGAAGCGTCCTCCACCATCCAACGGACGAGTTCACCAAACGATCGGCCGGCATGTGCGGCCATTTCAGGCACCAGCGATGTCGGAGTCATGCCTGGCTGGGTGTTGATCTCAAGCCAGATAACCTCACCATCCTCGGAGAAACGGTCGTCGTAGCGGAAGTCCGAACGACTGACGCCCCGGCAGCCCATCGCCTGATGCGCCTTAAGCGCTATTGTTTGAATCTTTTGGTAAACATTCGGTGAAATTTGCGCAGGAATGACGTGCTTTGAACCACCTTGAGCGTATTTTGCATCATAGTCATAGAAAGCATTGCCGGTCGGAATGACCTCGGTCACACCGAGAGCCACATCGCCCATAACGCCGCACGTCAGCTCCCGTCCGTAAATGTAACGCTCAACGAGAACCCGATCCCCGTAACGCCACTCGGCGGATCCGATCACCTGCGGCGGATGCGACTGATTTTCCTGAACGATCACGACACCGAAGGACGATCCCTCCCGGACCGGCTTCACGACATAGGGAGGCGTAATCGGATGCACACCCCCTATCTCGAACCGATCCATAACCCTGGCCTCCGCAACCGGAATCCCGGCCGCCTTGGCGACATGCTTTGCCTGATGCTTATCCATCGAAAGCGCAGAAGCGAGAACGCCGGAATGGGTGTAGGGAATCTCCAGATATTCCAGGACACCCTGAATCGTACCATCTTCGCCAAACGGCCCATGCAAGGCATTAAAGGCCACGTCCGGCTTGATTTCGGAAAGGACGGCGGCGATATCTCGGCCAACATCGACGCGAGTGACGCGATAACCTTCGGATTGAAGCGCCTCGGCGCAGGCATTGCCCGAGGACAGGCTGACAGGCCGCTCCGAGGAAAAACCTCCCATCAGAACAGCCACATGCTTGTCACTCATCAATCACTCCCGAAAAAAGGACTTCACGCTACGTTGCGGCGCTTGCGCCAGCCTTGTTCTTCAGCGATTCCCGCCACACCCAAGGCATGCCTATATTAGTGCCTCAATATGGTTAACAAACCGTTTACTTTCGTTAATGCCCCAGTTGAAATCCATTATTGTTCCTTTTGTTTCAGCATCTTAACAAGCCTCTCTAATCAAGAAGATAAAAATAAGCCGACGGCAGTTAGATGCAAAAAAGCCCGCCGGAGGCCGTCCCGCGGGCTGTTTAGTGGCCGGGAAGAATCGCGGTTATTCAGCTTCTCCGACAGCCCTCCAGGCAATCGCGCCCAGTACCGCACCCAGGATCGGCGCTACCCAGAAGAGCCAGAGCTGGCTGAGCGCCCAGTCTCCCACAAACAGCGCCGCGCCGGTGGAACGGGCCGGGTTGACCGAAGTGTTGGTGACAGGAATCGAGACTAGATGAATCAAGGTCAAAGCCAGGCCGATCGCCAGAGGGGCAAAACCAACCGGGAACCGATGGCTGGTAGCTCCCAGGATGATGAACAGGAAGAAGGCCGTCATCACCACTTCCATCACCAGCGCCGAAAGGAGGGAATAGCTGCCGGGCGAATGCTCGCCATAACCGTTGGAGGCGAACCCGCCGAGCTGAAAATCAGCCTTGCCCGAAGCAACCAGATAAAGCACGGCGGCCGCTGCAACCGCGCCGGCCACCTGCGCGATGGCATATGGAAGCAGGCTGGAGGCGGGGAACCGGCCTGCAACCATCAGGCCAATGGATACCGCCGGGTTGAAATGACCACCGGAGACGCTGCCTACCGCATATGCCATGGTTACGACCGTCAGGCCGAACGCCAGAGAAACGCCGAGAAGGCCGATGCCGACTTCGGGAAAGGCAGCTGCCAGAACTGCACTGCCGCATCCGCCGAACACCAGCCAGAACGTGCCGAGAAACTCGGCGAAAAGCTTCTTAAACATCTTGTATCCCCCAAGAGCGCCGCCGGCCCCTGCCAGCGTGATGACTCGCTCAATGCCAGGGGATTATCTGACCACTGCTCATGAATGCGCAATGAATGAGAAAATGCTCAAACGCGCCGCCATTCCCAGGGGGATGCTGTTGGAAGTGTACCACGGGATTGGTGGGCCTGACGACCTCAGCCGAAGGCCCAGATCATTCGGTCGTTACGCCCTGGAACGGTTTTACCTCACGTCCCGGCATAAAGATGCCGAGCCGTTTGATTTCCCATTCGAGCTTGATCCCGGAATGTTCGAAGACCCTCGCCCGAACGGTCTCACCGAGATACTCGAGATCATAACCGGTAGCATGGCCGATATTGATCATGAAGTTGCAGTGGAGTGAAGACATCTGCGCACCGCCGCTCATCAGGCCCCGCCCACCTGCCTCGTCGATCAATTTCCAAGCGGAGTGACCTTCGGGATTCTTGAAGGTAGAACCGCCCGTCTTTTCCTTGATCGGCTGTACCGTCTCGCGATGCTGGCGAACCGCATCCATTTCGGCGCGGATCTTGGCCCGATCCTCCGCATAACCTTCGAAGATCGCATGGGTGAAGATCAGGTCCGCCGCAGCCGATGAGTGGCGATAGGAATATCCCATGTCCGCCTTCGACAAGACATGCTTGTTGCCCTTCCGGTCGACTGCGTGGACCTCGATCACCCGGTCCGCCGTCTCGGTACCGTTTGCACCGGCATTCATGCGGAGCGCGCCGCCGATCGATCCGGGAATGCCGTAGTAGAAGGCAAAGCCTCCGATGCCGTTGTCCATCGCCATGGCAGCAATATGCTTGTCCGGGCAGATCGCACCGGCCCGGATGCGATTTTCGCCGATAAGGTCAACGCTGCCAAACCCCTTCGCCGAGAGCCGCAATACGACGCCGGGTATACCGCCATCGCGGACCAGGAGGTTCGAGCCGACTCCGACCACTGTCAGCGGCACGTCCTCCGGCAGGAGCTTCAGGAAGCTGACAAGATCGTCGACGTCATGGGGCTGGAACATGAGTTCGGCCAAGCCGCCGGCCTGGAACCAGGTAACACGATCCATTGGCGCATCGGGCGTAAGCCGCCCGCGCAGTTGATTGACGCCATCCCCCAGCGACGCCAGCAGCTTTTCCCCATTCACCTGTTTCATTCCTGTCGTCCCGATATGCTTTCCAGTTCCTTCGGCAAGGCAGCCGCCCATTGCGTGATGTTGCCAGCCCCCAGAAGAACCACGAAATCACCCGGTTTCGCAATGGCAGATACAATCGAAGCGAGTTCTATCGGCGATTCCATATGGCGAGCATCGCGATGGCCGCCCGAGCGGATCCGGGTGACGAGCGCCTCCGAATTCGCTCCATCGATCGGCTCTTCCCCTGCCGCATAGACCGGCGCAAGAATGATGCTGTCGGCATCGTTGAAGCAGGTGGCAAAGTCCTCGAACAGGCTGGACAGACGCGTATAGCGGTGGGGCTGATGCACAGCGATGATGCGCCCCTGGCACGCTTCCCGAGCCGCCTTCAGAACCGCCTTGATCTCGACCGGGTGATGCCCGTAGTCATCAAAGACGGACACGCCGTTCCAGGTGCCCGTCAGCGTAAAGCGGCGCTTGACGCCGCTGAAGGCAGCAAGCCCCTTCCGGATATTTTCCTCTGAGATTCCGAGCCGATTGGCAACGGCGATCGCAGCCGTGGCATTGGAAATGTTATGGCGCCCCGGCATGGGCAGCGCCAATTCCTTGAAGTTGAATACCCGACCGGTGCGGCGGCGACGGATTTCGACGTCGAAGATCGATTTGGTACCTTCCATGCGCACATTGAAGAACCGAGCGTCGGCCTGCGGGTTTTCCCCATAGGTGACGATCTTGCGGTCTTCGATCCGGCCGACCAGCGCCTGCACTTCGGGGTGATCAAGGCAGAGCACGCCAAACCCGTAAAAGGGGACGTTCTCGACGAACTGCCGGAAGGCGGCGCGCACCGCATCGAAGTTGCCGTAGTGATCGAGGTGTTCGGGATCGATATTGGTGACCACTGCCACATCGGCCGGAAGCTTCAGGAAGGTACCGTCCGATTCGTCGGCCTCCACGACCATCCACTCGCCCTCGCCCATGCGGGCGTTTGTGCCGTAAGCATTGATGATGCCGCCGTTGATGACGGTCGGATCAAGCCCGCCGGCTTCCAGCAGCGTCGCGACCATCGAGGTCGTGGTTGTCTTGCCGTGCGTACCCCCGATCGCGATCGCATTGCGAAAGCGCATCAGTTCGGCGAGCATTTCGGCACGACGGACGATCGGCAGCGATTTTTCACGCGCAGCCATCAACTCCGGATTGTTCTTTTTGATCGCAGTCGAGACCACGACCACTTCGGCGTCGCCAAGATTTTCTTCCCTGTGGCCGACGAAAACCGGAATGCCCTTGTCGCGTAGCCGCTGGACATTGGCACCATCTGCCTGATCGGAACCCTGCACCTTGTGTCCGAGGTTATGCAGCACTTCAGCGATGCCGCTCATCCCGATGCCGCCGATGCCGATGAAATGGACGAGCCCGATGGCCTTCGGCATCTTCATGTACGCACTCCCTTAAATTCTGCGATGGACCTGCGCTCGGCAATAGCCACAACCATGTCCGCAAGCAAGATCGCCGCATCGGGTCGTCCAGCCGACTTGGCGGCCGCTGCCATCTTTTCGAGGCGTTCAGGCTCTTTCATCGCAGCGGAGACGAGACCGGCCAGCTTCTCCGGCGAAAGTTCAGATTGCGGCACGACCTGCGCCCCGCCGGTCGCAACCAATGCCGCCGCATTCGCTGCCTGGTCATGATCCAGAGCATGCGGATAAGGCACCAGAATGGCCGGCCGGCCGATCACGGCTATTTCCGACACCGTCGAAGCCCCCGAACGGCAGATGACAAGATGCGCCGTCGCCAGACGCTCGGCCATGTCCGAAAAGAAGGAGGAAATATCCGCCGGCGCCTTCAGCTTGGCAAAGCACGACGTCACACGATCCTTGTCTTCCGGGCGAGCCTGTTGGGTAACCGTGAGGCGGTCGCGCTCGGCCTGATCGAGCAGGCTGAGCGCCGTCGGCACGACCGAAGAGAAATACTGCGCGCCCTGGCTCCCGCCAAAGACGACGAGACGGAACGGATCGGCACCGCGGGATGCCACATAGGGAACGGTTGAAGCCGCAAGGACCGCCGGACGCACCGGATTGCCGGTCGTCACGGTCTTGCCTGCATAGGGACCTTCGGTCTCCGGCAGGAAGCCGCCGGCGATCGCCTGAACCTTTCCCGCCAATGCCTTGTTGGCGCGGCCCATTACGGCATTCTGCTCGTGGATCATCGAGGGCACGCCCATGGACGTTGCTGCCATCAGCGGCGGCACGGTCGGATATCCTCCAAAGCCCACGACGGCGAGCGGTTTCAGCCTGCCGATCAGGCGGCGGGCGGCGCGAAGGCCCGTCCAGAGTCTCCAGCCGGTACGGGCGAGCGCCACCGGATTTTTCGAGCCCAGCGTGGCGGAAGGGACGACATGAATCTCTTCTGCCGGAAAGGTGCCGGCGAAACGCTCGGCGCGGCTGTCCGTGACGAGGTGGACGGAATAGCCCCGTGCCTTGAGCTCATGTCCGAGCGCTTCGGCCGGAAAAACATGGCCGCCGGTTCCGCCGGCGGCAAGAAGGATGATGCCTTTGGTCATTCATCTTACTCCGCCGGCAGGCTTTGAGTGACGCGGAACAGGCTGCGCTCCTGCGCCCGCTTTTCCGGCCGGTGCCGCGTCAGCGCCAGAATGAAACCTGCGGTGACGCAGATCGCGATCATCGAAGAGCCGCCATAGGAGATCAAAGGCAGCGTCATCCCCTTTGCCGGCATGAGTTCGAGATTGACGCCGATGTTGATCATCGACTGCATGCCGACCTGTAGGACGAGACCTGCAACCGCGAAACGGTTGAAGTCGTTGCCTTCCTTGAAGGCATGATTCAGGCCGCGCAGCACGACGAAGGCAAAGATCGCCACCAGCGTCATACAGAAGATGATGCCGAATTCCTCGGCCGCGACGGAGAAGATGAAATCGGTATGGCTGTCGGGAAGGATCCGCTTGACGATCCCCTCGCCCGGCCCCTGACCGAACCAGCCACCCTGAAGAATCGCTTCATGCGCGGTCTCGATCTGGAAACGGTCGCCCTCGCCCGTCAGGAATTTGTCGAAACGGGAGGTGACGTGCGGCAGCATGTAATAGGCTGCGACGATGCCTCCCGCCCCGACGCCGCCGAGCAGGAATATCCACAGCCACGGCATGCCGGCCATGAAGAACATGCCGCCCCAGACGACGCTGGTCAGGATCGTCTGTCCAAGGTCCGGCTGGGCGACCAGCAGTGCTGCGACAATGCCGAAAAGGATGATCGCGAAGAGGTTACCGGGGATTTCCGGCTGGCGTGCATGCTCGGCAAACAGCCAGGCGCAGACGACGACGAAAGCCGGCTTCATGAATTCGGACGGCTGTATCGAAAAACTGCCGACCCCTATCCAGCGGCGCGATCCCTTGACCTCGACACCGAAGAACAACGCCAGCACCATCATAGCCAGCGAAATGACAAGCAGGATGACCGCCGTTCGACGGACCTGCCTCGGCGTCAGGAAGGACAGGCCGATCATCACCACCAACGACGGCAGGAGGAAAAGCGCATGCCTCTCAACGAAGTGGAAGCTGTTCAGACCGATTCGCTCGGCAACCGCCGGCGAGGCCGCGAAGGAGAGCATGAAGCCGATGCCCATCAGCAGCACGAAGGCGACCAGGAAGAAACGGTCGATCGTCCAGAACCAGTCTGCGAGCGGCCCTCGGTCTGCGCGGCTTACCATCTTCAGCTTCCCTTTCCGGTCTCGACCAACATCGTGACGCCATCGAGAGCCGCGACATGGCCGACGAAGGAATCGCCGCGGACCTCGAAATTCTTGAACTGATCGAAGCTGGCGCAAGCAGGTGACAGCATGACCGCAGAGGGCGCCGGGTCGATCCTGGCGTCCGCTGCGGCATGGATCACGGCTCTTTCGAGGGTGCCCGAAATCTCGTAGGGCACCGCCTCACCGAGAGTTGCCGCGAAAACCGGCGCCGCCTCTCCAATCAGATAGGTTTTCACGATACGGGAAAAGAGTGGAGCGAGGCTGACTATCCCGCCTTCCTTCGGCAGACCGCCCGCGATCCAGTAGATCCGGTCGTAGCTGGAGAGTGCCGGCGCTGCCGCATCCGCATTGGTCGCCTTCGAATCATTGACGAAAACCACCTGCCCGCCCGCGCGGTTCATCAATTGGCCGATCGGCTGCATGCGGTGCTTCAGTCCCGGGAAGGATTTCAGTCCGGCGCGGATGTCGTCTCTGGACATTCCGACCGCGAGGCACGCGGCAATCGCGGCCGCGGCGTTCTGGGCATTGTGGCTGCCTCGGAGCGTCTGGATACCGTCGAGATCGGCGAGCAGCGAAGTCGTGCCTCCATGGGATTCGATGATCCGGCTGCCTTCCGCGTAAAAACCTTCGGCCACGACGTTGCGTTTGGAGATCCGCTTGACGCTCACGCCGGCGCGCTCCACCCGGTCGGCGATGAGCGCACAATAGGAATCGTCGACACCGACGACCGCGGTATCGCTGCCGGCTACCAGCCGCTCCTTGATATCCGCGTAATGCTGCATCGTGCCGTGCCGATCGAGATGGTCCGGCGTCAGGTTGAGTAGGATTCCGGCGGTCGGATTAAGCGTCGGGGCAAGGTCGATCTGGTAGGAGGAGCACTCGACGACGAAATAGCGTTCCGCCTTCGGCGGATCGAGGGTCAGGATCGCCGTACCTATGTTCCCGCCGAGTTGCACGTCGCGGCCGCTCGATTTCAGGATATGGGCGATAAGGGCGGTGGTCGTCGACTTGCCATTGGTGCCGGTGATGGCAATGAACGGGCAATCCGGCGCATGCGCCCGGCGTTCGCGAACGAAAAGCTCTACATCCCCGATGATCTCGACGCCGGCGGCATGGGCGAGATCGACGCTCCAATGCGGCTTCGGATGGGTAAGCGGCACGCCCGGCGACAGGACGAATGCAGCCTGCGCCGACCAGTCGATCGTGCGAAGGTCCGCGGTTGCAATCTCTTCGGCGCCAGCCTTCGCGACACTGTCTGGATTGTCGTCCCAGGCGGTAACATCCGCGCCACCGGCAACCAGCGCCTTTGCGGTCGCAAGCCCGGATCCCCCGAGGCCGAAGAGAGCGACCCGCTTATCCTTAAAGGTGGTGACCGGAATCATCTGGCCTCACCGGAGCTTGAGGGTCGAAAGGCCGAGCATGGCAAGACCGACGGCGATGATCCAGAAACGGATCACAACCTGGCTTTCCGTCCAGCCGAGCTTTTCGAAATGGTGATGAATCGGCGCCATCAGGAAGACGCGGCGGCCGGTCATCTTGAAAAAGCCGACCTGGATGATGACCGAGAGCGTCTCCATCACGAACAGTCCGCCGATGATCGCCATGACGATTTCGTGCTTGGTGGCGACGGCGACCGAACCAATCAGCCCCCCGAGCGCCAAAGAACCGGTGTCGCCCATGAAGATTGCCGCAGGCGGCGCGTTGAACCACAGGAAGCCCAGGCCCGCTCCGATCACCGCACCAAGGATGACGGCAAGTTCGCCGGTGCCGGGGACGAAGTTGATCTGCAGATAGTTCGCGAAGACGGCATTGCCGGCGAGATAGGCAATCACGCCGAACGAAGCCGCGGCGATCATCACCGGGACGATCGCGAGACCGTCGAGGCCGTCAGTGAGGTTAACTGCATTGCCGGCGGCAACGATCACGAACCCGCCGAACAGCACGAAAAAGACACCAAGATTAATGATCAGATCCTTGAAGAAGGGAAAGGCGATGGAAGTGCCGAGAGTCGGGTTGGTCGCCGAGCCGCTCGCCAGTGCCATACGCATCATGAAGAAGACCGCGATGCCTGCGATGACAAACTCGATTCCAAGTCTCGCCTTGCCTGAAAATCCCTTTTCCGTCTGCTTGGTGACCTTCAGATAGTCGTCGTAGAAGCCGATCGCACCGAAACCGAGCGTGACGAGCAAGGTCGCGACGACGTAGACATTGGACAGATCGGCCCAAAGCAACGATCCACCGACGATACCGGCAAGGATCATCAGTCCGCCCATCGTGGGCGTGCCAGCCTTCTTGAAGTGAGTCTGCGGACCGTCGGCGCGAATCGGCTGCCCCTTGCCCTGCCGAACGCGCAGCGAAGCGATCATTTGCGGGCCGAAGAGGAAGACGATCAGGGCCGACGTGAAAAGGGCGGCACCGGTCCGGAACGTGATGTACCGGAACAGGTTGAAAAATTGGAAATGGTCCGCCAGTTCCACAAGCCAGATCAGCATTCAGCGCCCTTTCTCAAGCCGCATCTCATTAAAGTTGGCGCTCCGTGTCGGAGAATGCCGGATAGTTGTCAAGCAGGGCTGCCACGATCTTGCCGAAGCCAAGTCCGAGCGATGATTTCACCATCACCACATCACCCGGGATCACCGAACGCACGACGAAGTCCGCGAGATCGGCGGTTCTCTCATAATATTGCACCTCGACACTCTCAGGCAGAGCATCGCGAAGTGCGGCCATCTCGGGGCCTGCGAGCCAGACGTGCTCGATGCCGGCGGCCAGCAGCGGACCGGCAAGCTCTTCATGTACCGCAGCGGAGAATTCTCCCATCTCGAGCATGTCGCCGAGCACGGCGATGCGCCGGCCGGTAACTTCCGGCGTGGCCGAGGCAAGCAAGGCGATCGCCGCCCGCACGGAAGCGGGGTTAGCGTTGTAGCTTTCGTCGATCAGCGTCAGATGTCCCTCGCCTATGCCGAGCAGGTGGCGCTCGCCCCTGCCCTTTACCGGTCTAAGGACAGCGAGCGCCTCCATGGCCTTGGGCATGTCCGCGTTGACGAGCAGGCAGGCTCCAAGTGCCGCCATGGCATTTTCGGCAATGTGGCGTCCTGGCGCGCCGATCTGAATTTCCGACGTTTCGCCGTTGAGCACAGCCCATACCGTGGAGCTTTCGGCATTGCCTTCGAAATCCGCCAGCCGGAAATCCGCCTTGGCGTGCTGACCGAAACTGCAGACACGCGAGACACCGTCTTCCTGTGCCTTCTTTTCAAGAAAATCGAATTGCTTGTTGTCGCGGTTGAGGATTGCGACCCCGCCGGGTTCAAGGCCCTCGAAGATCTCGGCCTTTGCGGCGGCGATTTCCTCGAGGTTCTTGAAGTGGCCGAGATGAGCCGCAGCAATCGTGGTGATGATCGCCACGTGCGGACGCACCATCTTCACCAGAGGCCGGATCTCGTCCGGATGGTTCATGCCGATCTCGAAGACGCCGAAATCCGCATCCGCCGGCATCCGGGCGAGCGTCAACGGCACACCCCAATGATTGTTGAAGGAGGCAACCGCGGCATGTACCTTGCCGGAGGGCGTCAGCACGTGGCGCAGCATCTCCTTGGTCGTCGTCTTCCCGACCGAGCCGGTAACCGCGATGATCCGCGCCCGGCTGCGCTCTCGTGACGCAAGAGCCAGCTTTCCCAGCGCCGCAAGCACGTCTTCCACCACGATCATCGGCACCGTCAGCTTGCCGAGCGCCGGCAATTTCGCCTCGTTGACGACGATGAGCGGCGCGCCGTTGGCGACCGCGAGGCTCGCATAATCGTGGCCGTCGACACGGTCGCCTTTGATCGCGAAGAAAGCCTCGCCCTCGCCGATCGAGCGGCTGTCGATCGAAATGCCGGTAATGCCAGCGGGTAACGTACCGATCGGGCGGCCGCCGATTGCGGCCACCATTTCCTCAGAAGTCCAAAGAAAGCTCAAGGTTTCAGCTCCTCCAGTGCCTTGCGTACCTCCACGTGGTCGGAGAACGGCAGAACCGTGGTCCCGATCGTTTGCCCCTCCTCATGCCCCTTCCCGGCAACAATCAGCGTATCGCCCGACTGCAGCATCTTCACCGCCTCGCGGATCGCCGTAGCGCGATCGCCGATCTCGATCGCACCAGGAGCCGCAGCCATGATCTCGGCACGAATAACCTCCGGCACCTCGGATCGCGGGTTGTCGTCCGTGACGATAACAATATCGGCAAGCCGCGTCGCCACGTCCCCCATGATCGGCCGCTTGCCCTTGTCGCGGTCGCCGCCGCAACCGAACACCACGATCACGCGCCCGGTCGTGAAAGGCCTTACGGAGGTCAACACATTTTCCAGCGCATCCGGCTTATGGGCATAGTCGACATAGGCCAGTGCACCGTCCTTCGTCTGCCCGAGAAATTCCAGGCGCCCGGAAGCGCCGACCAACTTCTCCAGCGCGGCCATCGCGACAGACGCCGAAACGCCGGTCGACATGGCAAGACCGGCCGCAACGAGCGCGTTGGCCACCTGGAAGTCACCTGCAAGCGGAATATGGACCTCGAAGATCTCATCGCCGAAATGTACTTCCGCCACCTGCTTGTGGCGGAAATGCTCGACGCGTTTGAGGCATAGATAATCGCCACGCCGACCGACGGTACGCACGTTGAGGCCGGACACTGTCGCGACACGAATGGCCTCTTCCGACCAGGCATCATCCGCGAAGATCACCGCCGGTCCGCCTTTCGGCATCAGCGTATCGAAAAGCCGCATCTTTGCAGCCATGTAGCTCTCGACCGTCGGATGGTAGTCCATGTGGTCGCGGCCAAGATTGGTGAAAGCTGCTGCCGTCAGACGAACCCCGTCGAGCCGGCTCTGGTCCAGACCATGGCTGGACGCCTCCATGGCCGCATGGGTGACGCCTTCGGCAGCGAGTTCCGCCAGAAGCTCCTGAAGTTCCACCGGGTCCGGCGTTGTCAAAGATCCATAATCGTTGCGGGTGGGAGAGACGACGCCCGTTGTGCCGATCTGCGCGGCCGCATAGCCGGCATAGGTCCAGATCTGACGCGTAAAGGAAGCGACGGAAGTCTTGCCGGCCGTCCCGGTCACCGCCGCCATCGTCGCCGGCTGCGCTCCATAAAACCGCGCCGCCGCAAGCGCCAGAAGCTTGCGGGGGTTGGAAACGGTCAGCACCGGAATGCCGGCATCGGCCGGCTGTGCGGCAATAGCGGCAATTGCACCACGGGCTGCAGCGTCGCCGATATAGCTGGAACCATCGGCCTTTGTGCCCGCAAGTGCTGCAAAGAGCATGCCGGGCTTCACCTTGCGGCTGTCGGAGGTCAGGCCGGCTACGTCGAGATCACCTGCCCGGCCGGCCACGAGTTCGGCCAGCTCCGGGAAGTCCTGTCCGACGAGGTCTCGCAATTTCATCGTTTGAATGTCCCTCTTGAGCGTTTCCCCACGAATCGTCCCGTCGATTTGTTGTCGCTCAATAAGACACAAGCAGGGCAGAACCGTCACTGCCGAATTTCGGCTTTACACCGAGAATGGGCGCCGAGCGGCTGATGATCTCCTTGACCATCGGCGCCGCCGAGGTACCTGCAATTGCTGCACCGTTGCCCTTGTCGGTTTTTGGCTCGTCGATGAAGGTCAGCACCACATATTGCGGATTGTCCATCGGGAAAGCGGAAAGAAACGCGTTGAAGTTCTTGTCGTTGACATAACGGCCATTGACGACCTTGTCGGCGGTGCCGGTCTTTCCGCCGACATTGAATCCCTCGACGCGCGCATTTCTGCCCGAACCGTTGATACCGTTCCATTCGAACAGGAAGCGCATGTCCTTGCTGGTGGAAGGCTTCATGACCTGGGTTGCAACCAGATCGGCCTGTTCCCGCGTGCGCGGCAGGAACGTAGGTTCGATGAGCTTGCCGCCATTGACGAGAGCCGCTCCCGCGACGGCCGTCTGCAAAGGCGTGGTGGATACGCCGTGGCCGAAGGAAATGGTGATCGAGTTGATTTTTTTCCATTGACGCGGTTGGGTCGGCTGCGCGACTTCCGGCAGCTCGGTCTTCATCTTGTTCAACAAGCCGATCCTCGTCAGGAAGTCCTTGTGGCCTTCGATGCCCACCGTATCGGCGATCTTGGCGGTGCCGATATTGGATGAATACTGGAAGATCTCGGGAACGCTCAGCACGCGTCCTTTGCCGTGGAAATCCTTGATGGTGAAGCCGCCGATGCGGATGGGAAAACGCGCATCGAAACTGTCCGACAGCTTCACTTTGCCCGAATCCAATCCCATGGCAATCGTGAAAGACTTGAAGGTCGATCCCATTTCGAACGTTCCGTTCGACATGCGATTGAGCCAGCCTTCTTCGGCTCCTTCTGCCGGATTGTTCGGATCGTAATCGGGCACCGAGGCCATGGCGAGGATCTCGCCCGTATGGACGTCCATCACCACCGCGCCCGCGCCGATTGCCTGAAATTTCTTTATCGCGGAAACAACCACGTCCCGCACGATCGCCTGGACCCGCAGGTCGACCGAAAGCTTGACCGGCTCAAGCGGCTGGCTGGACGTCATCCCAACGGCGGCAAGATCGGCCAATCCCTGGCTGTCGACGTAACGCTCCATTCCCGCCACGCCGCGGTTGTCGATATTGACGTGACCGACGACGTGCGCAGCTGTCGGACCACCCGGATAGAACCGGCGCTTTTCCGGCCGGAATCCGATGCCCGGAATGCCGAGTGCAAGAATCTGGCTCTGCTGCTTGGGCGTCAACTGACGGCGGAGCCACTGGAATCGGGAATCCGACTTGAGCTTGGAATATGTGGACTTGACGTCGAGATCGTTGAGAACGGTAGAGAGTTTTTCGACGACCTCGTCCGGATCGACGATCTTGTGAGGTTCCGCAAACAGCGAGACGGTGCGGATATCGGTTGCCAAAACCTCGCCGTTCCGGTCGACGAGATCTGGGCGCGATGCCATCAGCCGATCGGGTGGCAGGATGCTGGATGTGGTCAGGGGTTCCGCAACGCCATATTGCACGAGGCGACCGCCGATGACGCAGTAAAAGACCGTAAAACCGGCGATCAGCAGGCCGACCCGGTTCTTCGCCTGGGCCGACTTGCGCTTGCGCGTGCCTTCGAAGGAGGCGCCTCGGGCGGGTGAGCGGCCGCCTGCGGAAAAATGCGCGCGGCTCTTCAGGACCATAATGCGGGACAGGAAAGACATCAGCGTTTCACCGATCCGGTAGAGATAACTTCGATGGAGCCGCGCCCGCGCGGGGTGGGTACGGGGATTTTCGAGGCTGGTCTCGCCTTGGCCGCCTCGACACCCTTGAGAGCTGCGGCGACTTCGCTGCTCTTGCCGGCGATGATGTCCTCGATCGTCGTCTCCGGCTGCGGAAGCTGCGCCTTCAACATCGGCAGCTCCTTCGGCATGGCAAGCTGGGTCGGCACCGTTGGAGCCAATTGAAGCTCGGAATTGTAGACATTGATCAGTCGGTGCAGGCGGTTCGGCTGCGTCAGCAGCGCCCAGTCCGCCTTCAGCAGATCTATCGTATCCTTCTCCAACTTGATTTCCGCCTCCAGCCGGCGGACCTCGGCAAGCTTCTCGTCGGCGCGGTGCTTGATCGTGTAGGTGACGACCGCGGTAGCCGTCATGACGCCGATCAGTACCAGATCGAAGCTACGCAGCATGTTTCAGGCTCCCATCTTTGCAAGGCTGGCGAGGTCGGGCAGATCGAAAATGGAAAGATCGGCAGCACGGGGCGGAGCGACGGAACGAATGCCGGCCCGCAGCTTTGCCGAACGGGCGCGCGGGTTGGCTTCCGCCTCCTCTTCGCTCGCGACGATCATCGACTTGCCGATCGGTTCGAATATGGCGGGCTTCGCTTCGACCATTGGCAGATGACGCGAACCTGAAGCCTTGCCGGAGCGGTCGGAAAAGTACTGCTTGACGATCCGGTCTTCGAGCGAATGAAAGGTAACGACGACGAGACGGCCGCCGGGTTTCAAAGCGCGTTCGGCGGCAAAAAGCGCCGTTGCGAGCTCACCCAGTTCATCGTTCACAAAGATGCGCAGCGCCTGGAAGACGCGGGTAGCCGGATGAATCTTGTCCTTCGCCTTGCGCGGATTGACGCTTTCGATGAGGTTTGCCAGATCCCGCGTGGTCGCAAATGGCTCGGAGGCACGACGCTTCTCGATGGCCCGCGCAATGCGGCCGGCCTGCTTCTCTTCGCCCAGAAAACCGAAGATGCGGGTAAGATCGCTGACCTTGGCGCGGTTGACGACATCAGCAGCAGACACGCCCGCTGCCGACATACGCATGTCGAGCGGGCCGTTTCTCTGGAATGAGAAGCCGCGCTCCGCCTCATCGATCTGCATGGACGACACGCCGATATCGAGCACGACGCCGTCGAACCCTCCTTCGGGCGCATAGTCGGCGAGATTGGAGAATTGCGAATGGATAAGCGTAAGACGCCCTTTATGAGCTTCGGCCAACGCCTGCCCGGCAGCGATCGCGGTCGGATCACGATCAAGCGCGATCACTTCCGCACCGGCAGCAAGCAGGGCGGATGAATATCCACCCGCCCCGAATGTGCCATCGAGGATGACCTTGCCCGCTTGAGGATCGAGCGCCTCGACAACCTCGTCAAGAAGGACTGGAATGTGACGAACCAGTCCGCCTTCGGCCTCGGTTTCTCCGTTGCCAGAATTCGCCGCCATTCCGCACCTCTGTTTTACGCAGGGCGCGAACCGAAGCGCCCCTCTCTCGCTGCCGCCTGCGCCTCGTGAAACGCCTGCGGCCGCCAAAGCTGAAAATGATCCGAGCGCCCAACGAAGGTTACTTCCGAGCTGATTCCCGTGAAGTCCCGGATAAAATCCGTGACCATCAGCCGGCCCTCCGCGTCGAGCCTCATGAAGACGCCGCCACCATGTACCAGCAGCGACATCCTGTTGGCTTCCGGCGAAAATGGATCGACCGATGCGATCTGCTTTTCGTATCGACCGAGCAGATCCGGACCTCCAACGCTGATCGCCGGATAGATGAAATCCTGAAGACAATAAAGCTCCTGGATTCCAAGCTCCAAAAGAACCGCACGAAAACTCGCCGGAACGGAGACCCGCCCCTTCGCATCGATCCTGTTCGTCGCATTTGAAAGGAAGCGACTTACCACGCCGAACACCCGCTCCCTTGCAATTCCAGACGGATACCCGCCCGTCCCGACGCACCGCCCCAGACAAAGCTTCGCCATCCGGATGAACGGAAATCCGCCCGGCCGACCGACCGAAACTTTGGGATTGGCGGGCGCTCATACGCCCTTGTGCAGTGCGATTTTGGGATACCATGGGACCATATGGGCGTCAATGGGAGAGACCCCGCTAGCCGCTCCCAAACCTGATTTATTTATAAGCTGTTAAGTTTAACAAAGGGTTATTGGAGCAAGCGGAGAAACCGCCTCTACCGACCGCCGCAAGTGGAATTCCGGCGCTCCCTAATGCTCCGAAAGCAAAGGAGATTTCGCAGATCCTTAAATACACCTTTCCGTTAGCCGCACCTCCGGATGCGCTCGCGGGAGGCGATTTCGCAGAATTCATCACATCCGGTGCGGGAAATTGCCAGTTGGCCTGTAAGCCGGGTTCTGTATGGCCCCGATGCAAGCACCGGAACGTGGCAGCCATTCGTCTGGGACGACGTTTGCACATCGCCTCACGCAACCCACCCGGATGACTGGCCCGGAAACAGGCTGTAGCCTCGCTTTCGCGGGGCTCGCGTCATCCCTATTCGGTCTTGCTCCCGGTGGGGTTTACCATGCCGCCGCTGTTACCAGAGGCGCGGTGGGCTCTTACCCCACCCTTTCACCCTTACCCCGCCATCTCAGCCGCCCATCGGGCAGTTGAGAAAGCGGGGCGGTTTCCTTTCTGTGGCACTTTCCCTGGGGTCGCCCCCGCCGGACGTTATCCGGCACCGTGTTTCCGTGGAGCCCGGACTTTCCTCACCTTATCGCCTTTCGACATTGATAAAGCGCGGCTGCCCGGCCAACTGGCATGCGGTCCATAACCGAGATAGGCGTCGAATACCAGAGTTTACAGGTAGCTCGCCGCGAAATCTGTCGGATAGCTTTCGTCGATAATCCGACCATGGAAAATGAGCTCTGCACCAAGCCTGCCGATTTCATCCGAACTCTTGGCAGCAGCGCCGCATCCGCCGCTCAAGATCCCGATACAATCCGATTCCGTCATGGCGATCGCAGGATAGCCGGTCGGGGTAAAGGAGGTTACGCAAGCCGCCTTCGACGTGCGGGAAATATCGAGCGACGGCATCAGCCGGTGGATGACCTCGGTCAGATATCGGTGGGTGCTCTCGCGGCCGCCGGAACGAAACCAGGCGCGCACGTCCGGCTCGGTCGGCAACGGCAGATCATCCGGATCGCCGCCGATTTTCAAATAGACCTTGCCGTCGGGATAACGCACCGGCGGCAGAAGATAAATCCCGTCATCGGCCTCGTCCCATTTCCAGATCAGCGACGGAACGTTGCCCAGGGCATTCAGGGCTGCTTCATCGATCTCGTAGAAGGCAACGGTTCGAGCATAGACGTCCAGATGAAACCGCCGCGGCAGGAGATTCTCATTTATGGAAAATCCGCCGGCAGCGACAAGGACCTTTTCGCCTTGATAGGTATTGCCTTCGGCCGTCGTCACCGTCACCGCATCGCCGGCCTGCTGGATGGAGGAAACGGTTTCCGGAATGATTGCGGCGCCCTGCCGTTCCGCAAGTTCGGCCTG
This sequence comes from Neorhizobium sp. S3-V5DH, assembly GCF_004343065.1. Classification (NCBI taxonomy): domain Bacteria; kingdom Pseudomonadati; phylum Pseudomonadota; class Alphaproteobacteria; order Hyphomicrobiales; family Rhizobiaceae; genus Neorhizobium; species Neorhizobium sp. S3-V5DH. Next base: position 36,903 of record NZ_SMCL01000029.1, read on the forward strand.
GGCTTTGACCAAGCGGCGCGGGTTCACATAGCCGGCGTTTTTCGGCTCCCAGACACCCTCGCTACCGGACGGAAAGGCAAAGAACGGAAAACGGTCGCCGAGATCGGCATCCCCGGATATTTCGGTAGTAACACCAAGCTTTCCCGCAGCATCAAGGACCTTGGCGACATAGGACAGACCGCTAGTGCGGGCGGGTCCCACAATCAAACATCCGCACTCCGAATAGAAGTCGATCCCGCTCTCCGCCGAAATTTCCCTGTACCGGGCAATGGAGCGGTTGGCGAGGCGCGCCCAGACCGGATCGCGATCGATCGTCCTGGTAATGCGCGCCTCGTCGTAGTGGCTGGCGAAGACGCCCTCATGGCGCCCATAGTCCGCCGGCTCACCCGGACCGATCAGCGCGACGCCATCGGTCCATTTCGAGAGGTAACGGGCAGCCGCAGCGCCCATCATGCCCTTCCCGACAACTATGTATTTAAACCGCCCCGACATGCTCTGCCCTTTGATTCCTTCGACTGAAATGCCTGTTCCTGAAGGCACTTCTAGCCGTTTCCGGAATCAAAATACCAGAGGTGTTGTCGTCCGGATGACGTTCGATGCGAAATCGAATTCCGCAGTATCGGCTATCTGCGGCTGGCCGGTCGGCTGCTTGGTAGCGTCGATGACGGCGAGCACTTTATCGCAATAGCGCTTGGAGACCGGGTTCATGCGCTTGGCAGCGTGGCCTGCATTGTATTTCAGGATCGTGCCGCAGATCCTGCCGCCGCCGCGCTCATGCGCTCCGGCAAGGTATTTCATTCCATAGCGAATGTTCGTCTCAGGGTCGTAAAGACCGTAGCTCGGCCCCTCGTATCCCATCAACCTGGCCGTTGCAGGTTTGATTTGCATGAGGCCGATCTCGCCGGCCCTGCCCTTTACGGTTGGACGGAAATTGCTTTCGATCTGCACGACGGCATTGGCCAGTTCAACCGGAACACCATACTCGCCGGCATATTTCTCAATTATCTTGGAATAGTGGAGCTGTCTGACTATCCGCTTTGCCACGTCGGTAGGTGCAGCAAAGCCCGTCTCGCGCGTTTCCCAAGGAACAATGAGCGGTTTGGTGTAGACGGTAACCTTCTCGGCGTCTTCAGCGCGCACGAATTCGCTTCCCGCGACGACCATGGCCAGGCCCGCCGCGGCTATAACAGCCAGTTTTTTCATTCAGTTAGATTCTCTCCGGACTAATAGGCTCGCCGGCGTCAATACGCAGACACCCTCACCGCGTCGCCGGATAGACGGCGCGGTGCTTCACGATGACCTATCGTTTATCTCTGCAACCCCCGTCCAACATGGTGGCTGCGTTAACCTGTCCTTTAGAAAGACCTAATGAGGAGATGATGTGGCAGCGCAATATTTTTGCTGAAACGCGCCCATTGCGCCCCAACCACCGCGACTAACAGCGGCGGTATTTCGGCAATGCGGCCAGCAGCCGATGCAGGGTGTCGATTGTTGAAAAATCAGCGATGCCGTCAACGAGCTGAGGTCTGAAATGTCGCTGAAAGGCCTCAACGACGCCTTTTGTCCGATCACAAAAGCCTCCCGTAGTTTCAATGGCATACCCATAGAGAGAGAGCATGGATTGAAGAGCTTCGACGGGTTGGCCGCTCTCTCCGTACTGAAAGAAGCGCCCTCCGCTGATTTGCGTTGGGTTTATCCAGTGCCCCACCCCGTCAAGATGCAATCTTTCCCAGGGGAAATTTTCGCCCGGGTCGACCTTGCGGATCGGCGCTACGTCCGAGTGGCCAAGCACCCTTTCGGGCGGAATTTTCCATCTTTTGCCACAATTGAGACACAAATCGGCGACCGACTTGATCTGTGCATCCGGAAAATCGGGAAGCCCGCCGGGATGTCCGGGATTTGCGATCTCTATTCCGATCGAACAGGAATTGATGTCGCTTTCGCCGGCCCAGGAGCTCTTTCCGGCGTGCCAGGCGCGTCGCCCTTCCGGCACGAGCTGGACGATCCGCCCGTCTTCATGGACGAAATAATGGCTGGAAACCTGGCTCTCCTCATTGCAGAGCCAGGAGAGCGCCTGATCGGCGCTGGGCATGCCCGTGTAGTGCAGAATGATCATGTCGGGCTTGCGCCCGTTTGCACGATCGCCCTGATTGGGAGAAGGGTTCACCGAGGCGCCGGGATAATCGGCGGCAAAAACCGTCATGCAGCGCGGCGCTCTTTCGAAATCGCTGCGTAAGCCGCATTCAAGGCAGCCATCCGCTCGTTGGCCGCAGCATGGAGGGCGACAGGAACGCCCCGCGCGATAAGCCGATCCGGATGATGTTCGGAAACCAGCAGTCGATATTGCTTGCGGATCTCGGAGAAATCGTCCTCCGGTGAAACCCCGAGAACAAGGTAAGGATCCGCTCCATCGAGATGCACGTGACGCGCCATGATGCGGCGGAAATGCGCCTCGTCGATTTGGAATATCTCGGCGATGCGCCCGAGGAAGACCAATTCGTCTTCGTGCACGAGGCCGTCTGCCTTGGCGATGTGGAAGAGGCCGTCGACCACGTTCTCCAGCATTGGGCAATTCTTTGCGACACCGGAACTGCAGAGACCGGCGAGCTTCAGCGCATAGGCTTCGTAACCGGCAACGTCCTGGCGCGCCAGATTATAAAGCCGCGCTACGTTCCGCGCCTCTTCATCCGGAAAATCGAAGATCTGCTGAAAAGCCCTCACCTCGGCCTCGGTCACGATCCCGTCGGCCTTGGCCATCTTGGCAGACAGAGCAATGATGGCCACCGAGAAGGAAACCTGTCGGCGGGTTTCCGGATCGCCCTCGAAGACCGTCCGGACGGCCTCCACCATACGGCCCAGCGCGCTGCCGGCCGCGTCGCCGATGGCGCCGAGGAGCCGTTCCCAGAGGGAGGAGATTTGGAAGCAGGCGAAATCGAATATCATGACCCCAATGGACCAGATTATCCCAATGATTGCAAGGCAGCGGACGGTCCATCTCAGATTAAACTATGTTCATGTTTTCCGAACAATCACTGCCGTTCACAGCGGCATTACCAAGTCTGCGAGACCAATCGACCGGATCGTCAGCCGGTGATCCCAAGAGCCATTTCATGACCCCGTGATCGGGCTGCAACGGCATCGCGGGTACGGATGCTGCGGACTTTCTCCATGTTTTGCTTTTCCACAGCCAACCCCCGCGAGGGTTCTCTCAGTTGAAACGATTATATCGCCGCTTGCCGTCATATTCAGCCGAAAGGCCGGATTTTCTTGAGAAATTCACTTTACAGGTGACCATCTCTGTCGCATCCATTCGAGCGGTTTTGAACTGAACGCGAGTGTACGCGTCAAGGAGGATCGATGGCCAAACAGAAAGTAGCGATGCTGACCGCCGGAGGCCTTGCGCCCTGCCTCTCGTCTGCCGTGGGCGGACTGATCGAGCGTTATAACGATATCGCGCCGGAGATCGAGATGATTGCCTACCGCTCCGGATACCAGGGCGTACTCCTGGGCGACCGCATCGGCATCACGGCCGATATGCGGGAGAAGGCGCATCTGTTGCATCGCTATGGCGGCTCGCCAATCGGCAACAGCCGCGTCAAGCTGACAAACGCCGCCGACTGCGTGAAGCGCGGCCTCGTCAAGGAAGGAGAAAATCCTCTCAGGGTCGCCGCCGAGCGCCTTGCCTCCGATGGCATCACCATCCTGCACACCATCGGCGGGGACGATACCAACACCACCGCAGCAGACCTCGCCGCCTATCTCGGTGCGAACGGCTATAATCTGACGGTGGTCGGGTTGCCGAAGACGGTCGACAACGACGTCGTGCCGATCCGACAATCGCTCGGCGCCTGGACGGCCGCGGAGGTGGGGGCGCATTTCTTTGACCACGTCTCGAACGAACAGAGCGCCGCTCCTCGCACACTTGTGATCCACGAAGTGATGGGGCGTCATTGCGGCTGGCTTACCGCCGCCACTGCACGGGCCTATATCCAGAAGACCAAGGACAATGAATATGTCGAAGGCCTGATGATGAACTCGGAGTTGAAAAACATCGATGGCATCTATCTTCCTGAAATGGCCTTTGACATCGACAAGGAAGCCGCCCGGCTGAAGGACGTGATGGACAAACGCGGTTTCGTGACCCTTTTCGTTTCTGAAGGAGCCTGTTTGGACGCGATCGTCGCCGAGCGGGAAGCCGCCGGCGAGACGGTCAAGCGTGACGCCTTCGGTCACGTGAAGATCGACACGATCAATGTCGGCAACTGGTTTCAGAAGCAGTTCGCAGCACTTCTTGGCGCCGACCGCTCCATGGTGCAGAAATCCGGTTATTTTGCACGTTCGGCCGCTGCCAACGCCGCTGATTTGATGCTGATCAAAGGCATGGTCGATCTGGCGGTAGAAAGTGCCCTGAACAAGGTCTCGGGCGTGACCGGTCATGACGAAGACCAGAACGGAAAACTGCGGACGATCGAATTCCCGAGAATCAAGGGTGGAAAACATTTCGATCTGACGGCAAAATGGTTCGGCGAAGTGATGGACCATATCGGTCAACCCTTCGAAGCTGCTTGATACAAGACGATTGACGAGCGCCTGGGGGCGTTCGGGAGGAAGTGGAATGACGGCTGATATCTGGCTCGCTTTTGCCGCGACCGCGATTTTTTTCGTCCTTCTCCCGAGCCCTCTTGCTTGTCTTACTGCCAGCTTCTCTCTCCAGCGTGGCCGCCGTACCGCGGTCGCCACCCTGCCCGGCCTGGCGCTTGGGTTGACGACGGCCCTGCTGCTGGCGAGCGTGCCGGTCGCAATTGCGGCTCTTTATGCCCCGCGGCTGATGGAAACGATTTCCTGGATCGGCCTTGGCTATCTGATGCTCTATATATTGTGGTCCTATCAGGATCCGAAAATCACCGGCCCCATGGCCGACAACGACAACCTGCCGGAATGTCGTCGCGCGCGGATTTTCGGCTGCCTCTTCGGTCAATCCGCATTCACTCTTCGCTACGCGCTCGTGCTTGCCGCCATACTTGCGCAGTTCATCGATCTCCAAACTCCAATTTTGCTTCAGCTTCTTGAAATGCAGGCAATCTTTCTCGTCTGCATGATAATCGGTGGCGCCGTCCACGTGCTGCTGCCGCGCCGCGTTCTCGGCCGGAAACGCAATGCTGCAAACCTCAACCAAGCCTCACGCAAGCCCCAGACGCGATTCATATCGCGACGTGCGGTCACGGCCGGTTATCGCCGGATTGCGGCCTAGGCCTCACCGTCTTGTCGGACGCTGCCCAATAGGTTAATGAAACCACATATTCGGTAGCGGTTCGGCGGGCTGGGGTAACCAAATTCATGAAAGAAACCCAATGGCGATAATCCGATTTCTCGGCCGTGGAACGGCCGTGGCCTGCGCCATGTCTTCGGTTCTCGCTTCCTGTTCGAGTGTTGAACGGGAACCCAAACTTGCCGCGACTCAGAGCCAATTCCCGACAAATACTGCTGTAGCCGGTGCGGTTCAGACTGCGTCCGCGGATGGGCAGTTGGCTGTCCAGTACAAGTCGGATCTGCCGGTCGGTCAGCAGGCACAGGCCGCGGGTGCACAGCCGGCGGTCGCTCTCGCCAAGACGTCGCGGCTTCCGGTTCCTGTTCCGATGGCCGCAGAAGCGGCCTCGGTCCAGACGGTAGCGATGGCATCTGCAACCATGGCGCCGTTCGTTGCCTTGGCACCCGCCCCGAGCGCCGCGACGGCGTTGATACCTGGCAAGACCACCTCGACCCTTGTGGCAGCAGCATCGCCCGCCGCCCCGACCGTTCCCGCAACCTCGACGATCCTCGCATCCAGCAAGGGCGGACGGCTGGCCGTACCGGCCGTAGCTCCCGCCGTTTCAGAAGGCAGGATCCAGCCGGCAGCAGCCCAGGCGATTGCATTGGACGAGCCCGAACTGACACCGGATATGGTGGCGCTGCAATCGGTCGTACCCACGCCGCGACCGGACACGTCGACACTTGCCTATGCCGCTCCACCGAAGGCCGTCGCCGCACTTTCGGCGATGGAATTTCCCCCGGCACCCGGCGACCCCCTGCCAACCACCGCAGCTGCGGCACCTGCGGATTTGAGCAAGCTCATCAAGCGTTATGCGGGACTGTACGGCGTGCCGGAATCGCTGGTGCACCGCGTCGTACATCGGGAAAGCAAATACGACCCCAAGGCCTATCACAAAAACGGCTATTGGGGTCTCATGCAGATCAAATATTCGACTGCCAAGTCCATGGGTTATGAAGGACCCGCTTCGGGTCTGCTCGACGCTGAAACAAACCTGAAATACGCGATCAAATATCTGCGCGGTGCCTGGCTCGTAGCCGACAACAAGAACGATAATGCCATCAAGCTCTACGCGCGCGGCTATTATTATGATGCCAAGCGCAAGGACATGCTGCACGTGCTTGAGAAGTAACGGCAATTGGCGGCTCCTTAGGGCGCCGCCGTCACCTTTATGATCTCCGCAACAAGCATCGACGGATCATAGCGCTCCGGCGTCAGGCCAAGCCGCACGACCACAAGGTCGAGCGATGGAATGACGATGACGTTCTGTCCGTCATGGCCGTCCAGGATGAATGTATCGGCGGGCAGACCCTTACCGGCGACCGGCAGCCAGGTCTGCATCCTGGAATAGCGGCCGTTCGAGGTCCGGTTCGGCTGGCGCATCGCTTCGACGAAGCCTTCCGGCAGGATCCTGTTACCGTTCCAGACGCCGTCCCGCACCAGCAGCAGTCCCAATCGCGCCCAGTCCCACGCAGTCGCATACATGTAGGAGCTGCCGACGAAAGTACCGGTGGCATCGACCTCCAATACCGCGCTTGCCATTCCCAACGGTTCGAATAGCGCCTTTCGCGGATAGGCAAGCGCCGCTTTCTCTTCCAGCCGGCTCATCCATATCCGGGAAAGCAGCACACCTGTGCCGGAGGAATAGTTGAAGCGGGTGCCCGGATCGGCCTCAGCCGGCTGATCCGCGGCAAAATTTGCCATATCGCTCTCAAGATAGAGCATCCGGGTCACGTCCGCGACCGTGCCGTAGTTCTCGTTGAACGCCAGGCCGCTCTCCATCGCCAGAAGGTCGCCGAGGCTGATGTCGGCACGCTGATCGTTTTGCCATTGCGGTAAGAGCCTTTTATCGTCCGCCGACAGCCGGCCGTCCCGCATCATCGTGCCGATGATTGCCGCAGTGACCGTCTTGGTCATAGACCACCCCAGAAGCGGCGTGTCCTTCGAAAACCCGGCAGAATAGGTCTCTCCTACGATACGCCCCCCCTTCACGACAACCACCGCCCGCATACCGGCTCCAATGAGATCATCGCGTGAAAGAAAAGGCGCAATTGCCGGATGGGATTCAATTTTTCCGCCCTCCGGCCAAAGGACAGTCTCATCGACGGGCGTCCGAATAGCCGATGCCGTTTCCACCCGCGGCAATGTTTCCCCATTCGGAGTGACAGTACACCCTAAGCCATCGCGATGGACGGCATCATTGCCGGCAAAAATGCCGAGCAGCGCGGCATGGACACGTCTTTCGGTCCGATCGACGGACACGTGCATCAGCTTGAGCAGCGGATGGCCCGGCGCCTGGACGTCGACCGCAAGCACCACGTCAGCGTCCCGCCCGGCGATGAAGACGTTCGAGCAGACGATCTTGGCGGCATAGCCGCTTCCGACCCTCAGCAGTTCCGGCGGCATAACGTAAAGCCAGCCCGCAACTCCGGCGACACTGACCAGGACGACACCAAAACAAATCTTCGCAATCCTGATCAACAATCGCTTGGTCCCTCATCTTTTGCGCATGCATGCAATCAGGATTCTCGCCCCCAAGGAAGCAGTTTTGTTGGCGCAGGGCCCGTTCTGGATGTTCAGCACAGGCCGCGTCATCAATCTGTTGCACGATCGGGCTACACGCCCTGCAACTCTGGACTAGGCGGGACTCGATTATGGCAGATATTGCTCAGGAAGCCGGTTTTCGGAAAAACAAGAAGCTCAAGGATGCGCTCCTGCAGCACAAGGCACTTTCTCGACAGGGTTTTTCAGAGAGGCTTTTCGGGCTGCTGTTTTCCGGGCTGGTTTATCCGCAGATCTGGGAAGATCCGGATGTCGACATGACGGCTATGGAATTGGCCGAAGGGCACTCGATCGTTACAATCGGTTCCGGCGGCTGCAATATGCTCGCCTATCTGTCCCGCGCGCCGAGGAAGATCGACGTGGTAGACCTTAATCCACATCACGTCGCTTTGAACCGCCTGAAACTGGCCGCCTTCCGCCATTTGCCGGGCCACGGCGATGTAGTACGCCACTTCGGAATGGACGGCGTTCGCTCCAACAGCACGAGCTACGACAAATTCGTCGCCCCGCATCTCGACACCGCCACACGCGCCTATTGGGAGAAGCGGTCCCTGTCGGGCCGACGCCGCATCGGCGTCTTCAATCGCAACATCTACAGAACTGGCCTGCTCGGCCGCTTCATCGGCGCCGGCCATCTGATCGCCCGCTTGCACGGAACCGACCTTACCGAAATGGCGAATGCCCGCTCCCTGCGCGAGCAGCGGCAGTTCTTCGACCAAAAGATCGCTCCTCTGTTCGAAAAACCCCTAATCCGCTGGATCACCAGCCGCAAGAGTTCGCTTTTCGGTCTCGGTATCCCGCCGCAGCAATATGACGAGCTCGCAAGTCTTGCCGCCGATGGATCGATCGCGCCGGTGCTGCGCCAGCGACTCGAAAAGCTTGCCTGCCATTTCCCGTTGCGCGACAACTACTTTGCCTGGCAAGCCTTCGTACGCCGCTACCCAAAGGCGGAAGAGGGTACGCTGCCGACTTATCTGAAGGCGGAAAACTTTCAGATGATCCGCAAGAATGCCGATCGCGTCACGGTCCACCACGCGAGCTTTACCGAGCTTCTGGCGCGCAAGCCCGCGGCTTCCGTGGACCGTTACGTCCTGCTCGACGCTCAGGACTGGATGACGGATCAGCAGCTCAATGATCTCTGGACGGAAATCACCCGCACGGCGGCTTCCGGAGCCCGCGTGATCTTCCGCACGGCGGCCGAAAAGACCGTGTTTCATGGCCGGCTGGCGGCTGCGCTACTGGACCAGTGGACCTATCTGGAAGATCGATCGGCCGAACTGAACCTCCAGGACCGGTCCGCAATCTATGGCGGCTTCCATATCTACGTGAAAAAAGCCTGATGGCGCAGCATATGACAAGCACGTCCCTTCCCGACGAGCATGCAGAGCGGATGGATCGGATGTACCGCTATCAGCGTCACATCTACGACGCCACGCGCAAATATTACCTCTTCGGTCGTGATCGGGCGGTAGAAGGACTGAACGTCCCGCCGGGAGCGACATTGCTGGAAGTCGGATGCGGAACGGGCCGCAATCTGTTGCTCGCTCACCGGCATTATCCGACTGCCAAACTCTATGGCTTGGACATCTCCGCAGCGATGCTCGAAAGCGCCCGAGCGAATTTTCGCGGCAGAGCCGCTGCACCGAACTTCCAGGTGGCGGACGCCACGAATTTCAAGGCGGAGGAGTTCGGCAGGACGGGCTTTGACCGGATCCTGATTTCCTATGCGCTTTCGATGATCCCGAACTGGGAAGGTGCAGTCGATGCGGCCTTGGCCGCGCTTGCCCCGAACGGCTCGCTGCATATCGTCGATTTCGGCCAGCAGGAACGCTTGCCCGGCTGGTTCGGACGGCTGCTGAAGGCTTGGCTGACGCGCTTCCACGTCACGCCTCGTGCGAACCTGCACGGTGTACTGGAAAGCAGGCTTGCCGCAGCAGACGCCGACATGATCTTCGAAGAGATCGGCTGGGGTTATGCGTGGCACGCGGTGATCCGCCGCCGCGGCTGATATCCGATCGCTGCGCATGCGGCTGGCAGCCCTCTTGCCATAACCGATTTTTTACGACGTTATGACGACATCGCGTTTACGCCTCCTCGTTGCAGATTCGTGAGGCGAGAGGCTTTAGTCGGCATCAACACGGGACTTCCATGCCTCGGCTCCTTTTGACGTTTCTTGCGACAGTCATGCTCGCAGCCGCCGGCTGCACATCGACCGATTACGATCTGGTGGAGACCTCGTCGGTCAAGCAGATGAGGTTCAAGGATAACGATCCGCAGGATTTCGGCAGATATCATCCCGGCCGCCACGAAATCCATGGCATCGACCTTTCCAAATGGAACGACGGGGATATCGATTGGGCTCAGGTGAAGGGCTCCGGAGTCGCATTCGCCTTCATCAAGGCGACCGAAGGAAAAGATCGGGTCGACGCCGCATTCGAACGGCATTGGCGCAACGCCGCCGCATTCGGTATTCCGCACGCGCCTTACCACTTCTATTATTTCTGCTCGACTCCGGAGGAGCAGGCCGATTGGTTCATCGCCAATGTGCCGAGGCAGTCGACGAAGCTGCCGCCGGTGCTCGACGTGGAATGGAACCACGCCTCGCCGACCTGCAAGCTGAAGCCTGACCCTGCCACCGTGCGCGACGTTATGAAGCGCTTCATGGATCGTATCGAACGGCATTACGGCAAGCGTCCGATCATCTACACCTCCGTCGACTTCCACCGGGACAACCTGGTTGGAGCCTTCAACGATTATCATTTTTGGGTGCGGTCGGTCGCAGCACATCCCGGTGAAATTTATGCCGGTCGCCGCTGGGCCTTCTGGCAATACACCTCAACGGGCATCGTGCCGGGCATCCAAGGTCAGACGGATATCAACGTATTTTCCGGCACCGCGAAGAGCTGGAACAACTGGGTCGCATCCGTCAGCAAGTAAACCTCGACCTGCCGGCACTCCGACATCTGGCAATATGTGAGCAGTTGCGGTAGAACCTGCCCCGACGCCGCTGCCGCCATTTCCGTCACGATTTTGTCCACATGCGGCGGTGCTTATTCACATTGGGAACGCCGAATGTCCGCTGTTTTTGTCCGCCGCCTCTTGCTCGCATCCGTTGTCGCCGGCTGCCTTGCCTCCACCGCCCTTGCTCAGACGCCGGCCCCCACGTGCGGAGGTGATCTCTCCACCTTCCTTCAGGGCGTGAAGGCCGAAGCGATCGCCAAGGGTATCCCTGCCGATGCCGCCGATCGAGCTCTCGCCGACGCGCAGATCGACCAGAAAGTACTGTCCCGCGATCGCGCCCAGGGTGTCTTCCGCCAAACCTTCCTCGATTTTTCCCAACGCACCGTCAGTCAGGCGCGGCTCGATATCGGCCGCCAGAAGCTGAAGCAATATGCCGATGTCTTCGCCCGCGCCGAGCTGGAATTCGGCGTGGCTCCGGGCGTCATTGCCGCCTTCTGGGCCATGGAAACGGATTTCGGAGCGGTTCAGGGCGACTTCAACACCCGCAACGCTCTGGTGACCCTCTCCCATGATTGCCGGCGCCCGGAACTCTTCCGTCCGCAGCTTATCGCACTCATCGAGATGGTGCAGCACGGAGACCTGGATCCCGCGACCAATACCGGTGCTTGGGCGGGTGAGATCGGCCAGGTTCAGATGCTGCCTGAGGACATCATCGCGTTTGGCGTCGATGGCGATGGCGATGGCCATGTCAACGTGAAGAACAGCGCCGCCGATGCGATCCTGACTGCCGCCAAATTCATCCAGAGCCTTGGTTTCAAGGCAGGCCAGCCGTGGGTTCAGGAAGTAACGCTGGCTGAGAACCTGCCCTGGGGGAAATCGGGCCTCGGCAACGAGATTCCCGCTGGCGAATGGTTCAAGATGGGTGTCACACCGCGCGACGGCAATACGAGCTTCGGCGATCTGCCGGCGGCTCTTGTCCTGCCGCAGGGACGAAAGGGGCCAGCCTTACTCACCTATCCCAATTTCCGCATTTATCTCGAGTGGAACCAGTCCTTCATATACACGACATCGGCGGCCTACTTCGCCACCCGCCTGTCCGGCGCTCCGCCCTATCTGAAGGGAACGCCTGAACCCGGCCTCGATGATTCCGGTATGAAGGCATTGCAGGCGAAGTTGCAATCGCTCGGCCACGATGTCGGAAAGGTCGACGGCATCTTGGGTTCCGGCACCCGCATGGCGGTTCAGAAGGAACAGGCCCGCTTGGGACTGCCGGCAGACGGGTGGCCGACCCAGGGGCTGCTTTCGGCACTCTAAGGCCTGCAATCCCACTGCTCAAGATTCGGGTGGCGGTCGGCTCGTCCTGGCTATATTCCTGCTTCCGATGTGAAGGAAAATTCCATGACGACCGCCACCGTTTCGAAGCCCAATGCAGTTGTCTGGGCGCTTCTTCTGCTGCTGGGCTTGATCTGGGGCGGCTCGTTCTTTTTTGCGCGCATTGCCGTGCTGGAAGTGCCGCCCTTCACTTTGGTCTTCCTGCGTCTATTCCTGGCAGCGCTTGCGCTCCACATCTATCTCCACGGCCGATTTGGCCTCTATCAGTCCTTGGCCGCTCACTGGCGCTCCTTCGTGGTCATGGGCTTCGTCAACAATGCCCTGCCCCATACGCTGATCTTCTTCGGCCAGACCGAGATCGGGGCAGGCCTTGCGTCGATCCTCAATGCAACGACACCGATCTGGACAGTCCTGATTGCCAATCGTTGGACGCCGGACGAAAAACTGACGGCAGGCAAAATCGCCGGCTGTCTCGCCGGCCTCGCCGGCACGGTTGTTCTGATCGGGCCGAGCATCACAACAGCGGCATCTGCTCCGCTCTGGGCTCTGGTTCTGCCGGTGGCCGCAGCAATGTCCTATGGGGTAGCCGGAACCTACGGCAAACGTTTCCGCAGCCTTCCCGCTCCGGTTTCCGCCACCGGCCAACTGACTGCCTCGACACTGATGATGCTGCCCGTTTCAATACTCCTTGACCAGCCTTGGACATTGCCGGCGCCTTCCATGCAGGCTGTGGCGGCGATCCTGGCGCTGGCACTGATCTCGACGGCGTTTGCCTATATGCTTTTCTTCCGTATCCTGGCTACGGCAGGCGCCACCAATGCATCGCTGGTGACGCTCATTGTGCCTCCAAGCGCCATTCTGCTGGGCGCCTTGTTTCTCGGCGAGCGGCTGGAGGCGCCGGACATCGCCGGCATGCTGCTGATCGGGTTCGGCCTCGTCCTGCTCGACGGACGGCTTCTTCGCTACTGCAGCAAATGGCTTCGCAAAGTGTCAAAAAGAAGCGCAGCTCTCACGGAATATGACGCTCAGTAACACTCATACACCACTTTTTAAGGGTGCGACAATTAAGATTAACAACAAATTTATTGAGCAAATTCAGCAATATGACAGATTTAAGGTCGTGAAGCGAGGTTCGGGCAGCGGCGGTGCAGCATAGAATCTGCTTTCCAATCGACACAAAACCGACATAGACTTTAACGGTCAACGCAAGGAGGCAGACATGGGACGTACATACTCTCTGAATGTCCTGGTAGTCGGTGTAGCGTTCGTGTTCGTGGCATCTATGCTGTTCATCTGAACGCTACAGATCCCACTACCCGGTCATAATTTTGCATCCATGACCGTTTGATATCAGCACTTCAATTAGAACGCATGCTCCTCTCGTAGAAGCATGCGTTTTTCATTCAGGCCGCGACAGTGCGAGGACTGGCAATCTGCCGGCGGCCGAGCCGCTCCAGCACGGCCGAAACGAGCGGCGCGCGGTTCATGGTATAGATGTGGAACTCGTGGATGCCGCGACGGCTCAGATCTTCCATCTGTTCTGCGGCAACGTCAGCCGCCACCTTGGCGCGATCCTCCGGCTTCTCATCAAGCCCTTCGAACCGGGCATCGAGGAAAGCTGGCACAGAGGCGCCGCAACGACGGGCGAAACGCTTGAGCTGGGTAAGGTTCTGGATCGGCATGATGCCCGGTACTACGGGGATGGAAACGCCCGCCCCCTGCACCTTTTCCAGATACCGTTCGAAAATGTCGTTATCGAAGAAGAATTGGCTGAGGGCCCGCGAGGCGCCCGCATCCGCCTTGGCTTTCAGGGCCTCGATATCCGCCGCGAGATCAGCGCTCTCCGGGTGCTTTTCCGGATAAGCCGACACCGACACGTCGAAATCCCCATATTCCATTAGAGCCCGCACCAGATCTGCCGTCTGTGCATACCCCTCGGGATGGGGAAGGTAAGCGGTTCCGATGCCGGTTGCCGGATCGCCCCGAAGAGCAACGATGCGGCGAACTCCGGCGGCCCGATATGCTTCGATGACCGAGCGCGTTTCCTCGCGCGAAGCATCCACGCAGGTCAGATGCGCCGCTGTCGGAAGTCTCGCCTCGCCGATCATCCGTGTTACCGCTGCAAGCGTCGGCTCCTTCGTCGAACCGCCTGCGCCATAGGTCATGGACACGAATTCCGGCGCCCAACCCGCAAGCTGCTCCACGGCTTCCCACAGCTGGGCCTCCATCTCGTCCGACTTCGGCGGAAAGAATTCGAAAGAAACGCTGAAGGGTTCGCGATTGGCAGTCATGGTCAGTTCCCTTATGAGGCGTTTTGGGTTTCTGCGGGTGCGTGGGAAGCGATCAACAGCCTGCGGTCTCGTGCGAGCCAGACTGTCGCCGTAAGTGCGCCTTCCTTGCCGGAGCCGAGATCGATCGCCTCCTCCACTTCGAGCCACACCTTGTCCAGCCACTCGGCCATGACCTGGTGAGAGAAACCAAGCCGGATATGCGCATGATCCTCGCGCAGATAGTCAAGCTTGTGGGGCGCCAGATCGACGATGATGATCCGGCCGCCGGGGCGCAGCACCCTGGCAGCCTCCGCGATGGCCAGTTCCGGCTGATCGAGGAAGTGCAGCACCTGATGGATCGTGATCAGATCGAAGTCCTGGCCTTCCAACGGCAGGTTCAGGATGTCGCCGTGCCGGACGGAGGCCTTGGTGATGCCGGCCTTGTCGAGATTGGCGCGTGCCACAGCGAGCATGTCACGGCTTGCGTCGATGCCGACAGCTCGGCGATAAAAATCGGACAGAAGCTGCAATATCCAGCCCGTACCCGTCCCAAGATCGAGCAGCGCATCGATTGGCGTCTTGCCGATGAGCTTCAGCAGTGCCGCTTCGACCGCTGCATCACTCACATGCAGTCGCCGCAGTTCGTCCCATTCCGACGCGTTGCGGCTGAAATAAGCCTGCGCCCGTTCGGCCCTCAGGCGCTTGACTGCCAAAAGCCGCTCGCTGTCGCGCAACAGGACCGGATCCTCCTCCGAAGCGGCAGCCAGCAGCGTACGGACCAGAGCGGCGGCCTTGCCTTCCTGTCTCAGACGAAAATAAGCCCAGGCTCCCTCCTGATAGCGGTCGATCAGCGACTCTTCGGTGAGGAGCTTGAGGTGCCGCGAAATCCGCGGCTGCGATTGCCCGAGGATATCCGTGAGATCGGTGACCGTAAGATCGCCCTCTGCCAGTAGTGCGAGCAGGCGGAAGCGAGTGGGCTCGCCTGCCGTTTTGAGCACATCTACCAATGTATCGAGCGCGAGACCCATCGAAGCAGCATCCCATCCAATCAACATATAAAGATATGTTTATGTGATTTTCTGGCTCGACGCAAGCGAGAAACGCGTCCCATCGCCTCCACTGCAAAAAGAAAGGCGGCCGACAGGCCGCCTGTTCCAGAAAAACACAATGGAGGCGTTCTGCTGCGTCGACTGACGCCAGGTGGTTGACGACCATGTTGGGTCAAGCCTACCAGGAGCTCCTGCGCTGCATCCCGATGGCGCTCATATGGGCCGTCACGCTCTGGACAAACTACTCAATGCGGCAATTCCCCACCCGTATCGCTGACCAGCTTAACGGCCTCCGCGATGGTGACGCCGAATTGAGATAGGAGTATTTTTTGCCGCTCCAATCGGGATAGGGGGGAGCCTATTGGCTCCGCCCCTCCCACACCACCCGGCATGCGGGTCCGCACCGGGCGGTTGGAGCAGTTGAGGTCGTCA
>NZ_SMCL01000030.1:0-51278 GCF_004343065.1 Neorhizobium sp. S3-V5DH
TCTGGGTGATCAGCAGGCGAAGCCATCTGGAATAGGTGGAAAGACGATCCGGTGGCAGGACGAGGAAGACGGTGGTCTTGCGGCTCTTGAGATCGGCGAACCTAAAATCCGATTGGCTCAAGACCGAGATCATTCGAGGGCTGTCAAGAAAGTGGGTATGGCGTTGTGCCGCCGACAGAACACCTGCCGCCTCACGATCGGACTTGCCGAGATGACGGTTGGCGGCACGGGCAATCAGTCCACCGGCTTCGCTGCTTTGCTGCATCGTCGTCAACAGCGCAGCGAACGAGTCCGGCGGCAGCGTCAGATAGTGCCGCAAGGTGCCAAGATGCCGGCGGCCCAATTCCTCGTAACCGATGATCCTCAGGATCAAGCCGCCGATCAACGCTTTGGCTTCCTCGTTCCAATGCGCCTCGCCCGCCATGCCCGGTTCGTCAAAGACAAGCGCGTCCGCAAGCGTGCTCGCATCCTCGGCGATATCGACATCGGAGAGATCAAGCAGATCGAGCGGATTGAAGGCGGAAGATGTGTTGCCGGTAACGCCGAACGGATCGAGTACATGGACTGGGCCAAAGGCTTGCCGAGCACGTGCTGCGATCCTGGTATTCTCTCCCTTCGGATCAATGCAGATGACCGAGCGATCGGCGGTGAGAAGGTTTGGAATGATGGTGCCGACACCCTTGCCGGTCCTGGTCGGCGCGATGGTGAGAAGATGGGCAAAACCCAGATAGCGGATCAGCTTTTTTGACTTCGGATCCCGCCCAAGCAGAAGGCCGGTCTCAGCGCCCGTCAGCGATGAGATTTCCTTGTCGATGGCGAAACGGGCCGAGCCGTGGGTTTGCTGGTCTATATTGCCTAAATGCAAGATCAGCGAATTGGTGAGGAGGCGGAAGGCGAGGATCAACAGGACGAGCGGCAGGAGCACGTTCATCGACTGCATCACCAGGCCGTCCTGTTCGAAGCCAAGCGCATTGAGCGCCGTGGCACCGCCAAAACCGAAGACGAGTGTTACGACGCCCAAGAGAGCCAAAGCGTTGAAGATCGGGCGGATCGCGGCAAAAGGGGCGACCGAAATCGCCGCCAGCGCCCAGACCGGATCACGCAGGGCGGCACGTATCATGTTCTTGAACGCGGCCCATGCCAAGGTGACCTGGTTCATGATCTTGACCTCTGTTCACGTGGGTTGCGATCGCAGCAAGGAGCAGCCGCCCGAATGACTGGTCAGCAACGATGCGCGGTATAGCCGCGCACCCTGTGTTCCTCATCAGGAGGGCAGGCTGATGTTGCCGAAGCTTGGGTCTTGGTCTGGCGTTTCGGCCAAGACCTGCTCTGGAAACCTCCACAGTTCGGCAAACAAAGCCTGATCGGCATCGCGGCTTAAAAAACCGGGCAGTTCACGCCGAAGCCATGATCCAAGCTGCCGACAAAATTCCTCGGATTGTCGGTTCTCGAGACGATCGAGCACAAAGGCGCCGAGCAGGATCTTGCGGCGGGTATCGGCGGCGCGTTCCTGCTTGGAAAGACGCGCCTGAAGCGTCTTCTTCTGGGCCTCGAGTTGAAGAAGTCGCTCTTCGATGGTTTTCCTTGTCATAGCCTCTCCTCCTTTCGGTTCCGGCTTTGCTCGACGCCGCTTGGGCAAGACCTGCCACGGCCCCGCAGTTTTCGCATCACTCGTGCGGGACTGCAGAACCAACGAGCACATCCGGCAATCAGGAATTGATTCCCAATCTGGTTGAAATGCAGCGAAAATCTCGTCATGCGGGAATATGATAAGCAGACTTGGTGCGGTTTTGATATCCGTAAAAGTTCGTAGATTTTGATCAAATCGCTGCTTTTGTTGATGGTTGGCGACGTCTCCGCTTGCTCGGTGGCGACGGCTTGCGCTAACGTGGCGGAAACGGGGAAGGGCGCACTTACGAGTTGCTCTGCAACTCAGGCGCGCCGATCTCAGATCGGGACGAGGGCGAAGCCTTGGCGATCTATCATGCCAGCACGAAGCCGATCTCACGTAATGCCGGGCGCAGCGCGGTGGCAGCCGCTGCCTATCGCGCCGGTGAACGACTGGCCAACGAGCGCGACGGGCAGGTGCATGACTTCACCCGCAAACAGGGTGTTGAACATTCCGAGATCGTTCTGCCGACGGGCGTTGGTGCCGAGTGGGCGAGGGATCGTGCAGCTCTGTGGAATGCGGCAGAGCGCAGGGAGACACGCAAAGATGCCCGCGTCGCCAGAGAGTTCGAGATCGCGCTTCCTCATGAACTGACGCGAGAGCAGCGCCTTCGTCTGACGCGGGCCTTTGCACAGGAGCTTGCCAACCGGTTTGGGGCGGCGGTGGATTTTGCGATCCATAGCCCGCATGAACGAGGCGAACCATCCAGGCTGGGCGACATTCGCAACCATCATGCGCATCTTTTGATGACCACGCGGCAGGTGATGGAATACGGGCTCGGGATTAAGACCCATCTGGAGCGGGAAAACAAATGGCTGCTGTCGAACAATCTGCCGACCTCGCAAATGCAGCTTCGGGATATTCGCCAGCTCTGGGAGCATCACGTCAACCGCCATCTGGCAATGGCCGGTTTGGATATTCGGGTCGACCATCGCTCCCATCAGGAGCGAGGGCTTGAGATCGAGCCGACGCAGCATGTCGGCGTACATGCAAGCCAGATGGAGCGGCGGGAGCTGAGTGTGTCGCGCACGCGGCTCGACGCACATGCCGCGCGTCAAAACGCCGAATTATTTCGGCAAAAGCCGGACCAGGTCTTGTCGGTGATCACCTCCGAGAAAAGTGTGTTCGATCGCCACGATGTGGCGCGGACACTGCATCGCTACGTCGATGAGCCTGAGGCATTCCAGAACGCGTTTGCGGCGGTCATGGCATCGCCAGCCCTCGTTGAATTGCAGCCCGAACAGGCGGGCAAGCTTGCCCGCTATTCGACGCGAGAGATGGTGGCGATCGAGCATGTCATGGCGATGAGCGCTAACAAGATGGCAGGCATCGATAGTCACTTCGTCGAACGCCGTCATGTGGATTGGGCGTTGAGGGCGACGGATGCGTCGATCAAGGCAAAAACTGAACGCGGTGAAACCGGGGTGGAGGAAGGCGATCGGTCGCTTGATCCTGTGGGCTTGAGCGATGAACAGCGGATGGCGGTTCGCCACATCACCGGACCGGAGCAGATCGCAACGGTGATCGGCTTTGCAGGAGCGGGTAAGTCGACGATGCTGGCTGCTGCACGGCAGGCATGGGAGCGGCAAGGTTACCGTGTCCATGGCGCGGCTCTTGCCGGCAAGGCGGCCGAGGGGCTTGAGGCATCCTCGGGTATTCAGTCCCGGACCTTGGCGTCCATTGAATATGGATGGCAGGCTGGTCGAGGTGAGTTGGGAAGGAGCGATATTCTCGTCATCGACGAGGCTGGCATGGTTGGAAGCCGGCAATTGGCAAGGTTCATCTCAGAAGCCGAGACGAAGGGGACAAAACTCGTCCTCGTCGGCGACCACGAGCAGTTGCAGGCGATCGGGGCGGGGTCTCCACTTCGGGCGATTACCGAGCGCATCGGTGCCGTCGAACTTTCGGAAATCCGTCGCCAAAAGGCGAGCTGGCAGCGGCAGGCGTCGAGTGCGTTTGCAACGCACCGAACAGGCGAGGGGCTGAAGGCTTACAACAACCACGGTTCAATCAGCTTTGAGAAGGACCGGCAGACGGCAAGAGCAGCACTGGTGCGCGACTACGTCAATGACTACGAAGCCCGTTCCTCCGGCTCGCGCATAGCGCTTGCCCATCGACGTGTCGATGTCCGGATCATCAACACCGAGATCCGGGCTTTGCTTCAGGAGCGTGGTCGGTTGGCGGGTGGGAAACAGGCGCAGGCAATGCCTGGGCGTGAGGTGACTTATCAAACGACGGTGGGAGAGCGGAGTTTTGCTGCCGGCGATCGCATTGTACTCCTGGAAAACAATCGCGATCTTGGCGTCAGAAACGGCATGCTGGGGACGGTACTCTCCGTCGAGCCGAACGCAGTACAAGTGCGCCTCGACGGCCGGCAAGACCTTGCCCGGACCGTCTCCATACCGGTCAACAGTTACCAATCCTTTGATCATGGTTATGCGATCACGATCCACAAATCTCAGGGGACGACGGTTGATCGCAGCTTCGTCATGGGGTCGCGCACCATGGATCGTCATCTGGCCTATGTGGCGATGACCCGTCATCGCGACAGTGTGCGGCTTTATGCCGGGCGGGATGAACTGAAGGATATGAAGGTGCTGAGTGCCAGCATGAGCCGGTCGGGTGTGAAGGAGACCACTCTCGATTACACCAAGGCCTTTACTGAGCGCCGTGGACTTGCGGAGGAGCTGGGTGTTCGCAGCGAGATTGTCGTTGGTCTTCAGCCCAATCGCGTTGAAAATCGACCGACGGCTAGCACCGTTGCAAGAATGGAGTGGAGGCGCTCCTCGGCCGATGTTCCGCACCCAGCGAGTGTCGAGGCACGTCGGGATCGTCTAGGCGCCGAGGCTCAAGAAAAGACGGTCGAGCCGCTTGTGCCGGCGCTGACGAAATATTCTCGCAATATCGAGACCATCGCCCGCGAAAACGCTCGCCCGACCTTCGAACGAGCGATGCAGACAATGCGGGACCTCGCTCGCAGCATCTATGCCGATCCCGATGGTGCAGTAACAAAACTACGAGAAGCGATCGTGGAGAAAGGTCTCGACGAATGGGCTTTGCCGAGACTGATCACCGCGCAGCCCGAACGATTTGGAGAATTGCGTGGAAGATCCGGCATCTTTGGCGAGAACAGAGAGCGTCGGGAAGCGCGATCCTACACCAAGGCGTTCAGTATCCATGTTGGCTCAGCAGTTGAATCCTGGCAACGCCGGCTGGATGCTGAACGCCAATCCGAAACCTGGCTTCGCGACAAGCGTGATGTGATCGAGGTGCCGGGATTGAGTTCTCGTAGCGAGGAGATTCTGAATCAGCTTGATGCGCTCTCTCAGGCTGAGAAGCCAAGGTTCCTCGAACAGCTTTCCGGCACCTCTGAGGGGAGACTGGCGCTTGAAGAAGCGAAGAAGATCGTCCTCACGCTTGAGCAGCGGTTCGGTAGCGCCGACCTCCGAGATCTGAGAAATGACAGCCTGCGAATGGCACCGAAAGACTTGGCCAGGCTCGATCGCATCAAAGCTATCGCGGGCGTTGCTGAACGCGCACGAAACGTCGAACTGTCGCGTCCGCAGCCGTCGCGCCAACTCGAGTTAAAGCAGGATCGGGATAGAGGGATCGAGTGGGAGAGGTAGCTGAGTAGCCTGTAAACGTCACTTTACAGGTGCCACGGAGGCAACATGTCGTTCATGGCGGCTGTGTCGAGCAAATAGGGAACATACCAGCCTTTACCGCGATATCAACTGTTCGACCGACCCGGACCCACGCGGCCCGCGAAACTACGGACCGCCAGCGGCGTTGTCGTCCCGTGACGATCGATCGGGAGGCAGACGCCGGCGCCGCTCCTCGTACGACTGGAAGGATCCGCGACACCAATGGCTGACAATCTTTCGAAATACCGTGCCAAGCGCGATTTCAAGAAGACCAGCGAACCGAGCGGTGAAGCACAGGTCAAGCCGTCAAACCGGCGTCGGTTCGTGATCCAGAAGCACGACGCCACACGGCTCCATTATGACCTGAGGCTTGAACTCGACGGCGTGTTCAAGTCCTGGGCGGTAACCAAGGGGCCATCGCTCGATCCTAATGACAAGCGGCTCGCTGTCGAGGTCGAGGATCACCCGCTCGACTACGGCGACTTCGAAGGCACGATCCCCAAGGGCCAGTATGGCGGCGGCACGGTGATGTTGTGGGATCGCGGCTATTGGGAGCCAGAGGGTAGGAAATCACCCGAAGAGGCCTTGAAGAAGGGCGACTTCAAGTTCACGCTCCAGGGCAAGCGGCTGCATGGCAGTCTCGTCCTGGTGCGGATGCGCAACGATCGCGATGGCGGCAAGCGCACCAACTGGCTGCTGATCAAACATCATGACGATTATTCCGTCGAGGAGAACGGCGCGAAGATCCTGGAGGAGAACGCGACTTCCGTCGCCTCCGGCCGCAGCATGGAGCAGATCGCGGAAGGCAAGGGCCGCAAGCCACGACCGTTCATGATGGCGAATGCGGATGTAGAAGCCGATGCCGTCTGGGACAGCAAGCACGGTCTGGCGGCTGACGAGCGCAAGAAGAGATCGCGCAAGGATATCGCGACCTTTACGGCGGCTGACCTGCCGGACTTGATCGCGCCGCAGCTCTGCGAGACGCTTGCGCGGCCGCCGGCCGGCGACGACTGGCTGCATGAGATCAAGTTCGACGGTTATCGGATCCAGATGCGCGTCGCCCAGGGCAAGGTGACGCTGAAGACGCGCAAGGGTCTCGACTGGACCGCGAAATATCCAGAGATCGCCGATGCTGCATCCGAACTGCCAGATTGCATCATCGATGGCGAAATCTGCGCCCTCGACGACAATGGCGCACCCGATTTCGCCGCCCTCCAGGCCGCGCTCTCGGAAGGCAAGACCGGCAACCTTGTCTACTTCGCCTTCGACCTGCTCTTCGATGGCGGCGAGGACTTGCGGTCGATGCGCCTGGTCGAGCGGAAGAAGCGGCTCGAAGACTTCCTCGCTGCCGGAAGCGACGATCCGCGTATCCGCTACGTCGATCACTTCGAATCCGGCGGTGACGCGGTGCTGCGCTCCGCCTGCAAGCTGTCGCTCGAAGGCATCGTCTCCAAGCAGATGGATGCGCCCTACCAGTCGGGCCGCACCGATACCTGGGCAAAGTCGAGATGGGCCGAAGGTTCGATTTTCATCAAGGTGGAGGCTGCGCTCGCAAATCATCCAAAACCCGCTTCGTCACGGCAATCCGGGTACTGCCATTGGTCAGGAACGGGCAGTCTTCGTCTCCGCGTCCTCCCGAACGTGATATCCGCTAGCCGCTGATGTAAGCGGCCAGTTCTTCTGGTGTACCGATTGGGAACGCTTCTTTCAGATGGTTCATGAACGCTGAAACGCGGCTGCTTAACAGCCGGCGCGAGGGATAAAGCGCCCACAATGCGATGTCGGAACCGTCAACATCGCCCCAGTGGATCAGGCTGCCATCGGTCAGATGCCGACTGACAAGTGAGATTGGCAGGCGAGCGACACCAGCACCTGCACGCGCGGCATCGCACACCATGATAAGCGAAGACAAGGCGAGCCCCGGCATAATGTCGATTGTCTCTTCACCTCTTAGCGTCTTCATCTTCCAGCTTTGTGCACCCGCAGCTTCGCGTACAATGCCCGGGATTGGCACGCCGGCGGCCGGCCGGGTAACCTGTGGAGACGCAACGACGACCAGACGGTCGCGCAGGAACGGCTTTCCGATCAACGTTTCATCGGGATCAGGATTGACCCGGATCACCAGATCATAGCCTTCCTCAATCATGTCGACCGGGCGGTCTTCCGTTGTGATCTCCAGCCGGACCTCGGGATATTTGAGCGCAAATCCCGCAGCAATCTTGCCCATTGCGGTCTGCGACAGAAGAAGCGGTGCGCTGATCCGCAACCGGCCTCGAGGCGTCTCGCCGCCCGAGGCGATGTTTGCTGCTGTCTCGACGATTTCCGTCAGCAGCACAGTCGTGCGTTCATAAAGAGCGCGTCCCTCCTCAGTCAGTTTCAGATCGCGCCCGCCGCGTTCAAACAGACGCAAAGCCAGTGCCGCTTCCAGATCTTGAACACGCCGGGAGAGCGTGGCCTTGGGTCGGCCGGAGGCGCGCGCCGCTTTGCCGAAGCCGCCGTGGCGCGCGACGAGATTGAAATCGGACAGAGCGAGAAGATCCATATCGTTCCACCTGTGGGACGGTTCATCCAAATTGATGATCTATTGGGGCATGAATGGATCATTCATCTTCGGGTTGTCAAGCAAACATACCAACCCGGAGAAATGACAATGACCATTCTTGTAACCGGCGCCACCGGCAATATCGGCAACCAGGTCGTCCAGCATCTTGTCGCCCAGGGCGCAGACGTCAAAGCTCTGGTCCGCGATCGGTCGAAAGCCAATTTTCCCGCCGCCGTCGATTTGGTTCAGGGTGACTTTTTGAATGTCGACAGTCTTCGCAGCGCTTTCGATGGCGTATCGACCCTGTTCTTGTTGAACGCGGTCGTGGCCGACGAAGTCACCCAGGCACTGATTGCTTTGAATGTGGCTCGTGCTGCAGGCATCGAGCGCATAGTCTACCTCTCGGTCATTCACCCCGACGTCTACGTCAACGTGCCGCACTTTGCCGGCAAGTTCGCCGTTGAACGGATGATCGAGCAGATGGGCATGAAAGCGACGATCCTGCGTCCGGCCTACTTCATCCAGAACGAAATGATGATCAAGGACGCCATCACCGGCTACGGCGTCTACCCGATGCCCGTCGGCGACAAGGGCCTTGCCATGGTCGACGTGCGCGATATTGCCGAGGTGGCAGCACTTGAACTCATCCGCCGGGAAAACGCGGCAGCGCCGCTTCCCCTGAATCGGATCAACCTGGTGGGTCCCGAAACGCTGACCGGCACTGAGATCGCGGCCATCTGGTCGGACGCGCTTGGCCGGCCGACCGCCTATGCCGGCGACAACACGGACGCGTTTGAAAGCAACCTGAAGCAGTTCATGCCGCCCTGGATGGCCTTCGATATGCGCATGATGGGAGAGCGCTTCCTCACCGACGGTATGCTGCCGGAAAACGGGGACGTCGCCCGGCTTGAGGCCCTGCTCGGCCGCCCGCTGCGCACCTATCGCGACTTCGTATCGCAGATCGTCACCGCCGGCTGAACCGGTGTCCTCCTCAACCACCCGGAAAGAAGGAAAATTGCATCATGATCTATTCAACCGCCACCGTATCCGTCAATCCTGCAGGTGAAACGCCACTCACACGCGAGCAGGTGTGGAAGGGACTGGAGCTCAAGGCGCGCGATGCGCGTCTGTTCCTCCCACCGGGGCTTTGCACCCGATGCGATGTCACCGAGGAAAGCGCAACCCACTTTGTGCGCGAGGCAACCATTGCTGGCGCCGATCTTCGGGAAATCATCACGTTGGAACCGCAGCGGAAAGTGACCTTCTTCCAGGCAACAGGTCCACGTGAGGGCGCCATCGTCAACGAGCTGTTCGAGGATGAGGACGGCGAGCTTCAGCTTCGGTTCTACTGCTATATCGGGCTTCGTGGCAAACAGCCTGATGGCCCGGAAGAGCAGGCCGAGCAGGAACAGTTCGACAGTGACAGGGGCTACAAGGCCGCACTTGTGTCTACGCTTAAACGCACTCGCGAGCTGCTGGCGGCGAGCAAGCTCTAATCTCTCCGTCTCCCTTCCTGCGGGCGTCCTTCAACAAGGCGCCCCCTTTCCCAAAGGATTAAACGCGATGTCCACTTCCGAAAACCAACTGTCTCCGCTGCCGGAGATTGTCATCCTCGGCGCGACAGGACCGACGGGTCGTCACATCGTCGCGCAGGCTGTTTCCCGCGGCTATGATGTTACTGTTCTGGTTCGCTCGCCTGAAAAGGCAAAATACCTGAAAGGTGCAAACCTTGTCGTTGGCGATGCACGCGACGAGAATGCGCTGCGTAAGGCGCTGAGGGGTCGTGATGCCGTCATCAGCGCGCTTGGCACGCCGGCGAGCCCCTTCCGTGACGTCACGCTTTTGTCGACGGCCACAAGAGCGCTCGTCAAAGCCATGGAGGATGAACACATCGCCCGCCTTGTCGCCATCACCGGTGTCGGCGCAGGTGACAGCCGTGGACATGGCGGCGCGCTGTTCAATCATATCATCTTCCCGATTTTGCTGCGCAAGGTCTATGCCGACAAGAACCGTCAGGAAGACGTTATTCGCGCAAGCGGTCTCGACTGGACCATCGTCCGATCGACGATCCTCAGCAACAAGTCTGGGACAGGGGCCGTCCGTGCTATGACCGATCTCAAGGGCTTCCGCGGCGGCAGTATTGCGCGTGAGGATGTCGCGCGGTTCGTTCTCGATCAGTTGACTTCGGACGAATGGCGGCAGAAGTCGCCGCTCATTACCGCGTAACGGAAGCAACTTTGCAAACCTCTGGCTTTGCTCCAAGCAGAGCCAAGACTTTTATTGCATGTCCGGTGTTCAGGAAATGAAATTGCAAGCTGGGAGCGGACTGTGGAACCGCGGTGCGGCGTTGCGTTCAGGAATTTGGATCGATTTCCGCAGGCCCTTTGGTTTCACGCGCGCGTGAGGCGTTTTGCCGCCGACTATGATGTCCTGGATGACAAGATTGAAGTCTCGGAAGTGCTCGATCCGGCGGTCCAGCGAGCACGCGTCTCGCAGATGTGGTTGGTTCCGAAGTTCTCCAGGGGTCGGTCGTGACGGACTGGAGACTGAACCGGACTTCGCCAGGCGTGGATGCCGTCATAATAGGGCCCGCGTTGTCCCGCTTGACGAGTGTTCACGCCTGTTCCGGCGAGAGCAAGCCTCGAGCCGATGTTTGGGACAGTGGTGCAGGTGCGACCGCAGCGATTTCCGCGGCTGCTTTCATGTTCGTCATGGAGTGGCTCCCTTCAAGTTGCGAACTATGAATGCTTGCTCCGTAAATGCATCGCGAAACATTGATTTTTGTTGGACGGTTCCATCCACGAAGAACGACGATGGCGGTTGCCTTAAGGCCTGGCTTGAACCCCCTGCCGGCTCACGAACTCTCGGAACCAGCGCTGCGTGGGGTGTACGTCGTTGCGCCGGTGCCAGGACATATCGAACCTGACGGAACCCAGAGGGAGTGGGGGTTCGAATATGAGGAGGTGACTTGCCGCGTCGGACGCCTCGACGACGCCGCGCATCAAGGTCGCGACGAGATCCGAAGACGCGATCAGTTTGGGAGCCGCGTACATGTGGGGTAGGGTGAGCGCCAGCCGACGACTGAGCCCCTGTTTTGCCAGTGCTGCGTCCACAACTCCGAACCTGTCGCTCTCCAGCGAAACCAGCAGGTGGGACATCTGCAGGAAGGTGTCGAGCGTTAGTCCCTCCGAAGCAAGTGAATGATCCTTCCGGATGATGCAAACGAACGTCTCCTCGAACAGAGGTTCGCTCCGGATGCGGCCGGCCGGCGTATGAGGAACGCCAACCGTCAAGTCGATTTCACCCGAATCCAGAAGCGTGATCGCATCGTCGCGGTGCCCGAGATTGCGAACGTGCATGACCATCCCTGGAGCTTCACGCCTCAGAGCGGCCAGAAGCCTCGGGAGCAACACGAATGCCGCGTGCTCGGCCAGTCCGATCGAGATGGTCGCTGTCGATTGTAAGGGATCGAAAGTCTGGGCGAACTCAAGCGTCTTCTGGATTTGCGAAAGCGCGTATCCGATCGGCTCCGCCAGGTCGACCGCCCGCGGCGTCGGCTGCAGGCCGTCCGGGCCGCGAATGAAAAGTTCGTTCAGGAGGCTCCGCAGCCGCGACAGGGCGGCGCTCATGGCAGGTTGTGTCCTTCCGATGCGAACGCCGGCGCGGGTAACGCTCCGTTCCGCCATCAGGGCATCGAAGGCGACCAGAAGATTGAGATCAATGCCATGTAAATCCATAGCGTGGATGTTTAGCCATATCGCATATCGATTTCAATGATGAATGCACGACAGCTAAAAAACGGTGTCTCAGTTAACTGGAGCAACCCGATGAGCACCACCAACCACCCTGTCGTCAGCGGCATCTCCGAGCAGGACCTGCAGACGCTAATACGCTTCTACAACGCATTCGCTGGCCAGCCCGATGTATTAGACGAGTGCGTCACACCCGACTGGCAGGATATTCCGCTGGCCCCGGGCCAAGCGTCGGGACGCGAGGGCATGAAGCCACTGATCAAGGGCTTCGGCGCCGTGTTTGACGACCTGAAGGTCGAGGTCCTGGACGTCATCGGCGGCCCCGGGCGTGCGGCCGTCCGCGCCGTCATCACCGGCCGTCATGTCGCCGAATGGTTCGGCGTGCCGGCCACCGGGCGCGAGTTCTCCCTCGCCATCCACGAGTTCCACACACTCGAAAACGGCATGCTGACCAGGACCTACCACATGGAAGACTGGATGGGCTGGTTCGCGCAGGTCCGTGCGCAGCCGGGCGCACAGGCAGGAGAATGACGATGAAAAGCATCCTGTTGAACGCATATGGCGAGGCCCCATACCTTGCCGACGTGGCAATGCCGGAACCCGGCGCGACCGATGTGCTCGTCCGCGTGGCGGCGGCCTCACTCAATCCGCTGGATAACAAGCTGCAGGCAGGCTACCTCGACGGCGTCTTCCCACTGACCTTCCCCTCGAAGATGGGAACAGACCTTGCCGGCGTCGTTGAGAAAACCGGCTCGCTGATGTCCCGCTGGCGGGCCGGCGACCGCGTGGTCGCGCGTCTGCTTCCCACCGAGGGCGGCGCATTCGCCGAGTTCACTCTTGTTCCGGAAGACCAACTCGTTCTCATTCCGGAAAGTATCGACTTCGACCAGGCAGCCGGGATGCCGACGGCCGCGGCGACCGCATGGCAGGCTCTCTTCGAGACGGCAGGCCTGACGGCAGGTCAGACGGTTCTGATCCACGCTGGCGCAGGTGGCGTCGGCAGCTTCGCGATCCAGTTCGCCCATGCGGCCGGTGCGCGCGTTGTCGCCACCGCCTCAGGCGATGGCATGGAGATCGCCCGCCGCCTTGGTGCGGAGCAGGTCATCGACTACCGTTCGGAAGATTTTGCGTCAGTCGTTTCGGACGTTGACGTCGTGCTGGATACGATCGGCGGCGAGACACAGCAGAAGTCTTTCGGCATCCTGCGCCGCGGCGGCAAGCTGATGACCGTGGTCAGCCCTCCAGACGAGGCCCTGGCAAAAGCGCACGGCGTGGAGGCGGCATTCATTTTCCATTCCTCGGATGCGAAACGGCTGTCTGCCGTGATGAAGGAAGTCGTCTCGAAGAGGCTGTCGGTCCTGATCGACAGAAGCGTTTCGCTGGAGTCCTTCGACGAAGCCTTCGCCCGGCAGGCATCCGGAAGGGCCCACGGCAAGATCGTCGTTTGTGTCTGAGAAAAGGCCGGGCCGTTTCGCAATGATGCGGGATGACCCAGCCACCATTTTCGGACGGTGCAGCTTAACCTATGTCCAGCCTCGGACATAGGTTAGCGTTGCCACAACAATAGCGCGAGCGGTAGCTTTGCGCCTTGGGTCGCGGCCTCGTCGAAACCTGAGTTTATTAGGGTTCTATGAGACGGGCTTCCCATCGGCGGTCGCGTACGGTTGCTGCGACGAGGTCGAGCAAGAGCTGCCTGACGATCTCTAGGGCATAGGTGTTCTGCTGATCGACTTTTTCGCACAGGTAGAGTGTCCTGCTCAGTTCCGGCGCGACGATCCGGCGAAAGTGAAGTGCCCCGCTTTCGATGTGTTCCTTCATGAACAGTTTTGTGCCGATGACGCAGCCTAGGCCGGCCAGAAGTGAGTCGGCGATGGCATAAACCGAGTTCATCTGCAGCTTGGCGCGGCTTTCCAGCTTCTTGAGAAGATTGACGTCGTCCATCAAGGCGCGCGCCGAAACTCCCTGGCGCAACAGGATGACCGGCAGTTCCAATAGATCGTCGAAGTGGAGAGGCTCGTCCGTGTCGCCGATAATGTCCCGTTTGCCGACACAGATCATCTGCTCCTCAAGGACCGGGACGACCTTCAAGGCGGGACTCGTCGGTGGATTGTAGACAAGAGCGAGGTCGACTTCGGAGTTCATAAGGTGCAGCAGCGTCGAGCCTGAAAGGCTCTCGGTCAGGGAAAGCCTGAGCTTGGGATAGGTCGAAAGGACGAACTGGTTCAGTTCTGTCGCGATGGCTTTGACGACCGAATAGGCCATGCCGACCGACACGTCGCCGGAAATATCCGTGCCGGAGGACCGGATATCCCGTTCCGCTGCTTCAATGGCGCGGAGAATGGATTTGGCATGCTGGTACAGGCGCTCACCTGCGGCTGTCGGCTCCATTCCGCGGGGGCGCCTGTTGAAAAGAACGACGTCGAGACTGGCCTCCATGTTGGCCAGGTGGTGGCTGAGCGCGGAGGTGGCGACGCGGCACTCCTGCGAGGCCGCGGAAAGCGAGCGCTGCTCGTAGACGGTGACGAAGTAGCGAAGCTGGCGGCTGTCCATCTGCCTTCTGTTTTTTAGAAAGAAACGTTAGAAACATTATAATTTTACTGATCCTGTGGCAAGGCTATTGTCCTGCATGGTGAGGAGAATAGCATGACGATGGGCATAGATTTCAGGCCGCTCGAAGGCATTCGCGTCGTCGAGATGAGCCACATGATCATGGGACCTTCCTGTGGCATGTTCCTAGGATTTCTCGGTGCTGAAGTGATCAAGGTCGAGCCGCCGGAGGGTGACAAGACCCGGGACCTCGGCGGCATGGGCCGGCCGATGTTTCCGCTCTTCAACCGCGGCAAGAAATCGGTGCAACTGGACCTCAAGACCGAAGCCGGGCGGTTGGCGCTCCACAAGCTTCTCGGCACCGCCGATGTCTTCGTCGAGAATTTTCGCGATCAGTCGCTTGCTCGTATGGGGGCAGACCTCGACAGGCTACGTGAAGACTATCCAGCCCTTATCCTCGCCTCGCACAAAGGCTTCCTGCAGGGGCCTTATCAAGATCGCACGGCGCTGGATGAGGTCGTGCAAATGATGACGGGACTGGCCTATATGACCGGCCCGACTGGCCGGCCGCTGCGCGTCGGATCCTCGGCCAACGACATCATGGGCGGTCTCTTTGGCGCATTCTCCGTGCTTGCTGCACTCTTGGAGCGCGAGCGAACAGGCCATGGACGCAATCTGCGCATAGGTCTTTTCGAAAACTGTCTGCTTCTCGTCGCCCAGCACATGGTGCAGTTCGAACTCGAGGGAAAGAATCCGCCGCCCATGCCGGAACGGGAGTTTTCCTGGCCGGTCTACGACATTTTCCCGACTGCCGATGGCCTCCAGATCTTTGTCGGGGCCGTGACGGAGGGGCAATGGACTGCACTGTGCAAGCTTTTAGGCCTTGACGATCTTCTCGACGATCCGCGGCTGCAGACGCGCATGGACCAGATCGACGCTCGCGACTGGACGTTACCGATCATCGCGCAGGCAGTGCTTGCACGGGACTCGGTCGGTCTACTTTCGGCCTTCGAGAAACTCGGCATTCCCTATTCTCCGATTTCCCGGCCCTGCGACATGTACGAGGATCCGCATGTGATGAGGCCGGGCGGCCTCGCCATCTCGCACCTGCCGGACGGAAAGACCTTTCGGGCGCCCTCGCTTCCGTTCGAGGTCGATGGCACCATGCTGTCCGGCGGCGGGGACCTGCCATCGATCGGCCAGCATACCGAGGAGGTTCTGTCCGCGCTCGGCCTCGGGGAAGCGGAAATCCGGACGGCGAAGGGCGCCCGAGCGGCGAGGGCGGCATGAATAGAATTGACGCCATCTATCCTTCGGACCGCGTCAGCCTGCGCGAGGTGGGGCTGCGTGATGGACTTCAACTGGTGAAGACTTTCCCTTCGACCGCCGCGAAGGTCGAGTGGTTGACGCGCGAACGGGCCGCGGGGGTGCGCCACTTCGAGCTTGGGTCTTTTCTTCCGGCCACGCGCATGCCTCAATTTGCTGACCTTCGCGAGCTGCTTGAAGTTGCGGCAGCGCTGCCTGAAACACATACCGCTGCCCTTGCCCTCAACGAGCGCGGCGTGGTCGACGCCTTGCAGACGAGTGTGGACGAAATCGTCTGCGTGGTTTCGGCGACGGAGGAGCATAGCCAGGCAAACATGCGCCGCTCGCGCCGCGAGGCTGTCGATCTGGTGCGCTCCGCAGTCAGGCAGCGGGACGCATCCGGAAAAACCCCGCTCGTAAATGCGGGGATCGCCATGGCCTTCGGGTGCTCGATCGCCGGGCAGGTCGATCCCGACGCGGTCATTGGCCTGGTCGAGGATTGTCTGGAGGCCGGTGCGGACATCGTCGGCATCGCAGACACCGTGGGCTTTGCCGGTCCGAAGCAAGTCGAGCGAATGACCGAGCGCATGACGGCTCTTTGCGGCATGCGCCCCTATATCGTTCATCTGCACGACACGCGGGGCATGGGAATTGCCAACGCGGCCGCAGCGCTCGGTGCCGGTGCCCGCGTTCTCGACGGCTCGCTCGGCGGACTCGGTGGCTGCCCCTTCGCACCTGGTGCTACCGGAAACGTCGTCTTCGAGGATCTGGTCTTCCTCTGCGAAACCATGGGCTTTGCGACCGGAATAGACATCGAGGCCCTATCCGACATCCGCGCTATCCCGGAATCGGAGATGCCGCAAGAACAGCTTTTTGGCGCGATTGCCCGCGCGGGCGTGCCACCAAACTTGAACTGGCGCATCTGAGAGGTTGGAGGACCTCGACGATCGCCGCAATCATAACGGGAGGAAATACCATGACATATCTGACGAAAACTGCCGCGGCGGCGCTCGCGCTTTCGGCGTCCTGGGCGTCGTTCGGTCACGCCGCGGAAGCCATGCGCTGCAGCCACCAGCTTCCACCGGCTCATCATATCGCCAAGGTCATCGACCGATGGGCAGCCGAAGTCGAAACGCAGTCCAAGGGCGAAATCGACGTACAGGTCTTCGGCGCCGACAGCCTGATCAAGGCGAACGACAACATCCTTGCGGTTGCCAAGGGCCAAGTGGAATGCGCCTTCTCGCTCAATTTTCAGTGGGGCAAGACCCTGCCGCTGATGAATGTGACGGTTGGGCCATATACGATGTCGTCGATCGAAACCTGGAAGAAGTGGCCGACGTCGGAAGCCGCAGCCTTCCTGGAGGATCGCCTTGCCAAAAAGGGCGTGAAGAACATCGTTTGGATGTTCCAGACGAATGTCAGCGTATTCACCTCTAAGGGTAAGCCGCTGCTTGCGCCGGCGGATTTCCAGGGCCTGAAGATGCGCGGGCTCGGGCCGGCCTTCGACCGCGGCTTGTCCGCAATGGGCGCCACGACGGTTTCCATGCCGGGAAGCGAGGTATATCAGGCTCTCGCTACGGGCGTCATAGACGCTGCGATAACCGATGTCGCAGCCGCCTATTCACGCAAGTATTACGAGGTGCAAGACCACATGACGGTGGTGCCGGTTCTGGCGGCCTACCTGCACGGCTATGTTAATCCGGGGTGGTACGAGGGACTGTCCGACACGTCGAAAACCGCGCTGAAGACGGCCGGCGAAAAAGCGGCGCTCTGGGCCATCGAGGCTTCGGAACAAGCATCCGCGAGCGCGCCCGACGAGTTGAAGGCAAAGGGCGTGAATGTCCATATCGCGACCGGCGCCGAAAACGAGGCGTTCCGGCAGGCGATGCAACCGGCTTTCGAGGAGGGGTTTGCGGAGGAAACCGGCGAGGACGGCAAGGCGCTTCTCGAACTCATTGCGAAAATTAAATAGGCGGGCGGGCCTGATGTTGAAATCGAACCATTTGGAGGGGGCGGCGCATATGGCAACCCCACCATGGATGCGCATCGTCGGCGTC
Source organism: Neorhizobium sp. S3-V5DH (assembly GCF_004343065.1). Taxonomy (NCBI): domain Bacteria; kingdom Pseudomonadati; phylum Pseudomonadota; class Alphaproteobacteria; order Hyphomicrobiales; family Rhizobiaceae; genus Neorhizobium; species Neorhizobium sp. S3-V5DH. The sequence goes on from NZ_SMCL01000030.1 coordinate 17,517, forward strand.
GTGCTCGGTGCCTTCAACGTGGTCGGCGCCGCGCTTATCGTTCTGGTGCTGGCTGCAACGGCGCTGAGCGTGTTTCAGCGCTACATCCTTGGAAAGTCCATGGCCGGCGTGGACGAGGCGACCGGCTTCCTGGTCGTGGCCATCGTCATGGCAGGGGCGGGTTCCGCGTTGAGAAGCGGCGATCACATCCGGATTGACATTCTCATCGATGCGGTAGGATCGCAAATGCGCCGCTGGTTCGATGTGCTTGCCTATGCCTGTGTTCTGATCTTCTCTCTCCTTCTGACCTACACGGCCTGGCACAGTGTGACCTTTTCTTACGCTTTCGAGGTCTATTCGTCCGGTTATCTGGAACTTCCTATATGGATCCCTCAGTCAGCCATGGTTATAGGCGGCGCGCTGCTCACCCTTGCGGCGGTCGAGCGCCTTGTCGTGACGCTTACGAGGACCGGCCCGTGACGATATTCTTCATCCTTGTTTTTCTTGTGATCCTGCTTCTTCTCGGCTTGCCACTCTTCGCAGCACTCGGGCTTGCTTCCATCACTGTCCTGATGATTTTCGAGGGCAGCATCAACAGCATGGCGGACACGATCTTCGCCAGCCTCAACAACCCGCTGCTGGCGACGATCCCGATGTTTGCCTTCATGGCGCATGTGATGATCAAGGCGAAGGTCGTCGATGATCTTTACGACATGTGCAACAAGCTCGTTGGCCACATCAAGGGCGGCCTCGGCTTTGCGACCATGTTGGCCTGCACGATATTCTCGACGATCTCGGGTTCGTCGGTCGCGACCGCGCTGACGATCGGCTCGACGGCCATTCCGCAGATGCAGCGCTTCGGCTACCGCAAGCGCGATACTTACGGCATCATCGCGGCTGGGGGAACGCTCGGCATCCTCATCCCGCCGTCCGGGCCGATGATCCTCTATGCCATCGTCTCGGACGTCTCGATCGGTGCATTGTTCCTGGCAGGGCTGCTGCCAGGGCTGGTGATGGCAGCAGCCTTCGCTTTCTATTCCTGGTTCCAAGCCAATCGCCATGCCGAAACGACAAGCCAGGAGCAAGCAAATATTCTGGAAGTGTTCGCAACCCTGCGCAAGGCGTCCTGGGCCGTGATGATGCCGCCAGTCATTCTGGGCGGCATTTATTTGGGAGTCTTTACCGCTGCGGAAGCTGCCGCTATCGGCGGCGTTTATGCGCTCTTCGTCGCGCTGTTCGTCTATCGCAATGTCGGACTGCGCGATCTGGCGGACTGCGTGTTTCAGACGATGCGGACAAGCGCGATGCTCTTCATGATCATCGCCGGAGCCGGAATGTTCGGACACGCCGTAACGATCATTCGTCTTCCAGCGGAGATTATGGAGGCAGTGACGGCGCTCGGCTTGTCCCAGGCTGCATTCCTGCTCGTCGTGATGGCGGCAATCTTCGTCCTCGGCATGTTTCTGGAGACGATCGCGATCATTCTCATCACGACGCCAATCATCCTGCCCGCACTTATTGCACTCGACGTAAATCTCGTCTGGTACGGTGTGATGCTGATGGTCAACCTCGAGATGGCGCTGATCACGCCGCCAGTGGGGATGAACCTCTTCGTAATAAGGGGGATTACGGGCGCTCCGCTTTTTGAAATCATGCTCGGCGCTCTCCCCTACGTCGCGCTCCTGATCGCCGGGTTGTTCGTCATGTGGCTGTTCCCGTCGCTTTCACTTTGGCTACCATACGCAGCCGGTTTCGGTCTTTAAAGCGGTCGAGAGGTTGAGAAAGCAGCGTCAATCCGTCCACACCGCCCAGAATCTAGCGGGCCGCAGGTTCATATCCATTCAAGACCTCGTACCTTCCTCATCGGGTCTGAGACATTGTAATTCGATCCGGATTGGCTGATCGCCAAGGTCATACAGTATGGTTTCATCCGCATGTGGCAGCTGGTTTAGTTGCGCCACGAGAGCGAGAGTGGTCGAACGGCGCGTCAGCATCAAGCAGGTCGAGCCGCCGCTGCGTGTTGCGTGCCAGACGCCCGGGTTCATGCATACGCCCTGTCCGGGTTCTATAAGGAAAGCTTTGGCGGTTGAACGGTCGGGAAGCCCATCGGGTCCCGATAAGGCAACAACCTGCGTGATGGAGCCGATCAACGGTGCGACAGCCTGCTCGGTCAGCAAGTGATTTTCAAAGACCCCAATCGATAGATCGGGGTTCCAATAGTTTACCCAAAGGATCTCGACTTCACCGCCCGGGCCTGCATCAAACAGGTGCTCCTGCCAGAAATCGGTCGCGGCGTTCGAGAAGGCTGCCGGATCGGGAGCTTTCGGATAAGGCTTGCCGAGCATCGTTCCGAATGGCTCGAAGTCGGTTTCAGAAAGCAGCCGAATGGCGAGAGCCATAGATCGATTGTCTTCCATTGATTTTACCCTTCAGCGACTGGATCGCGCAATTTTCATATCGAAAGATCGGCATTCACGAGGTCTGTCACCAGCATGTGCCCCGGAGCATGGGTGATCGAAAAGGCCGGCCGGGCAGTTGCGATCGCCGCTTGCGGGGTTACGCCGCAGGCCCAGAAGACCGGCACTTCGCCCGGCTCGATCCGCACGGCATCGCCGTAATCCGGGTTGGCAATATCCGCGATGCCGATCTCCGTCGGATCACCGATATGCACGGGGGCGCCGTGGACGGACGGGAAGCGGCCGGTGATCTGAATCGCCTTGATCGCATCTTGAGGCTTCATCGGGCGCATCGATACGACAAGCGGTCCGGAAAAGACGCCGGCAGGCACGGTCTCGATCGACGTCCGATACATCGGCACGTTGGTGTCGTCCTCGATATGACGGACCGGCACGTTTAAGGCGAGAAGCGCCTCCTCGAAGGAAAACGAGCAGCCGATCGCAAATGTCACGAGATCCTCGCGCCAGATGTCGCTGATGTCGTGTGGCTCGGCGATAAGCTTGCCGTTCTCCCAGACGCGGTAACGCGGCACGTCGCTGCGGATATCGAGATCGTGGCCTAGCGCCTCGATCATCGGCACGCCGGCATCCGACACGCCGACCAGCGGGCAGGGTTTGGGGTTTCTCTGACAGAACAGCAGGAAATCATAGGCGAGATCGCGCGGCAGGATCGCCAGATTTGCCTGGACGAAACCGGGCGCCAGATTGGTGGTCGGTCCGGATAACGTGCCGGAACGAGCCTCGAGCCGGGCGAGATGGGCAGCGGAACCTGCAGCGAATGTCATGTCATGCAGTCCTTGCGTTCAATGCCTGTTCGATGGCGAGGCCGACCGACAGGACTTTTGCATCCGTCATCGCACCGCCGGCAATCATCAGGCCGACAGGAGCCGATCCGGCAGTATGGCAGGGCACCGAAAGCCCACAGCCGTCGAGGAAATTGATCATCGTCGGATTGCGCAGCATCAGCCCGTTGGTGGCAAAGAAAGTCGCGTCATCGGCTTGGAGCGGCGCGACCGCGGGTGCTACTGTCGGCACTGTCGGCAAGATGACGGCATCGAAGGCTGCGAACTTTTCATTGACGCCCCGTTGCCAGGCGGTGCGTGCCTTGAGCACATCGAGATAATCCGCTGCACTGATGTCGCGTCCACGCAGGATGCGGCCACGGACACGCTGGTCATAGGTGTCGCCGCGATTTTCGAGCAGGGTACGATGCCAGTGCCAGGCTTCGGCAGCGATCAGTCCGCCCTTGGCGTTGATGGTGGCGAGCTGCGCGAATTCCGGCACGTCGATCTCGACGATCTGCGCTCCCGCCTTCGACAGGAGGCTGAGCGTCGCCGCAAAGGAGGTGGCAACATGCTTGTCAATGCCGTCGAGGACGATGGTCTGGGGCACGGCAAGCCTCAGGCCGGCAAGAGGGAGCTGCCCGATGCTGCGCTCAGTCTCACCGGAGATGATGGCGTCGATCAGGGCACAGCAGGCGACGCTTGCGGCAATCGGACCGATCGAATCAAGCGACGTAGACAGCGGCAGGACGGCGTCGCGGCTGACGCGGCGGGCGGTCGGTTTGAAACCGGTGAGGCCGCAGAGTGCTGCCGGAATACGGATCGAGCCGCCGGTATCGGTACCGATTGCGGCAACCGCCATGCCATCGGTAACAGAGACCGCAGCGCCGGAGGACGAGCCGCCGGGGATGCGACCGGTCGCCCGGTCGTAAGCGTTGAGCGGTGTGCCGTAATGCGGGTTGAGACCGAGGCCGGAAAAGGCGAACTCGCTCATATTGGTCGTGCCGGTAATGACCGCGCCGGCACGGGCAAGCGCCTGCACCACCGGCGCATCGGCGGTGGCTGGTGCCGCAGTCCTGTTGGCGACGCTGCCGGCAGTCGTGACTTCGCCCGCAAGATCGAAGAGATCCTTGACGGAGATCGCGACACCTTCAAGCGGCGATCGCACCTGGCCAACAGCACGCATCAGGTCGGAGGCATCGGCCATCGCGCGGGCGCGGGCATCGTTGCGGCGGATGAAGGTCCTTGCACCCTCGCCGGCCGGATCATCTATCGCCGCGATTGCGGCATCGACAAGCTTCCGGCTGGTGGCCTGCCCTGAGGCAAGCGATGCGGATACTTCGGCAAGCGTCGGGTAGCGGGTCATATTACTGGACCTCGGGCAGGGTTTCGATCGTGTAGCTGTGGCGAATGCTACGTTTCATGACCGGATCGAACAGTTCCATCGTGAAGCGAGCGGATGGACGAATGCCACCGATGGCGCCGACCGTTCCGCAGATCATGCCGGTCTTTTCCGGCAGCGCGGCATCGCCGCCTGTGAGGCCGAGTATCAGATCCTGCGGTGTACGCAGGCTCGACAGCGGACCTTCCTGATAGAGCGTCTCGGCGCCGTTCTCATCGATCCAGGAACGGATGATCAGTTGATCCCAGTGATCGGCAACCTCGGAAAATGGCCATGCGGTGCCGGCGATCGGTTTGGCGCAGATCTGCTTCGACAGGGCAACGCTATGGGATTCCAGCTTGCGGTCGGTATGGTCGGATGCGAGCGAGACATAGAGATCCGCGCCGGAACGGAAGATGAAGGTCTCGACCTCGCCGGAGCTTTCCGTGCCGACCGCCTGGATGACGTCCGCCTGGACGGCGCTATTGTTGGAGACGCGGTAGTAGAGCGGCACGGTGCTCGGGCGCGGCACGCCGATCGCGGCCAGTTCCGCGATATGATGGTCGATTGCGGCCCGGTCACGGCCGGCCCAACCGGCGACGACAAGCTGGTGGATCTCGATGTCGAGCTGGGAGTGGGATGATGTGGTTTCGAGCGTGAAATGCAGTTTCATGGGATGTATTCCGGATTTCAGTTCAGTCGAATGGGATCAGTTGGCGAGGCTTGGCAGATAGAGCGCGATCGAGGGGAAGATTGAGAGTAACACGATCAACAGCGCCATGGCGCCGACGAAGGGGAGCGAGCCGGTGATGACGGGCGTCATCGAGCCACTCTTGCGCAGACTGTGGACCACGAAGAGGTTCAGGCCCACCGGCGGTGTGATGAGGGCGGCTTCCACCAGAACGATGATCAGGATGCCGGTCCAGATTGGATCGAAGCCGAGCGCCAGCATGATCGGGGCGACGATCGGGATCGTCGTGATCATCATCGACAGCGATTCCATGAAGCAGCCGAGGATCAGGTAAAAGACGACAACGACCAGGATCATCGCGACCGGCGACAGGCCAAGGCCGGAAATCGAGCTGGTGATGACGTCGGTTATGCCGGTGGCTGACATGACGAAGTTGAGGAAGCCTGACGCGATGATGATCAAAAGGATCATCGCCGAGGACTTCATCGTGCCTTCGATCGATTCCGCCAGCATGGCGAAGGAAAGGCGGCCAAAGCAGGCGGCAAGGATCATTGCGCCCGTGACGCCGAGGGCCGCCGCCTCCGTCGGGGTCGCAAGGCCCGCATAGATGGAGCCGACGACGAGCAGGAAGATGCCGAGCGGTGGTGCAAGATGGACCAGGCTCGATAACCGCTTTCTCCATGTGCTGTTGACCCGCGTGCCACCCCAGGCAGGGAAGATCCCGCAGCCGCCGATGATGGTCAGCATGAACAGTGCCGTTAGCAGCAGGCCCGGAATGATGCCGGCCAGATAGAGTTTCGGTACCGACGTATTGGTCAGGACGCCGTAAAGAACCATGTTGATCGATGGCGGGATGAGAATGCCGAGCGTGCCGCCTGCTGCAAGGCTGCCGAGAAAGAGCGGCTCGTTATAGCCGTGTTTCTTGATCTGCGGGATGGCAACAGTGCCGACGGTCGCGGCGGTCGCCACGCTGGAGCCGGAGGTTGCGGCAAACAGGGCGGATGCACCGATATTGGCATGCATCAGGCCGCCCGGCAGCCAGGAGAGCCAGAGGCTCATGGCGCTGTACATGCGTTCGGCAAAGCCGGCGCGCAACAGGATTTCGCCGAGCAGGATGAACAGCGGGATGGCGACCATCAGAAATTCGTTATTGGTGCTCCAGGCCAGTTCGCCTATGGCGCGCGTCAATGGCAGCATCGAGAAACTCGGGTCGAGAACCAGACCGAGCACGCCGAGTGCGGCGCCGACAGGGATGGAAAGGCCGATCAGGACGAGGAGAAGGACGAGCGTGGTGGCAATCATTTGCGTTCTCCCTCGATCAGTCGCTCGCCGGTTGCGGCTTCTTCCTCTGCTTCTTCCTGGGTGGAGCGCACGCCGGTAATCGCCTTGACCGTCTCGATATCGCCGGTGACGAGAGCAACGGAGGCACGCACGAGCATCAGTGCGAGGATCAGGCACATGAAGACGAGGCCTGCGAACCAAAGACCCTGCGGAATGGCAAGCGGGGTGCCGAGCGGCGTGTTGGCCTGGGAATTATTGCTAATAGACTCAGCCACGACGCCGTAGCCGTAGTAGGTGACGAAGCCGATGAAGATGCCGAGGCAGACGAGCGACAGCCAGTCCAATACCGCGGAGACCCTGACCGGCAGATATTGGTAGATGACGTCGACGCGTACATTGGCGCGCTGCAGCGTCGCATAGGCAAGCGACCAAGTCGTGCTGATGGCGAAAGCATAGCCCGACAGTTCATCGGAGCCGCCGACAGTCCAGCCGATGAACTTGCGAAGCAGCACGTCGACGGTGATCAGCAAGACGCTGCCAATCGTCAGGGCGCCGCTGGCAAGCACTGCCCAGCGGGCAGCTTTCTCGGCATAGCCGTAAAGGCATGTGAAGAAGGGGAGGGATCCTGTCATGATTGTCGGTCCGGCTCGAAGAGAGAGTGGCATGGCCGCGCATCCGCAGCAGCCATGCCCTGTAACGGGTGAGGCTTATTTCGCGACGGTCAGGCCGAGCGTCTGGCCGATCGTGTCGTTGAAGCCCTTGACGCAATCGGCCGAGCAACGGGCGGCCCAGGTCGGCAGGATCTTGTCCTTCAGGGTCGCATTGAGCAGCGCCTTGTCGTCTTCGGTCGGCACGACGAGCGTCATCTTGCCCTTTACGGCTTGCGTGCAGGCAGCAGCACCGGTGTTGCAGTCGTAGCCTTCCTGGGTCTGGGTGTCGGCTGCCTTCCAGATGTCATCGACCATCGTGTTGATGTTTTCCTGGAGGAAAGCCTGGATCTTCGGGTCTAGCTTGTCCCAGACGGCCTGGTTGACCGCGTGGATCTGCTGGTTCCAGTTGATCGGCAGGGCCAGGAGATGGGTCGATACTTCATACCACTTGGCGGAATAGCCCGACAGCGAGCCGGTGATGGCGCAATCGACGACCTTGTTTTGCAGTGCCGGAACGACTTCGCCGAAGGCCATCGTCACGCTGGTACCGCCGAAGGCTTCGACGAATTCAGCCTGAGTGCGGCCCGAGGTGCGGACCTTCTTGCCCTTGAGGTCGACGAGACCCTTGATGTCTGCGTTGCAGAAGATCACCTGGGCCGGATAGGTCGAGATGCCGAGCAGCTTGACCTTCGAACCTTCGCCATAGAACTTTTCATAAACCGGCTGGAAGGCTTCCGTCACCTTGCGGGCGGTGGCGACATCGGGGGCGAGGCCGGGAAGGTCGATCGCCTCGTTGATCGGGTTGTCGCTGGCAAAATAGGAGAGCGTTGCCGTACCGAATGGAACGACGCCCTGCGACATCAGCCGCATCAGTTCCGGCCCCTTGAGGCCCATTTCGTTAAAGCCCTTGATCGTGGCCGTAACCCGGCCGCCGGATTTTTCCGGAATGGTCTTGGTCCAGAAGGGCTGTTCGAACTGCTGGTAGGCGGTGAGGTTGCTGAGGCCGCCGACGATCTGCAACTGCGTCTTGGGCAGTTCCTGGGCAGCGGCCGCGCCGGCGACGAGGAATGCGGTGGCGAAGGAGATTAGCTTCATGTCGTTCCCTTTTCTCTTTTGGTTCGATCCGTCAGAACACGAGAAAAGGCGAGCTTTAGTTCGAGACGAGGAAATGCGACGAGACGACGTCCCGATTGCCTCTGACCCGGCGCGATGTCAGCCTGTTCCCATGCGTGCGATTTATATCGCTTTTGTTTTCAGGGATTAAATGTCGGTGCAGACGGCTTGTCCAATCGTATGTTTGGAAGTAGGATATAAATATTATTTATACCTCTTCGCTGGCCAGATCGGTGATGAGCACATTGCCTGCGCTGTTGCGGGCGACCTGTTGGGCCATATGCGTGATGACCCGGGCGGCATGGCTGTCCGGCCCGTCTATCCAGCTTGCCGTAAAGTGAAGATCGTTGAGAGGATCTGCATCGACGTTCAGTATCTCCAGCTCGCCGCGCGCGATCTCGGCGCCGAGAAATACGGGCGTGATGACGGCCGTACCGATGCCGTCCAAGGCCATCCTGGCGATCATCGACAGGGATGCGCTGCCATACATGCGCGGTGTGGGAAAGCGGTAGCGCTGCAGGATGTCGCGCACCTGGCGATAGGGCGTACTGTTGGAACCGTAGGTGATGACCGGCAGGGCGCAGATCGTCTCCACCGAAACGCTCTTTTCTGAAGAGTAAAGACCCGGCTTTGCAATCCACGCCAGCGGATAAGTGCAAAGCGGCCGGTTGGCGACACGCGGTTCCAGAACCGGTCCCATCAGGAACGCAAGATCGATCCGCCGGCTCATCAGGTGAGACTGCAGCATTTCACTGGTATCGACTTCGATCTCCAGTGTCAGGTCGGGATAGGCCATGTGGATCCCGGCTATCAGCTTTGGCAACCATGTCTGGACAATCGTCTCGGCCACGCCGAGATTGAGCCGGCCACTCATGGTCGTGCTATCCCGCGCCGCCTCGATCAGCCCGTTGCGGGCCTGGATGAGTTGTTCAGCATGAGCAAGGAGTTCTTGTCCCTTGGCGGTCAACCGAACGCCTCGTGCCGCTCGATCGAACAGTTTTACGCCGAGCGCAAGCTCGAGCGCGGCAATGCGCTGGGAGACGGCCGGTTGGGTTGTCCCGAGTTTTTCCGCTGCGGCGCGCAAACTGCCCAGTGCGGCAGCCCAGAAAAAGGTCTCAATGTTGCGGAGATCGATCATCGTCGCAGCTAACCCCAAAGCATGTCTTTCGTCTATCGATCGTTGGACGAACAGGGAATTAAGAGTTTCGCCCGTCGATTTTTCAAGGATGATTGATCCTAAGTTATTGAATCTCAAACCTCTACGCTAAAATAAAATAGCTGGTGGAAGGTTCGAAACTCATCAAGGCGGAGGCTACGGCGGCTTTGCGCAATCAGTGGACATCCTGCCGTGGATCGCGGTTCTAGATAATTCTTTCAGATCAGCGAAAAGCTCTGGGGCAGCGGCCCGCCGCCCTCCTTCAGAACCTTCAGGCAAGAAAGTGTAATGTCTAACGCCCCGCTCAAGACCTCGAACTTGCAATGAGGGATGTGTTCGCATGCCCGCTCACTCGAACAATTGCGACACCGACACTTGTCGGATGCGCCGTTCGTCCGACGTGAAGCTTAGAAGCATCCGCTTGTCTCCAGCACCCAGCGATCGTTTTCAAACTACCGCGGCTGCTCCATTCCGGCTCTCCGGACTTTGCTCGCGCCTGCTCCCGGGTAACGGTCATATCGAGATCGAAAGGTGTTCCATCGATCGGCCTTCCTGCTTCCTCCGGAAGAGCGAAGAACGCACGCAGAACCAACTCCCCTTCCGCAAAGCGCGTCCCGTTCGGCAACTCGCTTCCGAGAGTAAAGACCAGTTCAATCTGTTGACCGGGGACCTCGACGTTTGTTTCCTTCTCGCCGCGTGGCGGCCGCTTGAGCGGGAGCGTCGCACCCAGCGACTTCAAGTAGTCTACGACCGCTGCGTCGATTTCCGACTTTCCCAGCAATGCTAGCGCGCCGTTGTAGATTGCCATGCAACAACTCCAATGCTTACTTGCGACGATTGGCATGAGTATCGGTACAGGGACACCGCGAAGACCCTGTCAATAATGAGCAACGACGATTGGGACAAGTGGCTCAAGAAGATGATCCGGAACAATTGAGAAGGCAGGAGAAAACATGAATGTAGATCGACTGTCTACCCAAACTGAATTGCACGGTAAACCGGCCGATCCGTTCATCCAGGACGGCGGACATTCATTATCGATCAGCTTGATTAAGCGAAATCGATTTCCTTGTAATCATACAGCTTCCTATCTGCGACTATCAGTGACATCCTCCTGATTGACCGGAATGCGCCCAAAAGCTGACACGCGTCCTAAGCGGTCGCCGCAGCGAAGATCGATCCTCTCGCAACAACGATTGTTTAGCTGCAAACTTGCTCTACCTGCATATTTGGCTGAACCCGTAGTAAAGCTCGACATAGAATTGGAGATGAAGAGAGCCGGATTTGCCATCTCTTTGGGTTACACGCTGCGCTGAAGGATTGGGCTTGCTTCAGCGCCAGCAATAATAGTCAGGCCGGCAAATCCATCGCTCGTGCCGACGGGCTCGATGATGCTGCCGCCATCTGCGCTAAACCGCGTGTCAGTTTCACGATTGATCGATTACGAACCCGGCGGTTCTACAAGGGTTGCAGCAAAGCCTCTTGCCCGTTCAGAGAAGTCAAGTTCCAGCTCCGATTGTGGATTGAGGCGTGTTACATAGTCCTCGATACCCGTGAGTGCGCGTTCCCTAAGATGCGGATCAGTTTGGCTTGCATGATCTACCAAAGCCCAGATCACGGTGTTGAGCGCAAGCCGGTACGCGCCCTCGGCCGTGCCAAACTTGTCCGACTGTTCATCTATCGGCATGTGATCTTTCCTCGTCAGTTATATGGCAATTGGGTGGTGCGAGCGTTTCAGCAAAACTGTGCTCGGTGTTGCGTTTGAAATTGCTCTAGTATTCTCCACGCTTCCGTCTGATCTCGCGGAGCATCCTCAGGTTTTCCCTGGCCTGCTGCGAACTGATCAGTGCTCTTTCCTGGTTCATCAGCTGTTCGCGATCGCGCTGGAACTGTTGCTGATTCATACACCCGGCATAGTGTCGCGAACCGTAGCAGGCTCCGCTGTCTTCGTAGTGTTGATCTTGAGCGGATGCATCCAGCAAGTGCGAGCGCGATGAGGCTACCTCCGCAGATCGTCGTCGTGGCTTTGAGCATAGGCTTGTAGGATCTCGTCATTTTTCATTCTCCTTTTGATCGCTCATTTCACAGGTTTGATCTTCAATCCCGTCCAGTAGGCGGCGAATGAATAGAGGTCGGCGTTCTGCGCGACAGCCTTGTCGACCGGCAGGCCGCTCCCATGGCCCGCGCGGGATTCGATGCGCACCAGCCGCGGCTTGGGCCCGAGGTCGGCCGCCTGCAGGGCCGCAATGTATTAGAAGGTGTGAGCGGGAACGACGCGGTCGTCGGCGTCGACTGTGGTTGCCAGGATCGCGGGAAAGTCCTCGCCATCCCTGATCGTATGATAGGGCGAGTAGGTCAGGAGGTTGCGGAAGGACTTCTCATAGGCAGGCTTGCCGTATTCGCCTGTCCAGAGCGCGCCGCCTGTGAATTTGTCGTAGCGCAGCATGTCCATGACCCCGACACCTGGCAGCGCGACGTCAAACAGGTCGGGGCGCTGGTTCGTAACGGCGCCGACAAGCATGCCACCGGCGGATTCGCCCTGGATGGCAAGTCCCTTCGGCGTCGTGATGCCCGCGCGCTTCAGGAATTCGGCGGCGGCAATGAAGTCGTCGAGCGCGTTCTGTTTCTTTTCGAGCTGACCGGCGCGATGCCAGGCCCGGCTATATTCGCCGCCCCCGCGAATATTGGCGATCGCCAGCACGCCGCCCTGTTCCACCCATGCGAGTTGCATGGGATTGTAGATGGGAATCTGGCTGATGCCGAACCTCCCATAACCATAGAGCAGGGTGGGAGCCGGCCCGGTCACATCCTTGCGCCGGATGATAAACATCGGCACTTCGATCTGGTCCTTCGAAAGAAAGACCGGGAGATATGTCAGGCGGCACGACGACCTCGTGCCGTCAACGATAATCTAGAAACGCAAACGGCATCATTACCGTTCAACTCTGGCATGCAACATAGTCGTGCATGACATCACCAAGTTTCGTGAGATTTGCTTTCAGCATGTCGTAGCCGGAAATCTTTTCGCGGGTTTCCTCGTCCATGTAGAGCTTGCGGTTAAGCTCGATCTGGATGCTGTGCCGATTGTTCGCCGGCGCGCTGTAGGCCGAAATCAGTTCGGCGCCCCGGAAAGGCACGTTCAGCGACACCGAGTAGCCGAAGCCTTCCAGCGTTTCGATGACAAGCTTCACGAAATCCGGCTCGCTTGACTGTCCGTCATAGTCGCCGATCACTACATCCTTGCGGACCGTGCCCGGAGGATCGGGTGAAAGCACATGGCCGATCGCCGGCATGGAATGGCAGTTGACGTGATAGACCTTGCCGAAGGCGGCATAGGTTTCATCGAGCAGCCGGACGATCTCTCGGTGATAGGGTCGCCAGTAGGTTTCGATCCGCTCTTCCAGTTCCTTCACCGTTAACTTGCGGCCATACATTGGCGTGTCGCCCCAGGCGTAACGCCAGGCGAGCCCCATGCCGCGACGGGCGGCGGCGCTGTCGCGGGTCGGGTGCGGCCATTGGCCTTCGATCATTTCGACGTCAACGTCCTTCACCGATCGGTTGAGATCGAGGAAACTGCGTGGGAATTGGGCGATCAGCAATGGCGCACCAATCGAGGGTGCGAAGCCAAAAAGATCGTCTACGTAGGTATCGGCCGCAACCCGCACCAGTTCATCGGAAACCGTCCGTTCAAAGTCTGGGATCGTCAGTCCGCTATGAGGTGAATCGAAAACAAGCGGGACGGCCGGCGCCGTTGGCGGAATAATCTTTAATACGCCGTCTATCTCAACGGCTGCAAATAGCGGGTCGGTCATGAGGGGCTCGTTCAGGCTGTGGCAGCGAAGGCGGCCGGATAAGTGACGTCGGGCATTCCGACGAACGATGCTCCGCGACGGCCGACCATGCCGGGCGCGGCGAAGGGGCGGGGATAGACGACGGCTGCCGCCGGCCGGACCTTAGCGATCTTTTCGAGCGCTTCTATCTGATCGGCAGGCATGTCGATGTTGAAGATGATGTCGCTATGCGGACCTGTCGTCATACGCGGGGTGTTCATCGCGTCCTCGATATCAAGGCCCGCATGCACGATCATGCCGCTCAGCTGGGCCAGCGATGGGACGATCTGGTTGCCGCCAGCGGCACCGTAGGCGGCGAATGGACCGTTCTCGTCGGTGATCGCCACCGGGCACATATTGCTCGGTGCATAGGCATTCGGCCTCAATGAATTGGCGCGGCCGGGCGTCGGATCGAACCAGGACATGCCGTTGTTGAGCAGGATGCCGGTGGATTGCGATAGGGCACGGGCGCCGAACCGGTTGAGCAATGTGAATGTGATCGCCACCATGCGACCTTCCGAGTCCACCGCGTTGACCTGGGTTGTGCTGGTCTTGCCGTTCGTCTCGGCCGGATTGAGGCGCTTGCGGTGGGCGCCGAAACTTTCCCACAATGCTTCGGCCATGGCTGTAAAGAAACCGGCGTCGACCGGGCCCCTGCCGCGCTTCCTGTCGAAGTGATCGAGCGCGTCGAAGAGCCGCTGACCGGCACTGGTTTCTCCGGCGACGTGCACGGTCTTCCCCTGCAGGGACATGGTCCGCGACGGATAGAGAAGGGGCGCATAGTTCGCCATGTCCTCAAGCGTGATCGAGCTGCCGCTGGCATTCAGGTCAGCAACGAGCTTCTCGCCGATCGCACCGCCATAGAGTGCGCCGGGGCCGTCATTGGCGAGCTGTTCCAGTGTCCTGGCAAGTTGATCGAGAGGCAGCGTCGCTCCCGGTTCGGGCGCATGGCCGCCGGGCAGGAAGATGGAGCGAGTGCCGGGGTCCATGGTAAGCTCGCCTTCGGCGATGGCGATCGCCAGTGTCGTGTGCCAGTCAACATACATGCCCTTGCGGGCACGTTCGATCGCGGGCGCCAGAGCCCTGTCGAAACCGATCGTGCCGTGGCGTTTCAGCGCCTCCGCAAAACCGCGCACGCAGCCCGGCACGACGGCGGCGGTGAAGCCTCGGACATTGCGGTTGTCGATCGAAGCCGGATGGCCGATGAACGTCTTGATCGTCGGATCCGGCTTGTAGAATTCCTCATCGAAAGTGGACGGCACGCGTCCGGTGAACTCGACCACCTCGACCTTGTTGTCCGGCTCGGCGATGAGCATGTAGCCGCAGGCGGCGAGGCTCGTCATCCAGGGCTCGACGGTCTGAAGCGTGAAGGCGGCGGTGACCGCCGCATCGACGGCATTGCCGCCAGCGGCAAGAACCGCAGCGCCCGCCTCAGCCGCCGCATAATGTTGTGACGTGACGACGCCATGTTCGCTGACACCGGCCACCTTGCGATAGATGCCGCGCTCGACGCGCAAATGGTTATATTGCGGGTTTTCCATTATTGGCTCTCCAGCGCGGCAGCCACCATGCGGCTTGCGCCCGAAAGATCGCCGAGCTTTTCACCCGCCTCGATCCTGTGCTTGTTGCGTCCGGCACGCGCTTGCCGCGCCATTGCCTCTTCCACGACTTCGTCCGCTTCATCGGCGGAGATAACCACGATGCCGCTCGCATCGGCGACCACAACATCGCCCGGCAGGACCGGTACGTTGCCACACGAAACAGGAAGATTGAGCGATCCACCCAGGTCGTTGAGCCGTGTGGTGATGCCGGAGACGCCGCGGCACCACAGCGGCAGGCCGAGTTCGACGATTTCCTCGACATCGGTGCATGGGCCATCGATCGCAACACCGATCGCACCAGCCGTCCTGATGGCAAAGGCGACACCGCCGCCGATACAGGCGTGCCGGTCGTCGCCAAGCCGGTCGACCAACAGGAAATCGCCGGGACGCAGGAGGCCGATCGCATGATGGAGCAGCGTGGAGTCGGTTCCGGGGATTGCGACCGTTATCGCCGTGCCAACCAATGTGTTCTTCGGCTCGACAACGGGTGCAATTGAATGGCGCAGGAAACCGCGATGGCGGAAATGGCCGATCGTTGCGACCTCGACGCTCTCGAATTTCCGGATGAGTTCGGCATCGACCTGCTTCGGCACAGGCCCGATCTGGTATTTCTTCATGGCGCTTCCTTCCGGAGTCTCTGTTCTCCGGCCTTGTTTTCGGCCGAGTGATGCTGCCAGCCCTTGCCGGGCACGGCGGCAAGCAGTTCCTTGGTGTAGGTTTCCTTCGGCGCGCCGAAGAGCGAAGCCGGGTCGCCACGTTCGACGATTCTCCCGTTCTTCATGACAGCGATGTTGTCGCAGATCTGGCTTGCGACCCGCAGGTCGTGAGTGATGAAGAGGATGCCGAAACCGAGGCGGGCCTGCATGTCGGCAAGCAGTTTCAGGACCTGCGCCTGCACCGATACGTCGAGCGCCGAGACGCTTTCGTCGGCAATCAGGAGTTCCGGTTCGACCGCCAGCGCACGGGCGATGCAGATGCGCTGCCGCTGGCCGCCGGAGAATTCATGCGGGAAACGGTCCGCTGAACTGCGGTCGAGCCCGCAGGCTTCGAGGAGGTCGAGCGCGCGAGCCATGGCAGCCTTGCGATCAAGCCCATGAATGATGGGTCCTTCGGCGATCGCGTCGCCGACCTTTTCGCGCGGGTCGAGAGCGGTATACGGGTCCTGGAAAACGATCTGCACCTTGCGGCGGGCTTCGCGCAACGCCTTGCCGGAGAGACCCGCGAAATCGCCGCCGGATATCAGGATATCGCCACTTTCCGGTTGCACGAGGCGGATGACGCATTGGGCAAGGGTCGATTTGCCTGAGCCGGATTCGCCCACGAGGCCGAGCGTTTCGCCGCGGCGGATGGTGATGTCGACATTGTCGACCGCCTTCACGGTGCGGCCGCCACCGAAAAGGCCGGAGCGGGTAAAGGTCTTCACGATGTTCCTGGCGATCAGCACCGGATCGCCGAGCCCCTGGCGCTCCTTGCGCGGCGTCAGCGTCGGTACAGCTGCGAGCAGCCGGCGGGTATAATCCTGACGCGGGTGATTGAGGATCTGGTCACGCGTGCCGATCTCCACGAGGCAGCCGATCTGCATCACCGCGACGCGATCGGCGATTTCCGCCACAACGCCGAAATCATGGGTGATGAAGATGATGCCGGTGTCATGCCTGGCCCGCAGGTCCAGCATCAGCTTGAGGATCTGCGCCTGGGTGGTGACGTCGAGCGCCGTTGTCGGCTCGTCGGCGATCAGCACCGATGGATCGAGCGCGAGCGCTGTAGCAATCATGACGCGCTGGCACTGGCCGCCGGAAAGCTGGTGAGGATAGGAGTGGTAGATCTGTTCGGGATTGGGAAGCTGCACCTCGCGGAAGAGGTCGATCACCTTCCCGCGGATCTCCGCCTGCGACAGTTTGGTGTGGATGCGGAAGGTTTCCGACACCTGTTCGCCGACACGGAAGATCGGGTTCAGCGCCGCCATCGGCTCCTGGAAGATCATGGCGATGCGCCGGCCCGTAATGCTGCGCCGGGTCGCATCGTCGATGGTCAGCAAGTCCTTGCCCTCGAACATCACCCGGCCGGCCGGCTGTCCGAGATTGCGGGGCAGGAGGCCCATTGCGGCAAGCGCCGTCAGCGACTTGCCGGACCCGGACTCGCCGACGATGCAGAGGATTTCGCCCTTGCTCACCGTCAGCGACAGATCCTCGACCGCAAAACGCCGGTCGGCGCCTTCCGGAAGCGGCACGTTCAAATGTTCGATCGAAAGCCGCTCGCTGCTCATGAGGCCTCCTTTGTGCCGTCGGGAATGAAACCGGCTACCGAGCGCATGTCGCAGCTGCGCATATGTGCCACGAAGCGGGCGCAGAACCCCACGAGATATTCGACCATTCTCGCACCTTTCTCCGCACTGGCGAGCAACGGATCGCCGCCCAGCATGCCATCGGCATTCACCTCGTGGCAGTTGAGCTGCACATGCACGGGCATGCCCTCGAACTGTACGTTGTTGACGCCGCCGGTCGGTAGGCCGAACGCCTTGGCGCGCATCGATGGTCGGGCGAGGTCCATGCGCATCAGTTCGGGGCAGAGATGCAGGTAGATGGAGGTCAGCGGCTCGCCACCATGGCCGCGCGCAGCGGCGACGGAACTGCCGTGCAATTCCTTCCAGAGCGCGTCGGGGATCGATTGCCAGAGATTGACGAAGGGGATTGAAACCCCGCGTTCCGTGCGAATACGGCGAAGTGTCTGATCGAAGAGCGGTGCGTTGCTGGTATGGCCGTTCAGGATCAGAATATGCTCGATACCGTGATCGAGGAAGGCGGTCACGGTATCTTCGACGACGGCCGAAAACGTCGAAGGCCGCAGCTGGATGCCGCCCGCAATGGTCTTGAAGAAATCCGCATAACCGAAGGGAATGGTCGGCGCGACGATCGCGTCGGCAGCTTCCGCCACTTGCCCCGCAACCGCTTCGGTCAGCATGAAATCGCCCATCGGGGCGTGGGGGCCTTGTTCCTCCTGGCTACCGAAGGGCAGCAGGATGACCGGCTTGTCGGAAAGACGCTCGCGAAATTCCGCGAACGTCATGTCCTTCAGCGCATGCTTGCGTATCCTGGTCATCATACGAACTTGAAATAATCGCCGTAGATGCGCATTTCGCCGTTCGGCTTGAATTTGAATTCGATGCCGGTGCGATGGGCGCAGTTGTAGACGCTCTTCCACAGGTAGTAGCCGGGCGTCACGCGCTGCCATTCTTCCGAAAGCGCCAGATAGGCCTTCTTGCGTTCCTCAAATTCGGTTGTGGCGTCGAACTTCTTGCCCAGCTCGACGAATTCCGGCGTCGGATCCCAGGTCTTCCAGTTGGCCGTCGAGCGTGATGCGGTCGGGCCCCAGTCGAGCCAGAGCGGCTGGTAGGGATCACCGGGGATGAAGTCCGAACTCATGGACATGTTCATGAGATGGTAGGGACGGCGATAAACGAGTTCGAAATTGTCGAGTACCTGCGCCTCGACGTTGACGCCGATCTCCCGCCATTGCTCGACCATGATTTCGGCCGCCGCCTCGTAGTTCGGATAAAACTGCCGGGTGATATGCCAGAGCAGCTTCTCGCCCTTGTATTTCGTCTTGGCGACCAGCGCCTTGGCGGCGGCGACGTCGTAGGGCAGTTTCACCGGCAAGTTAGGATCATAGAACTTGCCGTATTCCTTGAAGTTAAACGGAACGGCCGGATGTTCGGTCGTGCCATTAAACAGCGCCTGGACAATCGAATCCATGTCGATCGCCTGGACCATGGCGTAGCGCAAGTTGGCGTCGACCAGCGGATTGTCTGCCGGATCGGGGCGGGTGTTGAAGGCGAAGGCCGGATAGTTGTCGGCGAGCACGCGCTTCAGCACGACGCCCTTGTAGCTTTCCAGCGTTTTCTCCTGATCGGTCGGGATGTTGACCATGAAGTCGAATTCGCCGGAGACGAGGCCCGCCATTCGGGCGGCGAATTCCGGCACGATCTTCCAGGAGATCTGCTTGACCGGCGGCGCGCCGTCCCAATAATCGTCGAAGGCCTCCAGCACCATGATCTCGCCTGAACGGAAGGTCGTCACCTTGTAAGGACCCGTGCCGATCGGCTTCTGGCCGAAGCCGTCGACGCCCACTTCCATGTAGTATTTTTTCGGCACGACGAAGCCGATATAGCCGGTCAGCTTTGCCGGAATGTTCGGGTCGGGGCGTTCGGTTTCGATCTCGAACGTATATTTGCCTGTCGCCTCGACCCGCTTGAAGCCAGCCGTGAAAGTCTTGCCGCGCGGTTCGAACGGCTTCGGCCCCCATAGTCGCTCGGGCGACAAGGTAAAGACGGCATCCTCCGATGTCATCTCGGTGCCGTCGTGGAATTTCACGCCTTCGCGGAGCTGGATGCTCCAAACATTGCCGTTCTGCTCCCACTTCGTCGCAAGTTTCGGTGCGAAGAGCAGGCCGTTCTCATCCTTGATGTAGTCACGGTCGACGAGCGTGTCGTAGAAGTTGGGGAAGATGCGGCGCGACGTGGTCGAGATACCGTTGATCGTCGCCATGTTGGCCCAGAGATTGTCGACGGCGATCGTCAACGATGGCCGGTCCGCGGCATTGGCCCGCGGCATGCGGCCGGCGAGCGACAATGCACCGGCTCCCAGAATGAGACTTCCCACTTCGCGTCTGGTATACATGGTTCCACCTTCTCCAATTATGATTATACGGTTCTCTTCATGCGGTTCTGACACGCAGCATCGGATCGAGCCGGTCACGCAACCAATCGCCGACGATGCTCATCGAAAGAGTGACGAGGAAAATGATCGATCCGGGCACGACCGAGATCCACCATGCAGTCGACAGGTAGTCGCGTCCGTCCCCGAGGATCTGGCCGAGGCTCGTCTGTGGAGGCTGGATGCCCAGGCCCAAGAAACTGAGCGAGGTTTCCAGAAGGATGATCTGTGGAAAGGTGAGGGTGACCTGTACGATCAGCGCGCTCGCGACATTCGGCAGGACATGCTTGAGATAAAGCCGGCCGTTGCCTGCGCCGAGTGCGACGATCGCCTTGGCATAGGGCTGGCTGATCGCCGACAAGACCACGCCGCGGGAGAGGCGGGCATATTTTTCCCAGCCGAACAGGCCCATCAGGATGACGAAGAGCGTCATGCTGTTGCCGAAGAAGGCAAGCAACGTCAAGGTGATGAGAATGAAGGGGAGCGATGCCTGGAAGTCCACGAGCATCATCAGGACTTCTTCCACCCATCCCCTAAAATGCGCGGCGATGAAGCCCACCGCAGAGCCGAAGACCGCTCCGATGATCGTGCCGGCGATCGCGACCGAGAGCGACATGCGCAGTCCGGCGATGACCCTTGCCACCATGTCGCGGCCGATGCGGTCGGTGCCGAGCGGAAAATCCGAGTTGCCGCCGGTCAGGAAAGCCGGTGGCCTGAGGCGCGCGAGCAGGCTCTGCTGCGACATGCCGTAGGGCGTGAAGACGTTGCCGACAATGGCGACCAGCGCGGCGATGACGAGCACTGCGATGGCAAGGACGAGGATGGGGGAGACGCGTTTCATCCTTCAATCCTCAGTTTCGTACGCGGATGCGGGGATCAAGCAGGCCGTAGAGCAGGTCGACTACCAGATTTGCGAGCACCATGGTGACGGCCATGACCAGGACGAGCCCCTGGACAACCGCCAGATCCCTGGACGAGACGGCGGTCACCAGCAGGCGGCCGACCCCCGGCCATGCGAAGACTGTCTCCACCACGATCGCACCGCCGATCAATTCGCCAAGGTTGAGGCCGATGATCGTCACGAGGGGAATGCTGGCGTTCGGCAGGGCATGGAAGATGATGCGCTTCCAATAGCCTACTCCCTTTGCAGCGGCGGCCCGGATATAGAGTTTATCGAGCACTTCCAGCATGGCCGAGCGGGTGAAGCGGGCGAGCGTGCCCGCCGTGAACGTGGCGAGCGTGATCGCCGGCATGATCAGGTGCAAGATGGAGCCGGTGCCCGAACTCGGAAGCCATTGCAGGCTCAGCGAGAAGAGCAGAATCAGGAGGACCCCGAGGAAGAAGTTCGGCAGCGCGAAGCCGAAGACTGCGGTGGCCATGATGAGATTGTCGAAGGTCGAGCCGCGCTTGATGGCGGCGACAATACCCGCTGGAACGCCGATCAGGATGGCGCCGAGATAGGAGAAAAGCCCCAGCATCAGCGTCCAGGGGAGGCGCTCGGCGATGATGTCGATCACCTCGCGACCGTCGCGATAGGAAACGCCGAACTCACCGATCGCCATTTGCATGACGTAGCGCAAGTATTGGACCCATAGCGGGTCATCGAGGCGCCAGAGCGCACGGAACTGTTCGATTTCCTCCGGGGTGGCGTCGGCCCCGACAAGTGCGACGACCGGGTCGCCGGAGGTCCTCAAGACCACGAATGTGAACGTCACGACGAACCAGAGCGTCAGCGCGGTTCGCAGAATCTTCAGCAACCAGACACGCGTCATTAATGCCCCGTTTCGGGGCCTGTTGGCCCCAGCCGTTCCAATTATTGTGTCATTTTTTTTGAAAACTAATCACGGGAATAGATTATTATCTATTACAAAATCACGGGATCATTGATATGGTTTAAATATGAAATACGGTATCGAATTCCGTCATCTCCATTATTTTGCATGCGTGGCGGAAGAACTGCATTTCAGCCGCGCGGCCGACAAGCTCGGCATGGCCCAGGCACCTCTCAGCCAGCAGATCCGCCAGCTCGAAGAGCGGCTCGGTACCCGGCTCTTCCACCGCACAACGCGCCGTGTGAAGCTCACGCCGGCGGGCGAGATATTCCTGCGTCACGCGCAGGAAATCCTAGGCGGTATCGACAGGGCGGTCACGCATACCCGTTCCATTTCCGGCGAGGACAGTGGAACGATTTATGTCAGTGGTGTGCATGTGGCGCTATCGCATGTCCTGCCGCCGGTCATTTCGGAGTTTCGAAAGCGCTATCCGGCAATGACTGTCGATGTACAAGTGCTGGGCACGGCCCAACAGCTTGAACTTTTGCAGAGTGGCAAAGTCCAGGTAGCTTTCATCCGCCCTACCAATCCCGCCGGTTTCCTGAAGGCCGAGCATATCCGGCAGGAGGGCTTCGTCGCCGTTTTGCCGAAGGATCATCGGCTGGCGGGGCAGAGAGACCTGAGTGTCAAGGATTTCGCGGGCGAGCCGATCATCACCTATGCGCCGACGATCGGCGCGAGCTATTATCATGCGATCATGGACGCATTCCGTCGGGCCGGCGTCTATCCCGTCATCGTCCAGGAGGTCTCGCATACGTTGGCGATTGGGACGCTCGTGGCAGCAGGTGTCGGCATAGCCATCGCGCCTGCCTGGCTTGCGCACAATCCAAGCCCCTATGTCGCATACCGGTCGCTCGACGACATCCCGCCCGAGGTGGAACTACTCGTTGCCTGGCAGGCAGAGGAGAAATCGAAGGTCGTGCTCGACTTCGTCGAGACGACACGCCGGATTTCCGTAATGAAGGAGCTGTCTGGATCCCTAGCCTGACGATGGTTCGATCCAGGTCAAGAATTTAACCCTCTATGCGAATTCATGACGGCGTTTGCTGTAGGGCGTTCGGATCATTTTGTTGTCCGATGTTGTGTGGCATCGAAGGGTGGCGTCGCCTTAACCGGCCGGTGCGGTTCGGGTCGATAATGTAGCTGTATGACCGAATCCCTGCTCACCCGTTTTGAACGCCATCGCTTTCCAGCCGAGATCATCGCGCATGCGGAATGTGAAGTCTGTGAAGGTCATGCGTCAATCGTAGAAACGCGCAAGGGTTGATGCCGTCTTTGGGCCGGCATCTCATCCTAGTCGGAATGGCCGAGCTGCCGACCAGGACTATTCATTTAAAACTCTTCCCAGCTGTCGTTGCTGACGGCTGCCGCTGTTGCGCTCTTGCCGTTGAAGGCGCGGGCCAGCCTGTTGACCATGCCGCGCGCGGGCGAGGGAGCCGGTGCTGCGGGCGCTGCGCGCCGTGCCGTGTAGCCGGAATCGGCGCCGCCGAGCTGAAACCGGAAGACCAGTTCGCGCAGCTTCCCTGCCTCGTTGGCAAGCGTTGCCCCAGCCGCGTTGGCTTCTTCCACCATCGCGGCGTTCTGCTGGGTCACTTGGTCCATCTGGTTGACGGCGGTGTTGACTTCGGAAAGACCCACCGACTGTTCGCGCGACGACGTCGCGATCGCATCCATGTGCTGGTTGATCGTGACGATATAACTCTCGATAGTCTTCAGCGCTTCCCCGGTATCACTCACCAGCTTGACCCCGTTGCCAACCTCAACAGACGAATTGCGGATGAGGTCCTTGATCTCCTTGGCAGCTGTTGCTGAGCGTTGGGCAAGTTCGCGCACTTCCTGTGCAACGACCGCAAAGCCCTTGCCGGCTTCCCCGGCGCGTGCCGCTTCCACGCCGGCGTTAAGCGCCAGAAGGTTGGTCTGGAAGGCGATGTCGTCGATCACGCCGATGATATTGGAGATCTGGTTCGACGACTGCTCGATCCTGCCCATGGCATTTACGGCGTTCGCCACCACCGTGCCGGACTGCTTGGCGTTCTCGTTAGCCTGGATTGCCACCGTGCGCGCCTCTTCGGCGCGCTTGGAGGAGTTGGCGACATTCGTGGTGATCTGGTCGAGCGCGGCGGCGGTTTCCTCAAGCGAGGCGGCCTGCTGCTCGGTACGCTTCGACAGGTCCTCCGCACTCTGGCTGATCTCGCGCGATCCGCTGTCGATGGAGCTGGTGGATTCGGCGACCGAGGTCATTGTCTCGCGAAGCTGCGCCACCGCCTGGTTGAAGTTGGCCCGCAGGCTTTCGAACTCCTCCGCAAAATGCTGGTTGAGCTCGAAGGTGAGGTTGCCTGCGGCGAGCTGCTGCAAGCCGTCAGCAAGCCCTGAGGTTGCCCGTGCCATGGCTTCGGCGCGCACACGTTCCTGTTCGGCCGTTCGACGGCGCTCTTCTTCCACCTGCGACCGCTGGGAATTGGTCTCCTGTTCGAGTGCCCTGGCATGGAGGGCATTATCCTTGAACACGTTGACCGCGCGCGCCATAGCGCCGACCTCGTCCGGCCGGCTTTCGCCCTCGATGAGAGCATCCAGGTCGCCACTGGCAAGCCGAGACATCGTCCCGGTGAGGCCGGCAAGGACTCCTCCAAGCGAGCGGGCAAAGACGAAAAAGCCGATGAGCGACAGAAGCGAGACGACGCTAGTGCCGGCAACTGTGGTCCATAGCGCGGTCTGGGCATCCTCAAGCACGGAGGTCACGTCGGAAGCGATTTCCAGCACGCCGATCTTGGAACCGGAGAAATTGTTGAAGGGGACCGTCCTGACGACGTAGCTGCCGGTTTCTGTGGTGATCTGCTGCTGCTGTTGCATCGCTGTGCCGTCGAAGGCGGCCTTGAGCGCGTCGGGCGACAGGAAACTCGTTTGCGACGTGGTGGCCTGCTTTTCAAGCTTGCCGTCAACCATGATGTGCACGGAAACTTCGCCCCCAATACGGTCTGCGAGGGGTCCGAAATAGGCGTTGGTCAGGCTTGTACCAACATCCACGACACCAACCGTCTTGCCGTCGCGAACCACCGGCGCAGAGGCGAACATGCTGACGGCTGTCCGGCCGGGCTCTGTACCTGCAACCAGCTTTCCTGTTGCCAGCGCATCAACTACGGTTTTGCGACGCGTCTTCATGTCGTCACCGAACTTGTCCGGCGCATGGATGCGCGCAACCGCTTCCCCGCTGACATTGGCGAAGGTGATGAGTTGCAGCCCCCCTTCGCTGACGATGGACGGCATTGCACCTGAAAACCGTCCGATGATCTCGTCGCGGGCGTTGCGTTCAATCAATCCCGCGATGTCCGGCTGGCCGGCGATCGCTAACGCAAGGGCCGAAGCCGCCTTCTTCTGCGCCGCCATGTCGGTTTGGATGAGGGCAAGATCACCCGCTGCTTCGCGATCGAGCGCATCGCTGGTTGCAACCGATTGACGATACCAGGCCGTACCTCCGATGGCGACGCTCGAAAAAAGAACGGCAGCAAAGCCGCATGCCGTAATTATCATCCACAATGGGCGTTTAATGTGCGCTTCCGACATGAGTGTCCCCTGTTACCCCATGACAGGCAGCTAAAGGACTAAATGTTCAATTAGCTTTAAATCTGCCGCGAGAAAATGCACCCCTACTTCTTGTAGTGCTCGACCTGCAAAGGATCAAAACCCGCGCTGGACCGAGACGGTTCGCCAGTCCCAACAGATCCTTGGGCCATCTTTCGGTATATCCCATTGACATATCAGGGTAATGCATAAACAGTTGATAAATTCGGAGGGGCGCAGATGGCAAGGTGCAGTATTCCAGAGCAATTGAAGCCAGGCGGTGCGTCTGCTCAAGGCTGTCGCATTGGCGGATGATGTAAAGCGCGTCGATATGGTTGCCGTTGGGCGCATGCGCATTATCGCCCCTGCTGGCGAGATCTGGAACAGCTGGTTTGAAGGAGCGGCGGTGACATCCGACTTTATGAATGAGCGTGATCAGCCGGCTTCCCAGGAGCGCGAGGCATTTTAATGCTGAAGTACATGTTGGACACCAACATCTGCATTTTTACGATCAAGAATAGACCGCAGCAGGTGCGCGAGGCGTTCAATCGTCATCATGATCAGTTGTGCATCAGCCCGGTTAGCTGATGGAGCTGATTTACGGGGCGGAGAAGTCGGCCAGTATGGGAAGAATATTACCGTTGTAGAGGGCTTTGCCGCGCGCCCCGAGGTGCTACGTTACGACGAAATGGCGGCCAGCCATACAGGTCAATTGCGCGCCGAGTTGGCGCGAAGTGGAAATCCAGTCGGTCCCTATGATCAGTTGATCGCAGGCCACGCTCGCTCGCGAGGGCTGATTATGGTGACAAATAATCATCGTGAATTTGATCGAGTGCCCGGTTTGCGGGTCCAAGACTGGAACGCCTAGTCCCGAACGATTGATCGCGATATCCATGGGTAAACATGGTGGAAAATTCTTAAAGCCTTCAGCACCTGGGTCCCACCCTCTGCGTAAGCACGACGCTTCTTCTCCAGGCTGAAACGGAGCGACCAGATTTGCATGATTCTTCGATTCCCATCAGGGCGAAATGTCAAATTTTTCCGGGCACCACGGACTGCGTCGTGATCGATGCGGCCAGCAGCTGCTGGTCACGCTACTAAAGAAACAAGGCCTGGCACCGAAGCGCATCATTACCGATAAAGATGTGTCCCTGTGGCGACGACGGACCGCGCGTCAGCAATCAAGGTCTCATCGATGTCGTCTTCGCCGAGTGCCATATCAGCACAATTTTCACGATAGAAGATCAGGGGAACTGTTCCTCGTCCCGAATGCCGAGGATGACGAGCGCAGTCAGTCGTTCATGGTCATCGCCACTCCACGGACATCGACGCCCTCACGCACCAACTGCTCGCGAATAAACCGGCGCATATGCTGATCACCAACCTTAGTGATCAGCGCGCTCCTCAGGCCGAGACGAGCGGCTCCGCAAGCAATATTGGTGGGTTCCCACCCATGGACTTGTTGGAAGAGCCCATGTCTTCAAGCCGACCACCGACCTGAGCGCCGTATAGATCGACTGATGAGCGCCCAATCGTGATGACAGCAAGTGTTGTGTCCATGTGTGTCTCAAATCGGTTAGGGGTAGGCACCGGCCAGCCCCATCCTCCCTGCGGTAGGCTTTGCCGAGGATGCGTTTTATCCTGAAGTCGATCGACCGCCTCTGGGTGCTTAGATCGCCTGCGGTTTGAAGTCAGCTGCGGCGCTTGGCATTATGCCCTGCAGGAGGGCAACGGATTTCTCCAAGCCTTCCAGGGAATTCAAGAGGACATCCTCGTGCTCAATCGAAAGCCACCCGTCATATCCGGCCATCTTCAGACGATAGCAGAATTGACGCCACCACTCTTCCCCATGACCGAAGCCCAACGTGATATATGACCAGCTACGCGCAGGAATATCCAACAGGCTTCCGTTTTCAAGAAGGCTTGTGACCGCCTGCTTAGGCGTATTGAGGAACGTATCCTTGGCGTGGACATGGTAGATCGCGTCGCCGAGAGCTTCGGCGGCAATCAGCGGATCCGCCCCCATCCAGAACAGATGAGAGGGATCGAGGTTGGCGCCGATGGTCAGTCCGACGGCGTGACGCAGCTTCAGGAGCGATGGCACGTTATAGACGCACTGATTGCCGTGGAGCTCAAGAGCGATCCGCTCGACACCATTCTCCTTCGCGAGCAAGACGATTTCTTCCCAGAACGGTAGCAGTTTTTCGTCCCACTGATATCGGAGAATCGCCTGCGTCTCAGGTGGCCAGGATGAGACAACCCAGTTCGGCATCGTGTCGTTGGCGCTGCCGGCGGGCAGGCCCGACATTGTACAAACGGTCTTGATTCCCATCTCGCCGGCAACCCGGATCGTATCTTTCAGGCCTTCCCCTTGCGTTGGGTCTGTCGGATGCAAGGGGTTGCCGTTCGCATTGAGGCTGATGACCTCAAGGCCGCGGTCGGCAAACCCCTGGAGGAAGGACTTCTGCGCATCCCGGTTACCCAGCATGGCTTTGAGATCGAAGTGCGGCGCGGTAGACCATCCGCAGGTGTTGACTTCCACCCCCGATACGCCCATGCGCTTGGCATGGTCGAGCAGTTCGTCGATTGGCACGCCGCCAAGGCTGTCGGATACGAAACCCAGTTTCATGCATAGAACTCCGGCTTGTTCATCATTTCGACGGCGACTTTCCGCCCTTCGTTCAAAGCTCTGACACCCGCTTCGGCGACGATTGCGGCGCAGTAGCCGTCCCAGCAGCTGGACGCGACCTCCGGGAATGTCCCGGTTTCGACGAAGCGCAAAAAGGCGCGGTTCTGACGGCGATAGGCGTCATAATACCGGCCGCGCCAATCGGCGTCATAACCGGTATGTTGGCTCAGACGCCGGTCTATCCGCGTGAACGCAACCTGGTTCATCGCGATTGAGGCTTTTTCACCAACGAGTTCGGCGCGAACATCGTAGCCATAGGCAGCATTATTGTTGATTTCGATGTTCACCAGCTGTCCATCGGCGGTTTCCAGAACCATGAGGACAGGAGCGACCAGAGCATCCGAGCGTTTCGGTTGAAACGCCGAAATCGAGACGTATTCTGTGCCCAGTACATGACGGACGACGTCGAATTCGTGGGGCGCCGAATTGGTAATCGCCATTGCGCCCGTAAAGTCAGACGCAGGCGTTTCGACGTTACGATGGAAATTATGCATCATCAGAGGGCGGCCGACCGCCCCGCTTTTCAGTGCCAGCTTCATTTCAACGTAGGACTGATCATATCGACGCATGAAGCCGAGCTGCACAGAGCGCGCACCTGCCGCCATCTCGGCATTCATCACCTTCAGGCATTCTTCCGACGATTGTGACAGGGGCTTCTCGCAAAGAACCTTCTTTCCAGCGGCGATGCAGGCAAGCGAAAGTGGAGCATGCGTGAAATCCGGGCTCGCCACGATCACCGCATCGATGTCGGCACGGCAAATAGCAGCCTCCGGATCGTTTCCGACGCCAGCCGCGCCATATAAGTTGGCGACTTTGCGGGCACGGCTCTCGTCCATGTCGCAGACAAGTTGCAGCGTGGCACCCTGCATCTCCTCTGCAACGATCTTCGCGTGATCCGCCCCCATCAGGCCTGCGCCGATAACTGCAATTCTAATTGTCATGTTTTTTCCTGTGTTTCGGACACCGGCTGATGGACAGTAGAAAGGTTCGACGTGCCGGGAACGGATCCCCGACACGCCCGGGAGGAATCACTTATTGATGAACTGGTCGACGTTTTCCTTGGTGATGGAAGCGAAGGGAACCAGCTTCTCGGCCGGCGGCTGTTCGCCCTTCTTAATCCCCTCAACAACCTCGAAGGCGGCCTTCGCCTGACCAGTTGCGTCCTGGAAAATCGTCTGGGACATTTCGTCGGCCTTAATGGCGGTCAACGCATCCGGCACACCATCGACGCCGGAGATGAGGACACCATTGAGGCGGTTTGCACCCTTGAGGGCTTCGAGAGCGCCCAGCGCCATTTGGTCATTGGCAGCGATGATGCCATCGAACTTCGGGAAGCTCTGGATCCAGTCTTCAGTTACCTTCATGCCTTCTGCGCGATCGTAATTTGCCGACAGGCTGGCGAGCGTGGTTACGTCAGAGCGACCTAGGGCTTCGTCGAAGCCTTTCTTGCGCTCTTGCGTATGCGACAGGCCCGGTGTGCCTTCGAGATAGAGGATCTTGGCATCCTTTGGCAGGTTAGCCTTCATGAACTCACCCTGAAGGCGACCGGCGTCGATGTTCTTGGAACCGACGAAGGTATACTTCCCGCCAGCCGACTGGATTCCGAGTGCTATGACTGGAATGCCTGCCGCGTTAGCCTTTTCCACGCCAGGGACGATGCCCTGATAATCGACGGGAACGACAACGATGGCGTTGACCTTCTGGGCGATGAAATTATCGATCTGGTCGAGCTGCTTGCTGGCGTCATTGTTGGCATCAGAGAAGTTGACTTCGATATCCGCATCGGATTTGGCGGCCTCGATGAAGGCGTTCTTACGTGCCATGACGAAGACGTCGGTGTCGGCCATGTTCGCATAACCAACGACGAATTTGTCAGCCGCAAAGGCAGCACCTGCCGACAGAGCTGAGACGGAAACAGCGCAGGCAAGAGCGAGTTTAGCGATGAGTTTCATAGGTTCCTCCCAATTGAGACTAGGTTACGTTTTGCGTCGTGAAGCGCACGCACAGTTGGTCCTGGCCGCAAATCGTGGTGCGGCCTCGAACAGTCAGGCCTTCTTTTTGCTGCGGGCCGATTTTGTCCAGACATCGAGGATGACGGCGATCGCAATGATCAGTCCCTTGATGATCTGCTGCCAGTACGAGCTGACATTGAGGAGATTGAGGATGTTGTTGATGACACCTATGATCATTGCGCCGATGATCGTGCCGGTGATCGTGCCGGTGCCCCCCATCAAGCTTGTGCCACCGACGACGACAGCGGTGATGGCGTCGAATTCGTAGCCGACGCCCCCTGCCGGCTGGCCGGAATTGATGCGCGACATAAGAACGATCCCGGCAACCGCGCAGAGTATCCCGTTGAAAATAAACGCCTTGACGACGATGCTATCGGGATTGATGCCAGAAGCTCTGGACGCCCGCTCGTTGCCGCCGACGGCATAGACATAGCGGCCGAACTTCGTCTTGTTGAGAAGGACCCATGAAAGGATGACAAAAGCCGCCAGGATGAGCACGGAAATCGGAACCGGACCGACCGAGCCCTGACCGATGACCTTGAAGTCGCCTAGACCGGTGACTGGTGAGCCGCCGGTGTAGAGAAGCACGGCACCGCGGGCGACCGTCGTCATCGCAAGCGTCATGATGAAAGACGGAATCCGGAAGAACGTGATGACAAAGCCATTGATCAGGCCGGTAAAGATACCGACCGCGATCCCTGCGCAGACCGCAAGAATGACGCTGCCAGTCATCGCCATGACGCTTGTTGCGATCACGCCGCAAAGCGCCAGCACCGAACCAAGAGACACGTCGATATGGCCAAGGATGATGATGAAAGTGACGCCGCAAGCAAGTAGGCTGACGACCACGACCTGCCGCAACACGTTGGTCAAGTTGGCTTCGGTAAGGAACGTCGGGCTGAGAAGCGATGCCAGGATACAGATGCCTATGAAGATGAGCACCGTCCCGTATTTGCGGTAAATCTGCGCAAAGTCCAAATTGCTCAGCGGCGACGGCTTGGTGCCTTGCGTATCGCTCTTCGTTGCGGTTTCCATCCTCATCAGTGTCCTCCCGTTGCAAGGCGCATGACGCTTTCCTGCGACGCCTCGCTTCTTGTCAGTTCGCCGGCAACTCGGCCTTCGCTCATCACAACCACGCGATCGCTCATTCCGAGAACCTCGGGCAGCTCCGACGAGATCATGAGGATCGCCAGGCCCTGGCGGGCAAACTCAGTCATCAATTTGTGAATTTCGGACTTGGATCCGACATCTATGCCGCGCGTCGGCTCGTCCAGGATCAAGAGCTTGAGATCGCCCAGAAGCCATTTTGCCAGGACGATCTTCTGCTGGTTGCCGCCACTCAGATTTTCGACGATCATCTCCGTGTTCGGCGTTTTGATCTGCAGCATCTTGATCATACGCTGGGCGGCTGTTTCCTCCTGCCTTTCGCTGATGAACAGCCCGGAGGCGAATTTCTTCAAATTGGCGAGCGAGATGTTTTCGCCGACCGATCGGCAAAGCACGAGGCCTTCAGCCTTGCGATCTTCCGACACCATGGCGATTCCCTGCCGGATTGCATCCGTGGGGGAGGCAATCTTGATCGGTGCACCATTCAGGCGGATCGTGCCGCCGTCACTTTGGTCCAAGCCGAAAATCACCCGGGCGACCTCTGTTCGACCAGCGCCGATCAATCCGGCCAATCCGACAATCTCACCGACGCGCACCGTGAAGCTGACATTGTCGAAGACGCCCGCGCGGCTGACATTGTCCAGCGAGAGCACCACATCGCCAATGGTTACCTCTTCCTTTGGGAAGATGCTCGAGATCGTCCGGCCGACCATCTGGGAAATCAGCTTTGTTTCTGTGTAGTCGCCGGATGGCCCTGTGGCGATGAACTGACCGTCGCGAATGACGGTAATGTCGTCGGCGATCTGGAAGATCTCGTCCATCTTGTGGGTGATGTATATGATCGCAACGCCGTTTACCTTCAGGTCGGCGATCTGCTGGAACAGCATGGCAACTTCGGTGTCGCTGATCGCGGACGTTGGCTCGTCCATGATGACGAGCGATGCCTCCCGCGAAATTGCCTTGACGATCTCGACCAGTTGCATGGCGGCGATGGAAAGATCGCGCATCTTGGTGTCGGCCGAATATCTAAGGCCCAGCCGATCAAGAAGTTTTTGTGTGTCGGCATTCATGCGGTTGAAGTCGACGAAGGAGGCGAAAACGCCCTTCTTTCCAACAGTAGGCTCACGACCGAGGAAGATGTTCTCGGCGATCGTCATATCGAGGACGGGGCTGAGCTCCTGATGGATCATCGAGATGCCGCGATCCAGCGCTGCGGCTGCATTTTGGTGGTCGAGCTTTTCGCCTTGAAAGAAAATCTCCCCGTCGTCGATCGCGTATATACCACTCAGAATCTTCATGAGCGTCGATTTGCCGGCGCCGTTTTCACCGACCAGGACGTGAACGCTGCCCGGACGCACCTTCAGGTTCATGCCGTCAAGTGCCTTCACACCAGGGAATGACTTCGTAATCCCCCGCATTTCGAGGACATAGCCGTTTGCAGCGGCAGCCACCGCGGTGGCGGTGCCGTTCGTCAGTGTCATATGAGTATTTCCTCCGAAATTTCAGGCTCTCCCAAGCCCGCGCGACAAGGCGACTTGTCGATGCACGATCATTGGCCACTTCTTCAAAATCTGTCAATTTCGGTCTATCCTTTTCTTTCAAAAACGTTCAGAATGGCTTTCACGAAATGGGAGAATATGACTTGTCGCGACCGACGATTGCCGACCTGGCTAAAGCAGCAAATGTGGGGATTTCAACCGTCGACAGAGTGCTTAACGGACGACAACCCGTCCGCCCCAAGACAGCAGACCTGGTGCTGGAGGCTGCTGAACGAATTGGCTTTCATGGCCTGACGGCGATCAAGCGGCGTATCGAGGCGGACAAGCCGGTTATCAAATTCGGCTTTCTGCTCAAGCAGCAGCACCGCAAACTTTACCAGATGTGGAGTGAGCTTCTGACAAGATCGGTGGAGGCATTCCCTGATGCTCACGGGCGGGCGATCGTACGCTTCATGGACGATCTGAGCCCCGACAAGGCGGCAGCAGCCATTCATGCACTCAGCCGGGAGGCCGACGTCATCGGAATGATCACATCCGACCATCCTCAGGTCAATCACGCCATCGCGGACCTCTCTGCAGACGGCATCCCAGTGGTGACGATGATCTCTGACGTGTCGGCACCCGAGCGGGCCGGCTTCGTGGGAAACGATTGTGCCAAGAAAGGGCGAACGGCAGCCTGGTTCATTGCCCACCTAAATTCTAAACCGGGCGAGGTCGCTGTCTACGTTGGCAGCCACCGCTATCTCGCTCAGGAACTATGTGAAATGGGCTTCAGGTCCTACTTTCGCGAAGCTGCACCGAAGTTTCAGATGCTTGAGACATTGGCTACGATGGAGGAGCCTGAGTCTGCTTATCAGTTCACCAAGAGGCTTCTAGCTTCGCAGGATCGGTGGGTCGGTCTTTATGTTGCAGGAGGCGGTGTGACAGGGGTCATGCGAGCCCTGCGGGAGGACCGCAGCCCGAAAGCTCAGAGATTGGTCGTCGTGGCCCATGAACTGACAAACGAAACACGTGCTGGCTTAGCGGAGGGGTTGCTAAAGGCTGTTCTTTCTCATCCTGCACGTCAATTGACAGAGACCCTAGTACGGACCATGGGAGATGCGGTGCTCAATAGATCAGACTCATTTCCAATGACACAAAATTTGCTTCCATTTGACATTTACACCGCTGAAAACATTTGAGAAAAGCCGCTTGAACTGTCCGGGGCAATGACTGCGGACTGCGAGCTGAGGTCCATAAATTGCATCTACGCCACACACACTGCGATCGAATGGTTAAAGCACTCGTGATTTCAGTAGGTTGAAACACGTGACGGACGGGTTGCTGGTTCGATTCCCGTCACATCAGGTTTTTTGTCAATGGTTCATCTTGGTGGCATCACGAGCCTCCTTCGTTCGCGGATCCACGGTCTGAGCCCACCGCTTTACCGGCTC
>NZ_SMCL01000031.1:0-50299 GCF_004343065.1 Neorhizobium sp. S3-V5DH
TTCGTTGCCCGCTCGCCCTGGTCGGCATCGCCTCATATCCGGTTCTTGTTCATCGACCCGCAGTTTCGATCCACGCTTCCTCCCCACGCTCGGTCGCCCTCACGCAGTTGCGCTTCTCTTCGCTTGCTGTGACCAGCTCACGGTGGGACTTGCACCCACAAGAATGCGCCCATGCTGGGCGCACAACGGAAAGAGCGCCGGGAGGTCCCGGCGCTCGATTTCAATCTCTTTGCGATTAATGGGGACGAGCTGCGCCGTCGTAATAGTCACCGCTGTCGATCATCGGAGATGCCGGCTGATCGAGACCCGGAGCCTTCTTCAACGGCGGATAGCCGTAACGGGTAACGGAGGGGATGCCCAGCGAATCCGTCGTGACAGTCAGATAGTCGCGGTCGCGAGAGGCGCCCTCATAATACTCGCCCTCCTGCGCAAAGGCACCGCCTGCAACGGTGGATGCCAAGAGAGTGGCGAAGATGGTGGAGATGACAGAGTTTTTCATGATAGTCGTTCCTTTTTCTGATCGGTTCCTGGTGCGACCCAACCGATCGATGTCTTGAATGAACTGTTTGAATTTTCGGGGTTTAGTTCTGTTCGTCGCCGGCAAACCGGTTGTCACGACGAGTCGGGGTGCGGACCCGCGTCACCTCCCGTGTGACATCCGCTTTTGTCTCGGCTCCGGCGACACTCACCTGGGCGGCGAACGAAACCTCGTCTGCAGTCGTCAACCGGTGGCCATCATAGGCAAGTACATGTCCGGCAAACGAGGCCATGCAGGCCGCGGCGACGAGGAAGGCGATCTTTTCTATAGGCACAGTCATTTTTCACTCCATTGTTTGGCGAAACCCGCTTCTGCGGACGTCGTGTTTGATTTTGAGTCGGGCGAACAACAGTCGCCGTCATCAATTTCCCGAATGACTGGAGGATCTCCTCTCGGCCCGTTGAACGGTCTTGCCGAAGCTCTCTGTGAGCTCTTCATCGTTCGGAGACGAAAGTAGGCATGAGGACCCGCCTCACCGGCATCAAGCTCTTACGGAGCACTGATACCCCCGCCGATGGAGCGGTTGCCACCGGGGCGGCCAAAGCCAGCCAACCGGACTATGTTCTCTCACCGTCTTTCGTGAGGGGAATTTCTCTCAAATCCGTCATCGCCCCGCCAAAACGGCGTTAAACTTCCGTAAAAAATGGAGGTAATAAGAAAAAACCCTGGAAAGAATGTGATAGAGTATAATTTTGAGCGTCACTGAACCAGAAGCGTCATTCCTGCAACCGATAACAACGCAACGGAATTTTGCCGCACGAATTGCTTTTCCACGAGATCCACAATACTAAGCAAAAGTATAAATGCTAATCATCTTTTCTTCAAATCGTTCAGCTGAGTTTTCGGTGCTTGAGGCCTGACGAATTCGAAACAAATCAGCCGCTTGATACCAAGTCGGACGACGCCTCAACGCCAACTGAAAGCTCAGCCCTGAGTCGAAAGGGGCTGCCGGACGCGGTTCCAAACGCTGACGGGTAGGCCGATGTCCCTGCGAACCGGTCAGATTCCTTCCCGGCAGGCATGCTTCACGAACCTGCCCCATCGACCTGAAGCAAGATCCTAGGCGGGATTGGCTTACAAGCGAGGCATTGATCCTATGGAATGGTTCATCTTCGATAGATCCGAGCCGAAAATTCCACAACCCGGCTTGCCGTTAAATGTCGTAGGGAACCGCACGATCGATGCGATGTTCTTCATCTGGAGGATGATGAACATGAACCGCCTACGGCACAATCGTCACGACTGGCTTTTATACATTGGCCTAAACGTCGCCCTCGCCTCGCTGATCGCGATGGCCATGTGGTATTCGCCAAGTTTCTAATAAGGTAGCCACAATGGCCAAGAACGCAATCATTGGCGTGCTCGTGGTGCTCATAGTGGCCTTGATTGCCGCCTTTCTTATGAGAGGACCAAGCACGCCCTCCGATGAGACGCCGCCGCCGGCGACCGCACCTAACACAGGGTAACACTCCCTAACCAGTCCCCGTGCTGGCGCGGATGTTTCGAGAAAGGAGCTTGACTTCCGCGTCCTGTGCAAAACGGAGACATGTTAACCCATCGTTAAACTTGAAATGGCGATTGTCCACGCGTCAATTAGTGTGGAGTTTGACATGCGCGGGCAAAACGCTGGATTGCTCTTCCTTATTCCGATTATCGCGTTGCTCTTCTTTGGCATCTCTGTGGCGCTGGACCGTCTTGAAACGGTTGATCCGACGATAACGGGGGCAATAAAACTGATTCCTTCACCGATCACACCCAGTCCGTAGATTGGATTTCATTACAATTGTCGGCTTACTCCGTTTCCGGCTGTCGAACGACGCTTTCGCCTGAACGCTGCGCCTGCTCCTTCGCATCGCTTCCCGATCTCATGCCGGCCATGAAATATGTGCATGGAGGGACGAGTGATATCTGCGCGAAACTGCGTTTGGCATACATCGTCTATAGAACCGGGTTGAGTAACGTCAGCGTCACTGGACTACGCAGAGCGCGATTTCGGGTAGTCCTAAGGAGAGAGGGGCTTCATGGGTGACACACCTTGCAATCAGGGCTCTTGGCAACGGCATGAAGCGAAGCGCTACCCACAGCGGGATTAAAGAGCCAGCGATGGCCGCGCAATGAACTGCGGTGGGTAAGACGCTCGATGGCGATCTGGGAAACCGCAAAACAGGCAATCAGAGCATTATCGGCCGGCGACGGCCGGCCTACGACGCCCGTGTCGATCGGTGCCTGCAGCGTCGCACAACAGAAAGGGCAGGCATCATCCGGCTGCGCCACCAGCGGGCCGGCGACACAAATAGAACCGTTCTGGCCGACATGCAGGTAAGGTGGAGGCACCGGGGCCGCCGCGTGATATTCGGCAAGAAATCGGGGGGCCAGAGAAACACTATCCTCTGCAAGTATCAGAAATGGTTTACGCGTACGGGCCAGAATGAGCCGGGCGGCCTCCGCCCCGTCGGCGAACCGGGTCATGATTGCAACTACCGCAGAAAAGCGGGAGGCGAGATAAGTCGCCAACCTGTCGCTCTTCAATTGACCGATATCTCGTGTCGTTGCCCAGCTCAGTCGTTGCAGATTGCTCTCTTCGATGCGGTCCCCGTCCACCAGGAAAAAATGGCGAGCCCCGAGCGCCGCAAGCTGGGAAGCGATCTGGGAACCGAGGCTTCCGCATCCGACAATGACGAAATCCGTGTCGTGAACGGCATCAAAGAGATCCGCATGATACTCAAAGGCTTTCATCATCATTCACCTTGCTTGATCCAGTCACAGATTGCTGAAAATTCACAGGAACCGCGCTTGCCCATCACGCGTGCTCCATCGGGATCGGACTTGGCGTCTCCGCCGGCGGGGCAACTCGAATGTCGTGCCAATCGGGAGGCCGACTGGCGGCCTTGCGGATCATGTGGAGGCGGCCATCGTACCAGAGACTGAGCCCTTCGCCGGTGCTCTGCAGCATTGGACGGCCCATTCTCGGATCGATGGGCTGCTCGCCCCGCAGAAGCGCCTGCCCAAGGTCCCAGGCCTGACGATCCACGACACACAGACGCTGGGCATAATAGGCCTGGCGCCGAGCCGCCGGCTCGCATTCGAGGAGCCGGTCGACAAGCGCCAAGACCCCGGCGCCCCAGGAAGGAATGACGGCGATGTCCCGGAGGTCGAGAAGGACATCGCCGCCCAGACGCTCGATCCCCTCACGGGCGATATCGATGAGCGGAATTAGACGGGCAGCATACGCAATAACAAATGCAGCTTCCCGTGCACGGTGCTCAGGCGGTGCTCTGAAAGGCAAGCATGCGATGCGAACGGCGCACTCCCAGGGAACGGCGTAGGCCATGTGCAGGATGCTTTCGAGCGTCTGTAGGCTGTGGGTGTATGGCGATACGTACCGGAGTTCGGCGGGCAGCGATGACACCGCCGCGCTCGTGTATAACTGCAGCAGGACATGGCCCACTTCGCGCAGAAGTTCTGCTGCAGTTGCCGGATAATCTTCGGCGTCCAACCTTTCCTGTGACAGAACTACGACGGCACTTGCCGGCAGATCCTCCGAGCTGGAGAACGAGTTGGTAGCGCCATGCCTGGTTCCGATGTAGAGCGTATGAAGACCCGCAGTCAGCCGTTGATAGCCTGCGGGATCGACGGCCGATATAAAGGCGATTGCCTTCTCGAGATGATCGGCGATCCGCTCCCGGTCACGGTCGCTCATCCGGGCATATTCGAGGTCGGGGCCGATTGGCAGACCAGCGATGCGCTTTTGCATCATTCGGCTTGCTGCCAGACTAGCGGCCGGAACAAGACCGATACCGCAGGTCAGCCGCCGAACCGGATGGCGTTCGAGCGCAAGGTCCTCGGCCAATAGATGAGGCTGCAGGTTATGATCCACGACCTCGGAACTGGCACCGTCGACATACCTTTCCAGCCCCCGCTGAAGCTCATCCATCCAGGCAGTCAGAGCGGGAGATCGGTAGGGGTCGCTTCGCACGGGCAGGAACGCTGAAAAGGGCAGGAACGTTTCGGCATCACGGTATCCGCCATCCGCCAGGCCAGGGAAATAACCGGCCAACGCCTCCACCCTCTCGCCGCAATCTGGCAGTTCGGATGCGGCAGCAAGAATTCGGGCATAACGAGGCAACAGCTTCAGCATATTGCCAGCTGCGGCGGCGTTCACGGAACTGGACTTTGCAAAGAGCGGATTGCGCCGGAGCAAGGCCCTGGCCTGATCCGCCAACTGCTCGATCTGATAAGCAGACATCTTAGTTCTCCTCATCCCTCAGGCTTCAAGTCTCATCATGAGACCCGTCATTTCGGGAAGAATGGTTGCTCCGGAACGGCCGTACCTGCGGCCAATCCGGTTCAAAAACCACCGATCTCGTCTTGTCTTTCGTTGAGAGGAGCTTCTTGTGGACCCGTCATCGGCACGCCAGTACCGCGTGAAACTTCCGTTAAAAGAGGGCCGCGACTAAAAAAAGACCCCCTTTTTTAGGGGGCCTCAACTTCGTGAAACTCATCGAGAACTACGTCACGGCGTCAACACGGCGGCGACAGCCGCCCGAACATCGGGCAGGCCGAACCCGAAGAAATAGCTCATATCGAGAGCATCTTCGCCGTCGGCATTCATGCAGTCGGCAGTCAACACGCGTACTCCCGGTGCTACTGCCGCATCCAGCCGGGACGTAGTTTGAAGGATGGACTTTACTGCTGGGCCAGAGAGCCGCGCCTCGCTGTCATTTTGGCTCTTATATGCCCTTTGGATCAATGCGCAGATGCCTCCCACCTCCGCAGAGGCTCCGGACGTGCCGCCGAACGTGGTATAGTAACCTCCACCGATGCCGGGATTGGCCCCGAACGGCACGATGGAGGACCATGGGTCAGCACCCCGGTTGTAACCGAATGCGCCGGGCAGATCGGTCGTCAGCAGGGAGAAATGGGAATAGTGATATTCCCGAAGCCCAAATGCTTCGTAATCATGTTGCGCAGCGAAAGGAGACAATCGATCGACGCGCAACTGGTGACGGTTGAAGACCTCGCCGTCGTCGGATGGCGAAACGACCGTAAGCCCCTCTCCGTAATTGCTGTATCCTGACCGATAACCCTCGACCGTAACGGCGCCGACCGCGATGATCCCGTTGTCATCGGCAGCCAGATTGGCCGGGTAGATTAGCTGGCTTTCGCCACTGTTTCCCGCCGCGCAAACGATCGGAATATGCTGGCTGATGGCAACAATGAGCTGCTTGAGGACATGCCACGCTCTATCAGGATTTGACCCCTTCTGCGGGGCTTTGGGTTCCAGCTCAAAGCTGCCCTGTTCCGCAAAGGAGATACGGGCAAACAAATCCGCGGCAATCTGGTTTTTCCAGCGTTCAAGATCGGCTTTCAACTCGTTCTTTGGAATGACTCGGCTGCGCTTCGGATCCGGCAAGCCCCGTGGCAGGACGATTACATCGACGTGCTGGTGATAGGCGTAGAGAAATGCAGCAATGAATTGCTGAACATCATCCTCAAAAGACGTCCTGATCGAGATCAGCCGCGAGAAGGGATCAACACCGAAATAGGGAATAACGTTGCGATTGGCACTCGGACATGGCGTACTGCCGTCACCATAGAATGCGCTCTCCGGAGGCTCCGGCGGCTCTCCCTCTCCCGCGACCACGGCCGGTTCGCCGACGATCAGGCCGGCACAGCAGGTGCCATGGGAGGCAAAAACGGACTCCGGATGGAACAGCCGGCGGACGACGCCCTGCGAGGCGGCATATTCCGCGACAATGTCGTCAAGATATTCCCGATCATCGTTGGACAAACCGAGATTTCCCAAAGGAGTGATGTCGAGCCCGGCGAAGAAGGCTTGCTTTTCCTCCCGATCGAAGGAGGTGGTCGCATCGAGGATTTCGGCAAAGCGTGAACCATAACGATGGCTCGTAAGGTCGATCGAGGCTTCGCGATCAAGCCGGGTCGCCAAATTCGGATGGTCTGGCGATACCCCTACATCGATCAGCGCAACCCGGGCCGGATGGATGGGGCCGGCAGCCGCGATTGTATCCCAGACATTTCCTCCGATCTCCGGATCATGGACCTCGAGTGCGGCAGTCTCGTCTTCGGCCGGCGGCGCGACCGGTGGCGAGCCGTAATCCGCATCGATGACGCCCAGGGCCGTCAGATGCCAGAGATAGTAATAGTTCATTGGTGCGGTTTGCGGCGCTTGCATGTCGGCTAGCATCATGACCTTCGTTCTCCCAAGAATTAAATCTGCCTTAAACCCACTCGTCATGGACGGCCTGGAAAAGCGGCCCAAACGCATCGTGGAGGTAGGGGGCGAAACGGCGGGCCAGATCCCGGCCAGCTTGCGTGTCGCTTGGATAATGGAGGCCTGCCCACTCGCGATTTTCAGCGACATTCTGGGCAATGCGGGCGAGTTCGTCCGTTGCAGGATGTTCGGGCAGTATCGTCGAGAAGGCGAATACGATCGAAAAACACTGGAAGGCATGGTTGCTGGGGTAGGACTCGTGCACCGGCACGGGCAGGAGCGGCCGCAACAGGGATTCGAACTGGTTCGGGCGAAGCCTGTTGAACTGGCTCTTGTAAAGTAGCCCAACATATTCGCAGGCGGTCAAGATCGCCTGAAACAATCCCTCGGTCTGTTCAAAACCGCCAACCTCTTCGATATACAGGGCGCGGGTGAATTCCGATACGGAAATGGTCGCCTCAGCCTGGATGTCGGGCAATCGCCTCGCCCGCTCACGGTCGCGCCGCTGCATGGAGAGCAGCACCGCTGCTTCCAACCGGGTGTAATCCGGGCCGGGTGGTGGTGCAATGTCGAGCATTTCCCAGGTAAAGCGTCGCGCGGCAGTGAAGGCGTTGCGCGACGGCTGCTGATGCAATCGACGCAATTCGAAGGCCGGAATAAGTTGCGACATGCCGAGACTTGCGCCGTCCATCGTCGACTTGTTTTTGTTTTTGTTCTTATTCTTGTTTTTATTCTTGTTCTTGTTCAGGCTGGCCTTGTTGAGGACCGACTTGTTCGCGACGCTACTGAGGACCGACGCCGCTGCCACCATTGCCTCCATCATCAACGGGGGCTCATCTATGGGATTATCGTCTTCAGGGGAAAATGCCGAGGCAGGAGAAACCGGGGGCGATGGCTGCTCCACCGGGTCAGGAACCACCTCAACAGCTCTCGGCTCACAAGGAAGAACCGCATCCGGTTCGACTTTAAATTTATAACAGTTCATAAATTCCACAATCTTAGATTGTGGATCAAAAGTTGCTTCTCCGACCATGCCCCCTACCTCCTGAAATGAGATCATCCTGAATGTGTTGGTCTCAACGAATTCGGGCGCCGGCCTTGATCAGGCCGTCGAGCAGCAGCTTTCCGCCGCCTGTATCGAGCAGAGGATAACCTGTGCCGCGAAACGACGTTATGGAAAACCCGTTCTCAACCTTATCGAGCCGTTCCACATATCGCCGAGCGACCTCCAAATTGCCGACGTGAGCGTGGCTGGAGGCGAGATAGCGCAACAGGCTATTGAAGTTCGGCCGGGAATGCAGCGCATCCTCGCCGGCCGCTATCGCCGCCATATGATCACCCGCCAGCCCGGCGCTGATGGATTTCGTCGTGTCGAAGTAATATTTATGAGGGCTGTAGACGCCGAGCTCCTGAACCCACCGCGCCATTGCGCTCGCCTTTTCCGGCTGCCCCGCATAGCAATGCAGCATGGCATAGAGGTCCCACCCCATCGGCAGGGCCGGGTTCAGGCGGATCGACTTCTCGAACAGTCCGGCTGCATAATCGTATTCCCGGAACAGGAAGGAATGGACATGCCCGACCAGTGCCAGGGAGACGGAATTGTTCGGATCGAGTTCCAGAGCCTTTCGAGCATAGGCCTGCGCCTCTTCGATCAGATGCGCGTCCAGCGCACTGAACCGCTGACCCACCTGGAAGGTGCGGATGAAGGACAACCAGGCAAAAGCAGACGCTCGCGGTTGATATTGAACCTGTTCCTGCAGCCGCATTTCCGCTTTTTCAAGATCGCCTCTGGAAAGCCGGAAGATCGCGTTGACCGCATCGATGAACAGGCCATCTCTGGTCATGCGACCGTCAATAGCGCTCATCTCCTGAAACAGTGACAGCTGGTCAACCGCCTGGCTGATCAATGCAGCAGCGATCCCGTATTCGGCCCGTTCCATCTGGGTGCGTCCGATCATACGGCTGCCTAGCCAAATGATCCTGTTGTCAAGCAGGTGCTTGATTGCCAGCTCCACGAACACCATACTGCCATCGAATGTCAGCCGTAGTTGAAGGCACAGCGGAAGGCCCATCTTTCGGTCCGGCTGACCAAGCTGCGGATCGAACGACAGATCGGTAATGCCAAGCCCCAATCCATCGAAGATCGCCTTGGCGAGCAGGTTCTGAAATTGCAATGCCGCGATCTGCCCGCCATCTCCGGCGCCGATGACGATGGGCGGCTGAAGCGCGACCGTCCACTGAAGGTTATCCGGCGAAGGCGGTATGTCCGGATCGTTGCTTGAAGCCGCCAGGGGAATATTCGGCGTGCGCTGGTCAGGCAGGCCCGTCATAGGCAATAGCGCTGACTGGGTGCTGACGTCGCGGCGAGGTTGCTGCCGTGGTTCGAAGACGTCGTCGACGCGACCTTCCTCAATTCGCCGATACCAGTTCTGTCTCTCGACCGTCAGCCAATCTTCGAATTCGGGATCACGGATATCCATGCCCTCAAGCAGTTCATCGGTGATCTGATCCGCCATGCGCTCGCTGCGAAGCATCTCGTCGGTGTCGAGCGCGATGCGGTCCATGTCCAGCCACACGGTATTCTTGTCCGCGATGATGAGATCACGCGCCGAACCCAACGCTTTATGAATATCCAGCAGGGCCTGCCTCAGGCTCGCAGCCGCCTGATCCTCCGACCGGTCGCTCCACAATTTGTCTCTCAACCAGACCCGCGAACGAGATCCCCGCGCAGACAGCGCAAGCATTGCCAGAATTGCCTGAGCTTTTTGAGACTTGGGCGTGGCGGATTTGCCTTTGCCGTCGACGAGACTAAAAGGGCCGAGCAGGTACATCCGGAACACTGCATGTTTTTCATCCATGCGATCCATCGGTCCAACTCGTGTTGTGCCCCTCTCGATGATCTCATCGAACGCAGGCTGCCCGTCCGACAG
Organism: Neorhizobium sp. S3-V5DH; assembly: GCF_004343065.1. NCBI lineage: Bacteria > Pseudomonadati > Pseudomonadota > Alphaproteobacteria > Hyphomicrobiales > Rhizobiaceae > Neorhizobium > Neorhizobium sp. S3-V5DH. The sequence goes on from NZ_SMCL01000031.1 coordinate 9,704, forward strand.
ACAGTCTGACACAAAAGCGGCCCTTGACAAGAGCGCTACAGGCGTACTTACGATTCGGCAGCGCATGCCAGCGTTGTGGCCATCGACGAATTGAAGCATGGAAAGCATCCCCGGGAACGAGCAACTCTCCCCTAGCGCACCGCTGTCAAAGCAGCGTCAAACCAACGTCAAAAAATCCCCGCTCATCTTGTTGCCATGCTGGCGACGAGATCGCTGAACCTTTCGCCCTGGATGCCGACATGCGCCCTGAGCAAGCTCCGGGCCTGCTCCACGTCTCCGGCGAAGATCGCCGCAACAATTGCGCTATGCTCTGAAAACGAGGTTGGCAGTCGGTTGCGCACCCGCAGCTGAAGCCGCCGGTAAGGGCGCAGCCGACGGTGCAACTGCGTGCATTGCTCCTCCAGGAATTCGCTGCGGCTTGCCGCGTAGATCGCCTTGTGGAACTCCTCGTTGTCGTAATAATAGCCATCGCTGTCGCCGGCTCCGGCCGAAAGCTCGCAGCGCTTATGCGCAGCCGTGATTGCGGCACGGGACTCCTCGTTCAGCCGGCGGGCGGCCAGCGAGCCAGCCAGACCCTCCAGCTCCGCCATCACTTCGAACATTTCATAGATACGGTGAGGTCCTGGATCGATGACGACGGCGCCGCGTCTTGGACGGATATCCACGAGGCCAATTGCGTTGAGCTGCATCAGTGCCTCGCGCACTGGTGTCCGCGACACGCCAAACCGTTTGGCAAGCATCGTCTCGTCCAGCCGCTCTCCCGGCCCGAACTCATTGGAAAGGATAGCATTTTCGATTTCGTCCCGTAGCCAACGCCCAACATTTTCGGACATTCACTCCCCCTCCCATAATGCAAAATTCCATGTCTTGTATGCAAGATGCTTGACATTGCACACACATTACATCAATTTAAATACCACAACATCAATGAGACTGAAATTGGGAATGCTGACGGATGGACAGGCGTCCATTGCGGGCGGAGGAGCACAGCATGTCCGGGACCTCTCTCTTTAGTGATATGCTGCAGGGCATTACCGAGCGCGGCCGCAAACTTCTGTTTTCCGGACCGCGCGCGCCGGACGCGGTCGTCGAAGCCGATCTCGAGGCCCTTTGCGAGATGCTGCTGTCCAGTCGTGGCGAAGCATCAGGCATGGCCATCGCCGCGGAGATTCTCGACCGCTGGAGCCGCTTCGACAGTATGGAAACTGAGCAGTTCCTGCAGATGCTTTCCGACAAGTTCGGGGCTGACACCGCTCAGCTCGACAAAGCCGTCGAGAGATATCGGAGCGACAAGAGCCCTTCGGCGATCTTTGCTCTCCACAATGCGGCCGAGCCGCGGCGGCAGGAGCTTCTGCGCCGTCTGAATCTGGCGCCGAACGGTACAGAGAAACTTGTCCGGATGCGTGAACAGCTCCTGAGGCTCAAAGACCGGCGGGAAGACCTGCGCGCCATCGATACGGATTTCGCTCATCTGTTCGGATCCTGGTTCAATCGCGGCTTCCTCACGCTAAACCCCATCGACTGGTCGACGCCGGCGCACATCCTGGAAAAAATCATCAAATACGAGGCAGTGCACGAGATCGGCAGCTGGGAAGAACTGCGACGCCGCCTTGCGCCCCCCGATCGGCGCTGCTTCGCTTTCTTCCATCCCCGGCTGGCGGATGAGCCGCTCGTCTTTGTTGAAGTCGCCCTTACCCGGTCCGTGCCGAGCACGATCGCAGACGTCTTGGACGAAGGACGGGAGCACATCCTTCCCAATGAAGCGACGACGGCTGTCTTCTATTCGATTTCCAACTGCCAGGGCGGCCTTCGCGGAATATCGTTTGGCAACTTTCTCATCAAGCAGGTCGTCGAAGACCTGCGCAAAGACCTGCCCGGCCTCAAAAATTTCGTCACGCTGTCGCCCGTTCCCGGCCTCGCGTCGTGGATATCCAAAGCACGCAGCGACCAAGCCGATCCCTTGCTGACGGAAGAGGAGCGCAGGGTGCTGGCGCTGTTGGACGACCCGGCCTGGGCAAATGACGCCGGCACGGCAAGTGAGATCGAGCGCGTGCTGCTTCCGCTCGCCGCGCACTATTTTCTCGTCGAACGCACGCCGGAGGGCCGCCCGGTCGATCCGGTTGCCCGTTTCCACCTCGGCAACGGTGCTCGCCTTGAAAGGCTGAATTTCCTTGGCGATCGATCGGCGAAGGCGATGCGCCAGGCGCACGGACTGATGGTTAACTACCTCTACAAGCTCGAGGATATCGAGGCCAATCACGAAGCTCTTGCGCAACGCGGCGAAGTGACCGCATCACAAGCCGTCAAGAATATGCTCCGCCGGGAGCGGGAATACCGTCGCGGCGGCAGGAATGAGCAGACCCCGAGCGCCTTCGCACAAGGCGTGAATGCCAAGATCGGAGGAGGACGCATATGAGCAACCATCTATTCGACGCCATCCGGGCAGCCGCGCGGGGAGACTCGCCGTTTATCCTGACCAACGGTGGTCGGACCTGGACCTATGACGAGGCGCTCGCCCTTTCGGGCCGCATTGCCGGCGCAATCGATACGCTCGGCATTCGGCCGGGAGATCGGGTCGCCGTTCAGGTCGACAAAAGTACCGAAGCGCTGATCCTGTATCTCGCCTGCGTGCGCAGCGGCACGATCTATCTGCCGCTCAACACAGCCTATACGCTGGCCGAACTCGACTATTTCTTCGGCGACGCCGAACCCAGGCTGGTTGTCGTTTCTTCGGTCATGCGCGAGAGCGTCGAGAAGATCGCCAAGCCTCACGGCGCGATCGTTGAAACCCTCAATGCCGACGGCACCGGCTCGCTTCTCGATCTTGCAAAGGAGGAACGCGACGACTTCGTCGACGCCTCGCGCACGGCCGACGATCTGGCGGCGATCCTCTATACCTCGGGAACGACAGGGCGGTCCAAGGGAGCAATGCTGACCCACGACAACCTGCTCTCAAATGCCCTCACCTTGCGCGATTGCTGGCGCGTCACCGCCGAAGACCGGTTGATCCATGCCTTGCCTATCTTCCATACGCATGGGCTGTTCGTCGCGACCAACGTCACGCTGCTCGCCGGCGCCTCAATGTTCCTGTTGCCGAAATTCGACCCGGACGAGATCCTCTCGCTGATGCCGAAAGCAACGATGATGATGGGCGTGCCGACATTTTACGTGCGCCTCCTACAGAACTCGCACCTCGACCGGGAGGCAGTCGCGAATATGCGGCTGTTCATTTCCGGCTCGGCTCCGCTGCTCGCCGAAACGCATATTGAGTTCAAGAACCGTACTGGTCATGCAATCCTTGAGCGCTATGGCATGACCGAAACCAACATGAACACTTCCAATCCCTATGATGGAGAACGGATTGCCGGAACCGTCGGCTTTCCCCTTCCCGGCGTGACGGTGCGGGTCACCGATCCGGCGACCGGCACCGTGCTTGCCCGGGAAGAAACCGGCATGATCGAAATCAAGGGGCCAAACGTTTTCAAAGGCTACTGGCGGATGCCCGAGAAAACCGCCGCGGAATTCACGTCCGACGGTTTCTTCATCAGCGGCGACCTCGGCAAGATCGACGGCCAAGGCTACGTCCACATCGTCGGCCGCAGCAAGGATCTGGTGATCTCAGGCGGATACAATATCTATCCCAAAGAGGTTGAAGGTGAGATCGACCAGCTCGAAGGAGTCGCCGAGAGTGCCGTGATCGGCGTTCCTCACCCTGATTTTGGTGAAGGCGTCACCGCCATCGTCGTCTGCAAGCCCAATGCGGCGCTGGATGAAAAGGCGATCCTCGGCGCGCTCCAGGACCGCCTCGCCCGATACAAGCAGCCGAAACGCATCATCTTCGCCGATGACCTGCCGCGCAACACGATGGGTAAGGTCCAGAAGAACGTCCTACGGCAGAAATACGCCGACCTTTACGCAACGACGTAATCCAACCCATGCGCTCTCCGGGAGGGAAGCGCCGGGTTTTGCAATCCTGAAAAGAACGTTAGCTGCCGACGCTGGAGGCGTCGCAGGGAGGGGAACTATGAGCATCGAAATCCTATCAATATTGCTCCTTGTGGCCATGTTTGTCATCGCGACGATCCAGCCGATCAACATGGGAGCGCTTGCGTTCGCCTGCACTTTTGTGCTTGGCTCCCTGATTATCGGCATGAAGACCAGCGACATTTTCGCGGGCTTTCCGAGCGATCTCTTCCTGACGCTGGTCGCCGTCACCTATCTCTTCGCCATCGCGCAGATCAACGGCACCATCGACTGGCTCGTCGAATGCGCCGTTCGCATGGTGCGCGGTCACGTCGCCTGGATTCCATGGGTAATGTTCGTCGTTGCCGCCATCATCACCGGTTTCGGTGCGCTCGGGCCTGCGGCCGTGGCGATCCTCGCTCCCGTGGCGTTGAGCTTTGCCGTGCAGTACCGCATCCACCCGGTCATGATGGGGCTGATGGTCATCCATGGCGCCCAGGCCGGCGGCTTCTCGCCGATCAGTGTTTATGGCGGCATTACCAACCAGATCGTGGCCAAGGCCGGCCTGCCCTTTGCGCCGACGTCGCTGTTCCTCTCCAGCTTCTTTTTCAACCTTGCGATCGCGGTGCTCGTCTTCTTCGTCTTCGGCGGTGCGCGGATCATGAAACAGGCTGCGGGGCCTACCGGGCCTCTGCCTGAATTACACCCCGAAGGCGTATCGGCCGCCATCAGGGGTCATGGGGGCACGCCGGCAAAGCCGATCAGGGAGCATGCCTACGGGACGGCGGCCGACACCCTTCAGACATTGCGTCTAACTCCGGAAAAGGTCTTTACCCTGATCGGCCTGACGGCCCTCGGGATCGGTGCCCTGGTCTTCAAGTTCAATGTCGGACTGGTCGCAATCACGGTTGCCGTAGCGCTCGCTCTCATCTCGCCGAAAACCCAGAAGGCGGCGGTCGACAAGGTGAGCTGGTCGACCGTACTTCTGATCGCCGGCATCATCACTTACGTCGGCGTCCTGGAGAAAGCGGGAACCGTCAACTATGTCGCCAATGGCATATCCAGCCTCGGCATGCCGCTCCTGGTCGCGCTGCTGCTCTGCTTCACCGGAGCCATCGTCTCCGCCTTCGCCTCGTCGACTGCACTGCTCGGCGCCATCATCCCTCTTGCTGTTCCGTTCCTCCTGCAAGGCCATATCAGCGCCGTTGGCGTGGTCGCAGCGATCGCGATTTCGACGACTATCGTCGACACCAGTCCGTTTTCCACCAACGGCGCCCTTGTCGTTGCCAACGCACCGGACGAAACCCGCGAACAGGTATTGCGGCAATTGCTAATCTACAGCGCGCTGATCGCCATCATCGGGCCGGTGGTAGCGTGGCTGGTCTTCGTCGTGCCTGGCCTCGTCTGACGAAAGGACGGTTGCTCCACGCGGGACGGGTTTCTGCTTGGATTGTTTGCCAATTACCCGCAAGGGCCGCCGGAATTGCCGGCGGCTCGATCAATTGCATTCTTCCGTAACACGATGACCCGTCCGATGGGTCAAACAATCTTTTGGTGACCGGCGTTCCATGACGTGTCAGCCGTTGCAGATCGCATGGCCGTGCCGGATCGCCGCTTGCTTCTAGCCCTTAACGCCGGATGAGATCATGACCGCCTCGGTCACTCTTTTCTGGAATATCAGGTACGCGACTGCGACGGGCATGGCGCCCAGCAGCGCAACCGACATCAGGCGGGCATAGTACACACCGAATGCGTCGTTGACCTGCGTGATCCCGACAGGGATCGTCATCATGTTCTCCGTCGTTACCGCAAGGAACGGCCAGAGAAACTGGTTCCATGCCATGATGAAGGTGATGATTGCGAGCGCGGTCGTGATGCCCCAGTTGAGCGGCAGATAGATCTTGAAGAGGAGCGTGTAGTCTCCGCCTCCGTCGAGAACCACCGCCTCGCGCATTTCCTTCGGCACCGCATCGAAAAATTGCTTGTAGACGATGATCACCACCGGAACGATGAGTTGCGGCAGAATGATGCCGGCCCAGGTGTTGATAAGCCCCAGGTCGTTCATCAGGATAAATTGGGTCACCACCAGTGCTTGAGAAGGGACCATGAAACTCGCAAGCACAATACCGTAGAGGAGCCGGCGACCGGGGAAACGCAGTTGCGAGATCGCGTAGGCGCACATCATGCCCGTCACTATGACGGTCACGGTTATGATCATCGCCGTGGCGATGGAATTGAGGTACCAGTTGAGGATGTTCGAATTCCAGAGGATGTCGGCATAGGCGCCGAGATTGAACTCGTCCGGAATCACCCCGGCATCATTGGAAACCACCCGTTCCTCGGTGCGGATCGAGGTAATGAAGGCCCAGTAGAGCGGGAAGATCCAGAGGGCGGCGGCCAGGAAGGTACCCGTCGTCAGCACAGCGTTCTCGACCTTGCGAATGGTTTTCATCGGCGTCCTCCGGCCCGCAAAAGCTGAAACTGCAGCACGGAAAGAACTGCGATAACCACGAACAGAATAAGCGCGATAGCCGAGGCATAACCGCCATGATTGAGCTGGAAGGCCTCGCGATAGACCATCAGCAGCAGCACGTAAGAGGAATTGAACGGCCCGCCGCTGCTGAGAAGGTAGACCTGATCAAATATCTTGAGCTGCAGGATGAGTTGCAAAGTGAGGACCAGGGCGGTGACCGGCCAGAGCAGGGGCCATGTCACTCTGGCGAATAGCTGCCACCGCGTCGCGCCATCGAGTTGCGCCGCTTCATAATAATCCTTCGGGATATTTCGCAGGCCGGCAATGAACAGCAGGATGTTGAAGCCGTTCGTCCACCAGATCGTGACGAGCGCCACCATCGGCATGACCCAATAGGGATTTTTGAAGACGGGGACCGGCTTGCCGTAGAAGAACGATATCACAGGCTGCAGGACCCCGAACTGGAAATCCAGCATCCAGGTCCAGATCTGCGTCACGACAGAGACCGGAAGGATATAGGGCAGAAAGAAGACGGCCAGCGCGAGCGCCTGCAAGGGGCCGCGCAGGCGCGTGATCATGAGCGCGATGCTGAGCGCCAGTGCCGTCGTCGGAATGACTGTCAGCAGGATGAAGTAACCGTTGTTCCTCAGCGACGTGAAGAACAGCTTGTCGGTCAGCAGCCTTTTGAAATTGTCGAGCCCGATCCATGTCCCGGATCCGATCAGCGGCGAATTGGTCAAGCTGAGCTCGACGAGGCGGATAGCAGGATAAAGAAAGACCAGCACAAAGATAAACACAAAGGGTGCTACCAAAGAAGCTGCGACCGCCACCTCCCTGCGCCGGTTTGTGAGCATTGCCACGTCTGAACCCTCCTCAAAGAACAGAGGGCCGCGCCTCAAGGACGCAGCCGCTCTCATTCCCTCACTTCAGTGCATTTGCAAGGTCCGCTTTGACCTGCTCGGCGGCGGCCAGCGGTTCGGCATAACCGTGAATGGCGGGCGATATGACGTTAATCGCGGCGTCATAGGCTGGCGAAGCCACGCCCGCGATCGGTGAGCGCGGATCGTAAGATGCGGTATCCGCCAGCGCCGAGTAGGTGGCGTTCGGCTCCATCTTCTTGAACTGGTCGCTCTCTGCGACCGACTTGTAGGCCGGGATGTGACCTGCATCGGCCCAGGCGATGGCGTTCTTTTCCATCCAGCCGATGACAGTCATGACCGCCTTGCGCTTCTCAGGCGACATGCGGTTGTTCTTCGGAAGGGCAAAGGCGTGTGAGTCGGCCCAGGTCGTCTGGGTTCCCATCAGCTTCGGAACCTGCACCGCACCCCATTCGAAGCCGAGCGTTCCCTTCTTTTTCAGGTCCACCATTGTCGGCACTTCCCACACGCCGTTCAGCATGAAGGCCGATTTGCCCGAGGTGAAGAGAGCGACGGAGGCCTCATAGGCAGCCTGTTCCGGTTGCCATCCATTGCTACCCCATTTGGTCATCACTTCGATGGCTTTCGCCGCCTTTTGCAAGTTCTCGCCGGGCAAGACCTCGTTGCCAGCGATCAGCTCGCCTCCCTGCTGGCGGAGCAAAGTATAAAAGACGCGGTAGGTACCTCCGTCGTCACCGGTTGCGTAGGTGACCGGTGCCTCTGCCCCCTTTTCCTTGGCGGTGGCCAATGCTTCTTCGAAATCCTTGAGGCTCTCGATGCCGGTAAGCTTTCCGTTTGCATCGAGGAAGCGCGAACCTTCGAGATAGGTCTTATTGTAATAGAGAACGATCGAATGGATGTCGAAAGGCACCGCATAAAGCTTGCCGTCATCGCCGCTCGCTGCCTTTACCGACGCATCGAAAAAATCATCCTTGCTCAAACCTGCGTTTTTGAGATCCTCGTCGGTGATCTCGTCCAGCACGCTCTCCTCAAGACCCAATGGCATGCGCGACAGATGATATGTCATTATGTCGGGTCCTTGGTTTACGGCAACGGCGGTTCGGACCTTGGTGTAATAGGGAATGCCCCACTCCAGCGTGGTGCCGGTTATCTTGATATCAGGATGTTCCTGGTTGAAGCGGCTGATCAGCGCCTTCATCCGCACTCCGTCGCCGCCACTCAAGAAGTCCCACCAGGTGATGTTCTCCTGAGCGAAAGCCGGCATCGCCATCAACGCGATAGCACCCGCCGCAAACAGTCTTCTGTATCGCATACCAGTCTCCTCCACCGTTCATGCCGCCCGATCTCTTGATCGGCGGCGGTTGAAACCAACTCCACGTCGACCCGTCAGCGCAGCCGAACTCCGTCATCCCCGAAAACAAGCACCTCGCCGGCATCGGCCGTCAGCGAGATGGTCTTGCCGTCCAGGCTTGCTCGCCGACCGCGGGTTTCCACGATGACCTCCTTGCCGCCAAGCACCCGTGCATGAAGATAAGACACACCCCCAAGGTCCTCCTCCATCTCGACTGTCGCCTTGAAGCCGTCGCTCGAAATACGAAGATGCTCCGGCCTAAGCCCGATTTTCACCTGAACCCCCTCGCCCACGTTGGCGCGCACGTTTGCCAACAATTCCGTGTCCAGGCCGGTCAAACCGATCCTCAGCATCTCACCCTGGCGCCCGGACACCCGACCATCGAGGAAGTTCATCGCCGGAGAGCCGATAAAGCCGCCGACGAACTGGTTGTCGGGATCGTCATAGAGATCGAGAGGCCTCCCGGCCTGCTGGAGCCTGCCGCCTTTTAATACGAAGATCCGGTCGGCCAGCGTCATCGCTTCCACCTGATCGTGAGTCACGTAGATCATGGTGGCGCCAATCTGCTTGTGCAGCCTGGCAAGTTCGATGCGCATCTGCACGCGCAGCTCCGCATCGAGGTTGGACAGCGGTTCGTCGAACAGGAAGACCTTCGGCTGGCGCACGATGGCGCGGCCAATGGCAACGCGCTGGCGCTGTCCTCCCGAGAGCTCCGATGGGCGTTTCTTAAGATGCTCATCAAGATGCAGGATGCGAGCGGCTTCGTGCACCATCTCTGCCACGCGAGCCTTCGGAGTCTTCTTGAGCCGCAATGAGAATGCCATATTCTCAAAGACTGTCAGATGGGGGTAAAGCGCGTAGGACTGAAAGACCATCGCGACCTCACGTCTGGCAGGCTCGACGTCGGTTACATCGCGCCCCTCGATCGAAATCGAGCCTCCGGACGTATCCTCCAGGCCCGCGATCATCCGAAGCAGAGTCGATTTTCCGCAGCCGGACGGGCCAACGAAAACCGCAAAATCTCCCGTCGGAATCTCCATGTTGACATCATGGACGACCCCGACAGTCCCGAAACTCTTGCTGACATTCCGTAAGGTAACTCCCATGGCTTCCCCCTCAGCCGACCTTCAGGCGCAGCACATGGTAGGAAAGCGCCGCAAGCGAGCCCTTCACCTTCCCATCCTCGATACCGACGCCTGAACCTTTTTTCGGCACGACGTGATCCGGCTTGTCGGGACCGTTGGTGTCGTTGAGACCGTAACCCTCCATGACATGGTGTTCGACGAGCGTGAGGTTTCCAAATCCGGTGAGCCCGACATCGAGCTCGGCCTTCTCCGTGAGGTGACGGTTGACGATGAAAAGCGTAAGCAGGCCTTCGTCGCGATTATTTACGGCCGCGACGTCCAGATAGGCCACATCGTCCGCGACGCTGCAGTCGTAGGTCGGGCCATCGACCGCGACACGCAGTGCCTCGCCACGTCCGTAGATCGAAGCGAAGCGGTAGGGATGGTAGATCGTCTGGCGCCAGGCCGGCCCATTCTTTTCGGCACGGATGGGCGCGATAACATTGACGAGCTGGGCGATACAGGCAATGCGCACGCGGTCGGAGCGGCGGATGAACTCGTTCAACAGCCCGGCAACGAAGAGAGCGTCCTCGAAATTGTAGGTTTCTTCCAAGAGTGCCGGCGCTTCCGGCCAATCCCATGTCCGCCAACGATGGCTGTCCTCTTCGCGAATGTGATACCAGACGTTCCATTCGTCGAAGCAGATATGGACATCGTTCTTCGCGCGCTTCTTCGACTTCACATAATCGATCGTACCCGCGATCGTCTGGATGTAGCGGCCGGTCTCTTCGATCTTGCCGAAATAGTTGAGCGTGTCCTTGCTGTTGTTGCCGAAATATTTGTGGAGCGAGATGTAGTCCACGTTCTCGTAGCATTCTTCGAGAACCTCGCGCTCCCATTCCGGATAGGTGGGCATGCCATCGTTCGAGCTGCCACACACGATTGCTTCGATCGAGCTGTCGAAGCTCTTGAAGGCTTTCGCCGTTTCATTGGCAAGCCGTCCGTATTCGACCGCCACCTTGTGGCCAACCTGCCAGGGACCATCCATCTCGTTTCCGAGGCACCACATTTTAACGTTGTGGCTATCGTTCTTGCCATGCGAGCGACGCAGATCGCTCCAGGCCGTCCCGGAGGGGAAGTTGACGTATTCCAGGAAATTACGGGCATCGTCGAGGCCGCGGGAACCAAGATTGACCGCCAGCATCATCTCGATGCCGGCCATCTGCGCCCAGTCGGCGAACTCGTTGATGCCGATCTGGTTTGTCTCTTTCGAGCGCCAGGCGAGGTCGAGCCGGACCGGGCGTTGCTCTCGCGGCCCGATGCCATCCTCCCATCGATAGGCCGACACGAAATTACCGCCGGGATAGCGTATTGCCGGGATATTTAGATCCCGTACGAAGGCCAGTACGTCCTTGCGGAAGCCGCGCTCGTCCGCTTGGGGATGACCAGGCTCATAGATACCACCGTAGATCGCACGACCCATATGCTCGATGAAGGCGGAGTAAAGCCGCTCATCGATGTGGCTGATCTTGAAATCCCGATGAACCGCTACCCGTACCTTCATGCCGACTGCTCCGTATCTGCAACCACGATATAGATCGTATTTTCAGATATAGTTTCGAGCCGGCACGGGAATGTCAATGGCAAGAATGTGCTGCACCGCAAAACGCAGCCGAGGAAGGCACTGCCTGGGTTACCCCGCGGTCTTCAAACGAAGAATGATGTCTTGATCGTAGTTCCCAAAACCCCGGCCAAAGATGTTGATTCCGCCGGGATGTTTCCCTTCCGCCTTGACCTCGACGCGCAGGCGAATGGACCGATGGTCGTCGAGGTCGAGGTCTTTGGCCTGCACATCGGAAATCTTGTGACCATCCACGAAAGTCCCACCCGGCCCGACGGTCCACGTCTTCAGCATCCCGTACTGCGACCCTTTCAGCTTCCACCAAGCCGGCGTATAGGTCCCGCGCCGGTCGCCGAAATCGCCAGGGGAAGTCCACACGCCAATTTCTCTGCCATTGATGGACAAGACGATGTCCGACGGCCAGTTTGCCAGCGTTCCCGGCACTTCGGAGCTCACCTCCATCACAATCTCGAGCTGCTCGATTCTGTCGCCGCGCAGTTTGGCGTTGTTTGGAAACTGATATTCGACGAAGCCGCTGGTGAACCAGAGCAGGCTCGCCTTCATCCGCTCAGGATCCATAAAGGTTTCCGGCACGTCGAGAAGGCCCAGCACGCCTTCGACCGAGCAGATTCCGCATGGGCCGGTGACGTTGTTGTTGGTATAGAGACCGAGCGGCATCGACACCTCTATGACGTCTGAGGAGAGGGCCTGTGTGGTCGGGTGAAAGGTGACGACGAGCTCGTCATAGACAGCAAAACAGATCTTCTGGTTCCCTTTGCGGGCTTTCTGCATTTCGGTCCGGATAAGCCCGGCTTTCTCCAGGACCTGAAGATGAGCGGAAACGGACGATTGCGGCAGGTCGGACACCTGCGCGAGATCGTTGACATTGATCCCCGGCCGTTTTGACAATTCCTTTAGAAGCTTCACTCGCGCCAGTGAGGAAATGCCTTTGATCGCGGCAAGATCTTTTTCAGGATCGATAACCAGAAAGTTGGAGCTCATTCGTCCGTCTCATCGTATTTGTCGGACTGTATCGGATTTACCGATACTCTTCCAGAGCAAATACGGGTCTCGAACATGCGGAGCGGTAGGCTCCAATGATCGCGGTCAAGACCAAAGATCGTACGGCCGTCTAATTCAACCGCACGGTTGCGGCGCTGCCGCTAAGGTGAAGGCCGAGGCGACCCGGGCGGCACAATTTCTTAGACAAATTTGGCTGAGCCCTTGGATTCGTTAAACTTAACGAAATGATATCATGTCAGGTTCCCTTCTCATCATTGTATTGGTGGGGGAAAATAACTGTCATGTTGCAGTCATCCAAGCTGGAAGGCGCCGGCCGGCGTTTGTCGATTAAGGCAAAGTTTGTCGGGCTGGTCGTTGGGGCAACGTTTGTTTCGTGCCTCGCGGTGGGTCTTCTGAGTTACCAGATCGGAAAGAGCGGCCTGATCGAAGCAAGCAAGATGAGGCTGGAGTCGGCAGCCGGGAACCAGTCCAAGCAACTGGCGGCCTACCAGGAACGAGTTTCGCAGTCGCTTGCAGACCTCGCCCAGAACACCGCTATCGGCCAGGCGGTCGAAACGATGTCGAACATCATCCCAAGCGAAGCCGACAGCATCCGCGCGGAGTTTCAGAAGCCCGGGATGTCCGTCAGTGACCGCGCTGGTTTCGATGGCGCCGCGCTGAAGCTGCTCTATGCCGTGCATCACAGCGCAATCCACGGCACCCTCGCCAGCGCCTGGAAGAATTCCCGGGTCAGCGATATCTACGTCATCGACAACAACGGCCAGGTCGTCTACTCGGTCACCAAAGGGTCTGAACTGCTTCAGCCGGCTTCGAACCTGCCGCAGATCAACGAGCTTCTGAAACAGATTCAAGCGGCATCTCCAGATGCTGTGCATGTTTCCGAATTCGTCCCTTACGAGCCTGATGGCAACAAGCCCTCCGTTCTCATCGGCAAGCAACTTGCCGTGGCGTCCTGGGGTAAGACAGTCACGAAGGGAAGCGTGATCTTCCGCATCTCCGCCGAACAGCTTACGGGTATCGTGACTCCCGACGATTTCGGAAAATCGATCGACGAGGCCGTCCTGCTTGACGGAAAAGGCGCCTTCCGCAGCGGTTCCTTCGCAAACGGGATCTCCCACGATACACCGGCTGAACTGGCAAAGGCGGCGGCGGGCCAGACAAGTGGCTCGGAGTTCGTTACCGCTGGGGATCGCCCGCTCTTCTTCGCCTATCAACCGGTGACGCTGTTCGGCAAGCCTCATCTGCTGGCAATAGGACAGGGAGAAGGTCAGGTGCTCGCCGCTGCAAGATCGCTTGCCATCTGGGCCGTTCTGGCAACCGTTGCCGTCCTCGTGGGGATGGGTGGCGCCGGCACCTACATTGCCGCGCGCCTGACACGACCGCTGACCGACCTCGCAAAGCTGATGAACCGTTTGAACGAGGGCGACAAAGCCATCGTCATTGCCTCCGCTAGCCGTGGCGACGAAATTGGTGTCATGGCCAGAGCGCTGGAATCCTTCCGTCAGGGAGCTCTCGACAAGGAGCGCATGGAGGAAGAAGCTCGTCGAAAGAATGAGGAGCTGAACGAAGAACGCCAGTATCGTGAGGCGGAAAAAGCCGCAAGCGCGCGTGAGATAGAAGAGGCTGTTTCGGCATTGGCAACCGGCCTTGCCGCACTCTCTCGCGGCAGGCTCGACCAGCGCATCGTCAAGCCTTTCGGTCAATCCCTCGACCATTTGCGGCACGACTTCAACAATTCCCTTGCCGGACTGGAAGCCACAATTGCCGCGATCGGCAATAGCGTCGATACTATTCGCACGGGATCGAGCGAGCTGAAGACGGCATCCGACGATTTGTCTCGGCGTACCGAAAGACAGGCCGCGGCCCTTGAGGAGGCGGCAGCGGCGCTTGGCGAGATGACCGGGGCGGTCAACGCTGCCCTCACTCGCTGCGAAACTGCAGTGGATGTAGCGGCCCACACCTTGCAGGGCGCCCAGACCTCAACCACCGTCGTCCGCAACGCCATTCAAGCCATGGAGCGCATCGAAAGCTCTTCGTCCAAGATCCGCCAGATCATCGACGTGATCGACCAGATTGCCTTTCAGACAAACCTTCTTGCCCTCAATGCAGGGGTCGAGGCCGCCCGCGCCGGCGAGGCGGGCAAAGGGTTTGCCGTTGTGGCACAGGAAGTCCGGGAACTTGCGCAGAAGTCGGCAACGGCGGCGCGCGACATCGGCGCATTGATCACTTCATCTGCCGCCGACGTGGAGAATGGGGTTGCCCTGGTGCTCAAGACCGGTGAGAGCCTGGAACTGATCCAGGACAACGTTCAATCGATCAACGAGCACATCGGAGCGATCGTCGGCTCTTCGCGCGATCAGTCCGCTCGCCTCGGCGAGATCAGTTCCGCAGTCAACGGATTGGATCAGGTGACGCAGCAGAATGCCGCCATGGTCGAAGAAACCTCCGCCTCGGCTCATTCGCTGGCCGCAGAAGCTGAAGTGCTGAACGAGCAAATCAGCCATTTCAGTGTCAGTAGCGAAACCGCCGGGTCCAGCCGGTACGCCGCCTGACGCTTTTGCGGTATGGACCAGGGAACCCGCCTTTCGATATCTTCGATAGGCGGGGGTTCGACGCCGCTTTGCATTTCGGCCTTCCCGCAGATTAAACCCGGGCAGATTGTTTCGGGGCCGGCGGAGACGCAGGCGCGGCGGGGGCTTATTGTCCGTTGCGGAGCGCGGGAGGCACCATGAACCCGCCCCTCGGCTTCGCCAAGGATATACGCACAGAACAAGCTCACCATTAAATATTGTGCACCGCAGCAACCATTCCCATATGGAAGGCGTTGTTGATTGTCGCTGCCGTCCCGGCACGGATTGTCAGGAGGCATTTATGCGATCGTTATCGGATACATTGGAACGGCTTGCGCGTTTTCGAGCACACAAAACCGAACCCCCGGGTCAACCGGGCCGGCTTCAGGACCTGCGGGATTTCGGATCGAATCCCGGGAGGCTTACAGGTAAAGTTCATGTGCCCTCCAATCGCGCCGAGCACCCTGCCCTCGTCGTCGTCCTGCACGGATGCACGCAAACCGCATCTGGCTACGATCATAGCGCCGGATGGTCGGCGCTTGCTGATCAGCATGGCTTCATCGTGCTTCTTCCAGAACAGACCCGTGAGAACAACGGCAACCTCTGCTTCAACTGGTTTGTGCCAGGCGACATCCGCCGCGATCAGGGAGAGGCCCGCTCGATCCGTCAAATGATCGATGCCGTGGTGTCGAAATACACGGTCGATCCGTCGCGGATCTTCATCACCGGTTTGTCCGCAGGCGGTGCAATGGCCAACGTCATGTTGTCCACGTATCCGGAGGTGTTCGCCGCCGGCGCGGTCATCGCGGGTTTGCCCTACGGTGTCGCATCAACGGTGCCGGCGGCCTTCGACCGAATGCGAGGGCACGGCCTCCCCGAAATTAAGACCTTGCAATCGAAATTGAAGGCAGCATCTCCGCATAATGGTCCCTGGCCCGTAGTGTCTGTTTGGCACGGCAGCCAGGACAATACCGTTGCGGAGATCAACGCCCGCGCGATCGTCGACCAATGGCGCGGCGTCCACGGTGTCGGCCCCCGGCCGGACTTTCATGAACCGATCGGTGCCCATTCTAAGGCAGTCTGGAAAAACCCGGAGGGACGCGAGGTCATCGAATATTTCAGCATTACCGGAATGGGTCACGGAACGCCTATCGACGCCTCCTCGGAGCTCGAAAACGCTGCGCCCTACATGTTGGATATCGGCATTTCCTCCACTTTTTGCTCGGCAAAGCGATGGGGACTGCTTCGCGACGATTTCGAACCCGCGCGGCGCGCAAGCGGCCCCGCGCCCAACCGCGAGGCTCCCTTCGCACAAGAAACGAGGGCAGCGGACGGCATCCAGCAAGTCATTGAGGATGCGCTTCGCAAGGCCGGGCTGATGCGCTAGAGGACCATACGTCCGGCGCCAGATATCGGCGCGCGTCCGCGTTCCTGGGCACCAGCCGCGTCGTCAGATATCGAAGTTGGTCGGCAACACGACGACATCGCGGATTGTCACATTTCGTGGCCGCGTCAACATAAAGATGATGGCGTCGGCCACCTCGGTGGGCTCGATCAGACTGCCAGATTCCTTAGCCTTCCTGAGATTTTCCTCCGGCCAGTCGGCAAGCAGCGCGCTGATCACGGGTCCGGGCGAGACCGAGCCGACGCGGATGCCCTTCTTGTTAACCTGACGCCGCACTGTCTGAACAAAACAGGTCATGGCCCATTTCGAAGCCGAATAGACAGGCTCCCAAGGGACTGGGTAGTGACCGGCGACCGAACTCGTCACGATAATATCGCCCAAGCCGCGGGCGATCATGTGCGGCAGGACGTCATGGACATTCTTCATCACTGCATTGACGTTGAGGTTGAGCATACGGTCAATCGTCGCAGTGTCCGCCTCGATCAGATCGCCGCCGATATAGGTGCCGGCATTAGCATGGAAAATATCCAGTTGCCCGGTCAGCTTCTCGATGGAGGGCATAAGGGTCGCGCAACTGGCGGGATCGAGAAGGTCGATCTCCAGAGGTATCGCGGCGCTGCCGAGTTCAGCGCAGACTGCGTCCAAAGCCTTCCGGTCGCGATCAACGAGCACTACACGTGCCCCCTCCGCAATCATCGCCCGCGTGCTTGCTAGTCCTATGCCGGAAGCAGCGCCGGTAACCGCCGCGACCTTGCCGTCCAAATGCTCGCCCATATTCGTCTCCTCCTATCGATAAAAATCGAGATCTCGTGGCAACCTGGCCTCACCGCCGGCCCCATTGGTCCGCAACGTCCAGGCATTCCCGCCAGCCGACGACCCCGTCGGTTGTTCCAGCGCTTCTCAACGAACACGCGGCTGCGGCGTGACCGAGCCGCAGGCAGTCCTCGATCGTCCAATCCTCGTGTAGCCCGTACATAAAGCCCGCAGCAAAGGCATCCCCGGCCCCATTGGGACCGACAATTGCGTCTTGCGGCACCTTCACGGAGGGAACGAATACCCTCTCTCCCGACCGCAGGACCGTAATCGCGCCGTCGGGGAAATGGATTGTAACCAGCCGCATCGCACCTTGTTGCAGCATGGCCGCCGATGCGGCGGCGCAAGCATTCACATCCGTCCTGCCGTCTCTACTCGTTGCCATCTGCGCCAGCGCCCCAATTTCACTGTCGTTGACGATCAGCGTGTCGAGATGCGGCAGGCAGGGCAGGATCAGGCCGCGTAGCCGTTCCGGCGTGACCGTGCAGAGTTCGAGATTGGTTTCGAGGCCCGCGGTGCGGGCAGCTTTGAGCACGGTGACCCATCCGTTGGCGTCGTCCTGCCATATCGAATCCATCCGCGGGTGAATGCCGGGAAGACCGAGATGCATGTAACGGGCCGAGGTCGTCGAGAAGTCGAAATGCTCAGGACTCAGGAGCGTAGAAACGCCGAGGTCGGAAATATGCGTGCGCAAGCCGCTTGCCTGCGAAATGAAGGCCTCGGTTGTATGAGTGGGAGCTTGGTCGCTGACATGCATCTGTCGATGGTCGAGACCCGCTCGCTCGGCTTCCGCGATGAGCTTTCGCCCGGCTTCGTCGCTGCCCACCAGTCCGATGGTTTCGACCGGGATCGATGGGTCGAGCCTCTTGATGTCGATCGCAAGATTACAGGCCGGGCCGCCGCCGCGTTCCTCCAACCCCCAGGCGATACCAACGCTGTCCTCGCGGGGCCATGCGTCGATCCTGCGGTTTCGGTCCAGACACCAGGTACCGCCAGCGATGAAGCCACGCCTGCTCGTTCCGGCCATTGCTATCCTCCGGTGCCGGTGTCAATTCATAAGGACTTTTTCGGTGATGACCATGTCGTCGGAAAGCGTCCGCATCGGCGTCTGTCCGACGGCCTGCAAGGCCCCATGATAAGCCCTCACCGCCTCCTCTGGCCCAAGATCGCCATCAGCCACGGCGCGCATGAATTTCACCATGGCAAGTGGGTCTTCAGCGAGATTGATCTTGCGACCAAAGAGCGCCACGCGGGCACCATATTTCTCCGCCTGATGAATGAGTTCGAACGTGTCGCGCGCAGTTCCTGCGCCGCCGCCCAGCACGCCGACGATCAGGCTCGGGTCGTAGGACGCGAGTTCCTCCAGTGCCTTCGGCCCGTTGAACGGGATCTTCAGGAATTGCGGCCGCTGGGCCCGTGTCAGCCCGGCGAGCGCCCGGCAGATGCAGTCATTTACGAAATGGGGCTGGAGGTCAGGCGGAATACCGGTGTCGACATTCGGATTGAAGACTTCGAGGAAGTAATTGAAGCCGTTGTCGTCGGCGTCCTCCACGAAATCCAGGAAAGCAAGCAGGGAATTATAATCGGCATCGAGGTCGTTGTTGAAGGTGATCGAATAGAGGCCGAGATCGGTATGGCGCCGATTCACCGACAGCGACGCAGTGCGATAGGGCCGTGACGGCTGAGCGGCATAGCTCGCGCCGCGCCCCACCCAGATATCAGTCGCATCGTTGGCGCGGATGGCCGGCTTGACGCTGCTTCCGGCGAATGCGCCGCTTTCCGTCAACAGTTCGAGATTGGAAGCGGAGGTCAACATGATATCAACGATGTCCTGGGCGATCACGGCCTTGATTTGCCCGAGGAATTCCGCCCGCGTCCGGAAGCGCGTGTGGGAGCAATCCTTCTCGAGCTTGGGGCCGCACGAGGGGATGCTCGGCCCCATATCGCCATCCTTCGCATCCGCGATAATGAAATCCGTTCGCCTGTAGTTGCCGGCTCTTATTCTGGCAATTTTTGCATCAAACCGTGTCATGCGATGATCCTTGAGAAGATCCGAGGCCACCAGACTGGCGGCAGGAGAGTTTAAGAATAACCGTCACGCAATCATGTAACCGCCGTCCACCGGCATCGACAGGCCGTTGACCATTGCTGCCTCGTCGGAGAGCAGGAAAAGAATAACCTCAGCAATGTCGTCGGGATCTGCGAACCGGCCGACGGGAATGCGGTTGAGCATACCGGCTGCCTTTTCCGGATCGCTCCAGGCCTTCACGGCCATGGGCGTGAGGGTCACAGTCGGATGCACGCCGTTGACGCGAATGCCTTTTGGCGCAAGTTCCTTCGCCATCACCCTGGTTAGCCCGTCGAGGCCCGACTTCGAGGCGCAATATGCGGCGTGGTCGGGAATACCGACGAAGGCCGCGACACTGGATACGTTGACGATCGCGCCTTTTCGACCGTTTCTCACCATGTCACGAGCATATTCCTGCGAAACGATCATCGGAGCACGCGTGTTCACCGCATGGAGCAGGTCGAAGTTTTCGACCGTGACGTCCAGGAAAGGTTGCAGCTCGGTCGTGCCGGCACAGTTCACCAGGAGATCAGCCGGCAAAGCCTGAAGGGCTGCAGCGCGCGTTGCGTCAGGATCGGCGAGATCGACGGCGATCGGAATACATCCGATTTCACTCTTCAGTTCCTCAAGGTCGGCCGCCGAGCGCGACAAAGCCGTCACCTTGGCACCGCGCCGCGCCAGCATCACGGCGGTCGCCCTTCCGATGCCCTTGCCGGCCCCCGTCACCACCACGTGTTTGCCTGAAAAATCCATGGAAAGAACCCTCCCTACCAGCAGGTGAAGCCTGCATCCGCCTTGACGGTCGCGCCTGTGATAAGGCTCGATGCGTCGCAGGCGAGAAAATGCACGACCGATGCGATTTCATGCGGCTGACCCAACCGGCCCATTGGTGTGTCGCGGATCCAGACATCCGTCCATGAACTGTCCACAGCGGTTCTCGTCATTTCCGTCTCGATATAGGTCGGTGCCACTGCGTTGACCCGCACGCCGCGTGAGGCCCATTCGGCCGCTAGCGAGGCCGTCAGATGATGCACGGCGGCCTTCGACGCGTTGTAGTAGGTCTGAAGCTGAGGCCGATTGACGATATACCCAGACATCGAACCGATATTGACGATCGAGCCGCGCCCGGCCTTGAGCATGTAGCGCCCGAAGGCGCGGTTGCACCAGAAGACGCCGTTGTAGTTGACGTCGTTGACATTGAGCCAAAGCTCATCCGACGTCTCTTCTGCGGCGGTACCCGTGCGGGCAATTCCCGCATTGGCGACCAGCGCGTCGATGCGGCCATGCTTTGCGAAGATATCGGCCGCGGCTTTATCGACTGCTGCGGAATCGGTGACATCAAGGACTAAAGCGTCAACCTCGATACCCTTGCTGCTCAAGGCTTGCCTGCCCGATTCCGCAACCGCAGGGTCACGATCAATGATGGTGACGCGGCTGCCCGCCTCGGCAAGCGCTTCGGCGCAGGCAAGGCCGATGCCGCGTCCGCCGCCGGTCACCACAGCGATCTGGCCATCCATCCGGAATTTCTCGAGAAACATGTCTTGCTCCGTGGCCGTGCAGAACTAGAGGCGCCGACCGCTCTTGGCATCGAACAGATGGACGCGGCCCGGATCGATCCGAAGCGAGATCGCCTCGCCGGGCGCCACCGAGATCCGGTCGCGAACAGCCGCCATAATGGCGTCGCCACCCAGATGCGCGAAGATCTGTGTTTCCGAGCCTGTAGGTTCGAGAACCGAGATCGTTGCCGTCAACCCATCGGGCCGCACGTCGATATGTTCGGGACGGATGCCGTATATCACGGCGTCACCATGGTTCTGCGTACCGGCCGGTACGGGCAGCATGGTGCCCGTGTCGCTGACGAAATTCAGCTGGCCGGTTTCCATCGACAATCTGCCAGAGATGAAGTTCATCGACGGCGATCCGATAAATCCTGCCACGAAGACATTCGCAGGCCGATCGTAGAGATCGAGCGGCGCGCCGATCTGCTCCACCCGCCCGTCGCGCATCACGACGATCTTGTCGGCCATGGTCATGGCCTCGATCTGGTCATGCGTTACATAGATTGTGGTGGTCTTCAGCCGTTGGTGCAGTTCCTTGATTTCGACCCGCATGGTAACGCGCAACTTTGCGTCGAGATTGGAGAGCGGCTCGTCGAACAGGAAGACCTGCGGATCGCGGACGATCGCGCGGCCCATGGCGACCCGCTGACGCTGCCCGCCCGAAAGCTGCTTGGGATAGCGATCCAGCAGCTTGCCGAGATCGAGGATATCGGCCGCTTTGCGGACCTTCGCTTCAATCTCGCTCCTTGGCGCACCCTTGAGCTTGAGGGGGAAGCCCATATTGTCGGCAACCGTTTTATGCGGATAAAGCGCGTAGTTCTGAAATACCATGGCAATGTCGCGGTCCTTGGGCAGGACGTCGTTGACCACACGCCCGCCGATCGCAACCGTGCCGCCGGAGATGGTCTCGAGCCCGGCGATCATCCGCAGCAGGGTGGACTTGCCGCATCCGGACGGCCCTACCAACACGACGAACTCGCCGTCTGCGATGTCTATGCCGACGCCGTGGATGACCGGCAGCGCACCATATTTCTTTGTAACGTCCTTGACTGTGACGTGAGCCATTGGAATCCCCCTATTGCGGCAGCGCGATCTGCATCTTGACCTCACCCTTGGGGGCGGAAGCCGCGATCTCGAAAGCCCGGACGCTTTCGTCGAAATCGAACGTACGGGTGATGAGCGGCTTCACATCGATCGCACCGGAGGAGAGCATCGCGACACAGCGCGGAAAGACATGGGCGTAACGGAAGACGTGCTCCACGCGTGCCTCGCGCACCATGGCCTTGCCGATATCGTAGTTGACCGGATGGACCTGGGAACCGATGAAGACCACCCGTCCGCCGGGAGCAAGCGGGTCGAACACACCTTCGGCGGCCTTGGGATGGCCGGAGCATTCGAACACGATCTCGACGCCCCAGCCGTCGGTGGCGGCAAGTATTTCCTTGGTCAGGTCCTGCTTAGCGACGTTGATTGGCGTGATCGGCCCAAGCTTTGCCGCGAGTTCCAGCTTGGCATCGTCAATGTCGCTCACGAACACCCGAGCGCAACCTGCGGCAACAGCCGACAGGGCGGTTACCAGGCCGATCGGGCCGGCACCGATCACCAGCGCTATGTCGCCAGGCTTGACTTGCGCCTTGGTGGCAGCATGCACCCCCACTGCCAGCGGCTCGACCATTGCTGCTTCGGCAAATGACACATTGTCGGGCAGCTTGAAGGTGAAGTCGGCTGGATGGACGACAGTCGGTCTGAGCACGCCGTGGATCGGCGGCGTGGCCCAGAAACGGACGGCCGGATCGATATTGTAGAGCCCGATGCGGGTTGCGCGGCTGTTGGGATCTGGGATCCCGGGCTCCATGCAGACCCGGTCGCCCACCTTTAGCGAGGTTACATCGGCACCGGCCTCGATCACGGTACCCGACGCCTCGTGGCCAAGGATCATCGGCGCTTTCACCTGGAACACGCCGGTACCGCCATGCGTATAATAATGCACGTCCGATCCGCAGATGCCTACGGTGTGGAGCTTTATCCGCACGTCGCGCGGGCCCAGTGTCTCGTCGCGCTCGATCGGGAAATCGCGCAGCGACAGCTTCATCTTCTCTTCTAATACCAGCGCTTTCATTGTCTCTGTCCTATTTCCAAACAAGCCTCAGCCGCGCCATACGATCAGGACCGCGAGCGCGATGGCGAGAACATGGCAGACCATCAAGGGAATCGATTGTTCGAGGAACCGCATCCAGAAAAGTTCGAGTGCGACGAACAGGTAGATCCCGACGAAGACACGGTCGAACCAGTTGGTGGTGATCGGCAGGAAGCCGGTTCGCGTGGGGGGCGCCGCCTCCGGTTCGGCATCGATCTGTCCAGGATCGAATGGCTCTTGCATGGCGTTACTCCTTGACCGCGCCGAAGGTGAGACCAGCCACGATATGACGCTGGACCACAGCGAAGATGATCAATGCGGGGATGAGAGTGATCACCGCGATCGCCGCCATCGCCCCCCATTCCGTCCCCGTTGTCGTCACGTATTCCGAAAGCCCTGTCGTGATCGTTCGCGCGTTGAAACTGGTCAGCGTCGCGGCGAGCAGGAACTCGTTCCAGGCAAAGACCCAGGTAAGGATCAGCGTCACCGCAAGACCCGGCCGGGCAAGCGGAAAGATCACCTCGTAGATCACCTGCCAGGTGGAGGCACCGTCGACGGTCGCTGCCTCGTCGAGTTCCTTGGGAATTCCGTCGATGGTCGGCCGCAAGGTCCAGATCGCAAAAGGCAGGTTGAAAGTGCAATAAAGCAGGATCATGCCGATCTTGGTGTCATAAAGTTTCCAGTCGCCAAAGGTGAAGACCTGGGTGAACAGGAGATAGAACGGCAGCAGGAACACGGCGGCAGGAGCCATGCGGTTGGTGATGGTCCAGAAGAAGATATTTTCCTTGCCGGCAAGCTCGAAGCGGGACAGCGCATAGCAAGCCAGGAAAGCCAACGCAGTGACCAGGAGCGCATTCGTGGTGGAGATGATCAACGAGTTGATCATGTAGCCACGCAGCGTCTCATTGTTGATGACGTTGACGTAATTCTTCCAGTAGATCGCATCCAGGATCACGCTCGGTGTCGTGAAGAGATCCACGGCTGGCTTCACTGAAACGACGAAGAGCCAATAGATCGGGAAAAGCGTCAACAAGCTCAGGAAAAACCAGAGCGCCAGGTAGAGGAGCGGATTGCCGCTTCGCATCAGAATGTCCTCTTGCGTTCGCGTCGAGCCACAAGGGCGACATAGAGCAGCCAGCACATCACGAGGGTGAGGTAGAGTACGATTACCGAGATCGCGGCGCCATAGCCGTAGTCGGTCTTCGGGAAGACGATCTTCCAGATATGCAGCCCCACATAGCGGGTCGCAGCGCCTGGACCGCCCGAGGTCAGCATCCAGACTTCATCGACAGTGCGCAACGCATCCATCAGGCGAATGAAGACGGTTGCAAGAATTGCCGGACGGATCATCGGCAGCGTGACGTGCCAGAAGATCTGGCGGCGGTTGGCCCCGTCGATCTGCGCCTGTTCGAACGGCTCTTTTGGAAGGGCAAGAAGCGCTGCAAGCAAAGTCAGCGTCACCAGCGGCGTCCAGTGCCAGATGTCCATGATGACTGTCAGCGCGAAGGCGGCAGTGGCATCGCGGCCGATGTTGAGATCATAGCCAAACCAGCTTTTCAGAAGATAGGGAATGATACCGATACTGGGGGTCGTCATCAGCCGCCAGACCGAACCGACAACGATCGGCGCGACAATCAGCGGCAACGTGTGGATCGTTCGGAAAAAGCCGCGCCCGGGAAACTCTTTCATGAAGAGCTGCGCCAGCAGATAGCCCAGTGCGACTTCGCTGATCACCGCAAAGAAGGCGAACTTCATCGTGAAGGCGATGGAGGTCAGGAACTCGGCATCGAAGACGAGACGGCGGAAGTTATTGGCGCCGTTATAGATCATGTCAGGACTGGCGCCGAATGGGTTCCATTGATGGAACGACACGTAGAGCACATAGATGAACGGGATGATGCCGAAGATGCCGAGAATTGCGATCGTCGGGGCAAGCATCAGCCAGCCGACAGTATTTGAACGCATGAATTCGTGCTCCCGAAGATAGCCCTGCAGGTCAACGGCCTGCAATGTCAGACACTGCACCCGGATGGCGGTCTTGGGAGATGCCACCCGGGCGCAGGCTCTTATCCGTCTTATTTGCGATAGCCGAGGTTCTTCAGCTCTGCTTCGGCCGCCGCCGCCATCTGGTCGAGGCCTTCGTCAGGACCCACTTCCCCGAGCAGGATTTTATAAAAGATCGGCGCCGTGGCCTCACGCACCTGCGCATGGAAGGGGAAGGGCGGAGCACCGGCGAACAGCTTCCCCTGATCCTTGAGCATGGTGTAGTAGCCGTTCAGCTTCTTATCCATGGCAACGACCTTGGGGTCGTCATAGGTTGCCGTATTGGTGATCCGAGGTGCTGCGACTGCCCAGTCTGGCTGGACCGAATCCTCGCCGATAAACTGCAGGAAGAGTAGCGCCGCCTGCTTGTTCTTGGAGGTGACCGGCAAGCCGAAGGCGCCGCCGTCATAATAGCCGAGATAGCCTTTGCCAGCCTCGACCTCCTTAAGAACATCAGGCTCCGTGGGCGGCAGCGCAACACCGACTTTACCGACGACCTTGGACTTTTCGGCATCCGACGCGATCCAGGCGGCGTTCTCGCCATAAACGAGGCCCTGTGCGACGCGGCCAGCGGCAAATGTCGTACCGACCTCCGTCCAGGTCGAAGCGGCGGATTCAGGCGGAGCGATATCGCGCAGATGCAGCCAGTATTTCATGGCGGCCTTTGCCTTGTCGCTGTTCATCTGGCCGCCATTGGCAACTGACGCGGCGTAGTTGTTTTTAGCGTCGATACCCCAGTTGTAGAGGCCGTATGTGGGAGCGATCGACTCGAAGAATTCGTACCAGGATGCCGGATGACCGGTATGCGCCTGGGCAGTTGTCCCCCAGAGCTCCATCCCGTTGTCCTTGCCGTATTTCGTGAAGAAATCAGCAATCTGCGTATATTCCTGATGAGTCTTGGCCGGAGCCAGTTCCTTGCCGGTTTCCTTCTTGAAGGCTTCCTTGATCTTCGGATCGCTGAAGAGATCCGTACGGTAGAGATAGACCTTGATGAAGGCTTCCATCGGAATGCCGAAAAGATCGCCTGAGGCGTTCTTGAAGTAATTGGCGAAGGTCGTGAAATGCGTTTCGTCGAATTCCGGCGCCTTCAGCGAAGGGTCGTCCTTCAGCGATTTCGAGATGTCAACGAGGAAGTTGCGAGCCAGGTAGGCATAGATAATGTCCTGCTCGATATAGACCATGTCATAGATGCCGGTCTTGGCTTCCATGTCCTTGATAGCCTTGTCATACATCTGGTCCCATGAGGTCGTCTCGATCTGGACCTTGATGCCGGTCTTCTTCTCGAATTCCGGCGCCAGCACGTCCTTGATATAGTTGGACGGCGGCGTGCTTTCGGTCACGCCGCGCAGGACGACGCCTTTGTATTTCGCACCAGCATCCGACCAAAAATCGGCTCGTGCGGGCATTACGCCGGCAAGAAGACTGAGCGTAAGCGCGGCAATTCCAATTCCACTCTTGTTGATCATAGTTCCTCCTCCTTGTGCATTTGCACCGCTTGCGGCAGCTGACCGGCAAGCATGTTCCCACGCCCGACATGTGTCGGTTCCTCCCGAATTCCGGCAGCGCGGCTCCTCCCGGCTTCCGGATACGGTTCGCCTTTTAGGATTGCGACCCTTGGATTGCTTCCAGGCCTCGCTCCAATTGGCGTGAGGGGAGCTTAGTGCTGGTTTTTTTGCCCCGCCACGCGTGGTTTGGCGGCGACCTATACTTTTTCGCCGACCGCCATGCCGGCGGAATATGCGCGGATATCACGAAAGGGGTCGCTTCTCGCCTTCGTGCCGATCTTGTGGGCATTGCGCCGGTAATCGGTCGGCGTACGTCCACAGATCTTGAAAAACTGCCTGTTGAAATTCGCGATATTGTTGAAGCCCACCTCGAAGCAAATTTCGGTGATGGGACGATAGGTCTGGGTGAGCAGTGAGCAGGCGGCATAGATGCGCGCAAGGATCACGTACCGCGCGAAGGTATGACCGGTGTGGCGCTTGAAAAAGCGCGAGAAGGCCTGCGGTTCCAGACCACAGATCTTTGCGACCGAAGCCAAATTTATATCGTCACTGTAATGCTCCAGCACATAACGCATGGCGACATCCAGCTCCTGCGGCAGTTCCATCTCGGACGAAGTTGGCGCAAGCCGGGACAACCTGCGACGCTCGGCTGGATCGCGCGAAAGTGCGATCATCAGCTGCAGGAAAAGCAATACACGCTCGGCACCGTGAGCAGAGCCCATCTGCGCCAGCAGCCTCTGGCCTGCGAGTGCCGTCGCCCCGAAAAACTGCACGCCATAGACGGCGTCCTCATAAAGCGGCTTTATCGTTCCGAGCTCGGGGCAAAATGTGGCGACGCGATCGGCCCATTCGGGGGTGAATTGGATCAGCATGTCTCGGTTGCGGATCAGTTTGCCGGGTTCGATATCGCTGACCCAGTTGTGCGGCACATTCGGTCCAGTCAGCACCAGGCAGCCTGGCTCGAACTCACCGATATAATCACCCACCATCATCATGCCGGACGTTGTGCGCGTAAGATGCAATTCGTATTCGGGATGATAGTGCCATTTCGCCCGGAAGAAGGGATAATCATGCATATTCCAGCGAAAGGATTCTGCCGGCGGGCAGATGATCATTTCGAAATCGGGTACGATCCGCAAATCGGCTTTCATGGAAAATAACCTCCTCCCGACCGACAGGCCTCGGCCATTATGCCGGCATGCGCACCAAAAGAGCTGGTTCGTCGTTCGGCTCTCTTAGCCAATCGCAACTGAAGCAAGTGAGCACCGAGATCACCTTGAGCATCCGCCTTTT
The DNA here is from genome assembly GCF_004343065.1 of Neorhizobium sp. S3-V5DH. Taxonomy (NCBI): domain Bacteria; kingdom Pseudomonadati; phylum Pseudomonadota; class Alphaproteobacteria; order Hyphomicrobiales; family Rhizobiaceae; genus Neorhizobium; species Neorhizobium sp. S3-V5DH. The sequence goes on from NZ_SMCL01000031.1 coordinate 37,470, forward strand.
GGGCGCCGTTCTCCGCCTTATATGTTGCCCGAAGGAACAAATTAGTTCATTTGGTAAAGCTGTCAATGCTAATCTCGTTTTCCAATGTTTTCCGTGGCTGTTGACTGAATAGCGGTGAATTTGCCTATCGACAAAGGCATCTGCTCACTTCATCATCAAATACTCATCCTCAACACGACGGGAATCTGCTTGACAGGGTTAGAAGATGTTTTATTTGTTGCGTAGTGCAACATAATGTTTCAGGGGGAAAGATGGGCCGGCTAGGTATTCATTCTTTCGTGTGGACGGGGGGACAAACCCAGTCGATGCTTGAGGACGCGATGGAGAAATCCGCCTCCTGCGGCTACAATCTCATTGAATTTGCCTATCTGCGACCGGAGAAATTCGATCTCGACGCCCTCGCCAAGCGAGCGGCTGCGCTGAAACTTGATATCGCTGTCACCATGGGTCTTCCGTTCAGCCACGACGTGTCGAGCGATGATGCCCAGGTGGTGCGGGCTGGCGAAGACATGCTAGCGGACGCGGTTCGCGCCGTGCGCGACATAGGCGGGAGCAAGCTCGGCGGCATCCTTTACTCCGCCCACGCAAAATACGCCCGGCTGCCAACAAAAAAGGGATGGGACAGCAGCGTCTCGGCCATTGCCAAGACGGCTGACCTTGCCCAATCCGCAGGGATTGAGCTTGTTCTCGAAGTCGTGAACCGTTTCGAGACCAATCTGCTCAACACCACCGCCCAGGGCCTCGCCTTCATTGAGCAGGTAGGGTCCGAGCATGTGCGGCTACACCTCGACACGTTCCACATGAACATCGAAGAGGCCAACCCGGCAGCCGCTATTCGGCTCGCGGGCGACAAAATCGGCTATTTTCACATTGGCGAGAGCAATCGCGGTTATCTCGGCGACGGGGTCATCAATTTTGATCTGATCTTCGACGCGTTGCTCGACATCGACTACCAGCGCGACATCACGTTCGAATCCTTCTCAGGCGCTGTCGTCGATGAAGGTTTGTCGCTGGCCTGCGCGATTTGGCGCGACACCTGGACCGAAAACATGCCGCTCGCGCAGCATGCAAAACAATTCATCGACCTCAAGATGGACGAGGCGAGACGCAGGCGCGCCACCGTAGCGCGGCCGTGACGGCAAAGAGAGGCAAGGAGAACTGCCCGTGAATGAAGTGGGTCCAATCGCGCCTCCAAGCGGGATCCGCCAGCGCAATGAACTCGCGGCGATGCGTGCGCTCTATCGTCATGGCCGCCTGAGCCGGGCAGAACTTGCACGCATTTTGGGCCTCAATCGCTCCTCGTCCGGCCATATCGTCGCCGGGCTGACCGTTGAAGGCCTCGTTCGCGAAGTGGGAGCCGCTGAGCAGGCACCGACTTCTCACGCAGGCCGGCCAGGAATCATGCTCGAACTCACACCGGACGCTGCCTTTTTTCTCGGCATAGAGATAGGTGTTGAACACATCAGCGTAGTTGAAATCGATCTCGCCTGTCGCATCGTCAACAATCGCATGGAACTGTTCGACGGGCCCTCTGTGGATGTCGAAACTGCGGTATCGCGTGCGGTCTCGCTTGCCTTCGACACATTGCCGCCCAGCCACCGCAGCCGCTGCGAAGGGCTGGGGGTCGCCGTGCCGGCGCAAATGGATCGCAAAGGGCTGATCAACATAGCCCCCCTACTTGGATGGCGAAACATACAGCTCGCCGATCTCGCCCGGGCGGCCGTGCCGGCGCAAATGCCCGTCATGGTCGAGAATGACGCGAATGCCTTCGCAATCGGCGCTAGCTACGGTGCTCGGGAGGTCCATTCAGGGGTTACGCTCTATCTCGTCATGGAGAGCGGCGTGGGCGGCGGAATAGTCGTTGATGGGACCTTGTTTCGAGGCGCGCAGGGGCTTGCCGGCGAGATCGGGCATCTGCGCGTCAATGGTTCGGATGCCCCCGACCGCAGCCTTGAAAGCGTCCTCGGGCTGGAATGTATCCTTCGTGCCTATCGCGCTATCTCAACCCAACCGGACCAGAACCTTGCGACTTTTCTGGCGGATGTGCGCGACCGAGTTCCAGGCGCCGTCGCTATTGCAGAAGAGTGGGCCCGCGCTTTGGCCTACGGCCTGATCCAGGCCGGCAGGATCATCGATGCCGACAGGGTCGTGCTGGGCGGTTCGGTTGCCGCACTTTATCCGCTGATGGCCGCGCGTGTTCTGCATCACATTCGCTCCATGCAGGAGGAAAGCTTTCCGCTGCCCCTGATCCAGACAAACAAGGATGAGACGGTCGGGCCTGCTTTCGGCGCTGCATGCATGCTTCACCAGCGCTATCTGTCAGCCGATGGCGCGCGCCTTGCCGAGGACGCTGCATGACAGGGATCGCGCTCGCCCCCGACGCACTCGGGCCAACGATTACGATCGGCGAAATCCTTGTCGAGATCATGGCTGTAGACCGTGGCACCGGCTTCCTCGAACCGACTGCGCTCGTTGGCCCCTATCCTAGCGGAGCGCCTGCGATTTTCATCGATCAGTGCGCCAGGATCGGAGGTTCGGCCGGAATCATCGCCTGCGTGGGCGACGACGACTTCGGCCGGGTCAATGTCACTCGGCTGCGCGCGGACGGCGCAGACATCTCGGCGATCTCAATCAATCCGGACTTTCCCACCGGTAGCGCCTTCGTGCGATATCGGAATGACGGCTCGCGCGATTTCGTCTTCAACATCGCAAAATCCGCCGCCGCCAAGATCGATCTTACGTCTGCGGCGCGCGCACTCATTGACCGGTCGGGCCACCTGCATGTCATGGGGACCGCTCTCGCGATACCTGGCGCGGCTGAGATCATCGAGCATGCGGTCACGGTGATCAAGGGGCGCGGCGGCAGTATCTCCTTCGATCCCAATGTCCGCAAGGAGTTGCTGGGCGACACCGAAACGCGCACGCGCTTCGCGGGGCTGGTGGATATCGCCGACCTGATCCTCCCGTCCGGAGAAGAGCTGTTCGTCGCGGCTGGTGGCGAGGATGAAGGCGAGGCGATCCGCGCGCTCTTCGGCCGCAATGCCGGCGAGGTGGCACTCAAGCGTGGCGCAGACGGCTCCACTGTCTTCACGCGGGAAGGCCAACGCATCGATTGCCCCGGTTTTGTTGTCGAGGAAATCGACCCCACCGGCGCCGGAGACTGCTTTGGCGGCGCCTATGTGGCGTGCCGCCGGCTCGGCATGCCGATCGAACAGGCTCTCATCTATGCCAACGCTGCCGGCGCCCGCAATGTCACGGTCATGGGACCGATGGAAGGAGCCGGGACCCTTGCTGAGCTCGACGCCTTCATCGCCGTTACGCCGGGACGCAGATCATGATGTCCGTTCTTCACAACCTGGCGCGCAGCCGACGCGCTGGCGGGCCTGCGGGCATCACGTCCGTGTGCTCGGCCCATCCCTTCGTAATCCGCGCTGCCCTTCGACATGCCATTCGACGTGAAGCTCCGGTCCTGATCGAGGCGACCTGCAACCAGGTGAACCAGTTCGGAGGATATACGGGCTTGAAGCCCCGTGACTTTGTCGCACTGGTGGAACAGATCGCCAGCGACGAGGGGCTGCCACGAGAAAAGGTCATCCTCGGAGGCGATCATCTTGGTCCGAATCCCTGGCGCGGAGAACCTGCCGAAGTTGCGATGGCTAAGGCAGAAGACATGATCGCCGCCTATGTCGACGCCGGTTTCCGCAAGCTCCATCTCGACACGTCCATGGGTTGTGCGGGCGAACCGGCAGCGCTCGACGACGCCTTGACGGCCGAGCGTGCGGTAAGACTGGCGGCTGTGGCGGAACGGCGCGCGGTCTTTGCGGGCGGCACGGCGCCGGTCTATGTCATCGGCACCGAAGTGCCGCCACCGGGCGGAGCCCATCACCTGATCATGGCGCTCGAACCTACGGGCATCGACGCCGCGCGAAGGACGATTGCATTGCATCGGCTGCAGTTTGAGGAAGCGGGCCTGGGCGAGGCTTTCCGCCGCGTGCTGGCGCTCGTGGTTCAGCCCGGGGTCGAATTCGGCAATGAAAATATCATTGTCTACGACCGGACGAAGGCGCGGCCGCTTTCCGCGCTGCTCGCCGAGGAGCCTGCGCTTGTCTACGAGGCGCATTCGACTGACTACCAGGGCGCGGAGGCACTTCGCCAGCTCGTCGAGGACGGATTCGCCATCCTTAAAGTGGGGCCTGAATTGACCTTCGCACTGCGCGAGGCTCTCTACGGGCTCGACCTCATTGCCAGCGATTGCGTCCCCGGCTATCCGCACAGAAACCTCATGGCGGTCATTGAGGCCCTGATGAGGGAGGATCCCCGCCACTGGAGAGGTCATTATCACGGCTCGGAGGCCGAGCAGCACATCCTCCGTCACTACTCTTATTCCGATCGCATTCGCTACTACTGGAACCACGCTGCGGCGGAAGCAGCCGTCTCGCAGCTCACGGAAGCGCTGGACAAAAGGATCATCCCGGCACCTCTTTTCCGACAGCATCTGCCTCATTTGGTGAGGTATGCCGGAGGCCCCCTCGACCCGCGGCAATTGCTGATTGACGCCGTGCAGGCCGTGCTCGACCAATATCAAAGCGCCCACGAGCGCAATCGATAGCTGCGCACGGCCAATGCGTGACAACCACTCGTCGCTCAATGGTAACTTTCAGGCCGGGAAGCTTCGACCTTTCCCAGCGTGGCCTCACGAAGGTGTGCAAACGCCATCACATTCCTGTACCTGGTCGTGGATATTGGGCGAAGATTGAAGCGGGACAACCAGCGACGAAGACACCGTTTTGGAAGATCGATCATCCTTCGCTGGAATCCGTTCACATCGGAAGCAAACACATTTCCGCCCCCAACTGCAGGGGACCTATCGCCGCCGTCCGAAACTGTCGAACTTATTTTCTTCGGACCGATCGCCATTCTCATTCGATAGACCGATGTCGAAGGCGTCACGAACCACCGCCTCCACTGACTTTACCTCCTCGTCGGTCATCTTTTCGAACTCACGGCCGCGCCGCTTCTTGGAAAGCGTACCATCGTTCTGACGGATAAAGTTAACGAGGCTAGAGATCATCGCGTCCGGCATCTCAAGGAAATCCTGAATGCGTCCCTTCGCCTCGTCGAAGCGCACGAGGTGATCGATCTCATTTGGCAGGTCGTGCCGGATCGTCTGTACGACGCAAGCATAGAGAAATTCCGTCAACTCCGTGTAGTCCCCGAACCTATAGAGATCAGCGGTTTCGTTGACTACACGCACGTTTTTCTCCGCTGTCGGCACCCAATCGATAAAGGGTAGTAACCGTCCAGTGTAGCCGCGCAGGCGCGCACCGTACTCCTCCTGGCGCTCGAGAAGCACGCTAGAAACTGGAAAGATCATGCCGGCAGGCGTGTATCCGCGCTCGGACAGAACATGGTGTATGAGGTATCTGTGCAGGCGACCGTTTCCGTCTTCGAAGGGATGGACGAACACGAAGGCGAAGGCCATAACCGAGGCTTGAAGTACGGCGTCAACCCCACTCTCCGCCATCCTGCTTCCTCCGGCTATGATCCCTCCGAGAAGATCGTTAATGTCTTCGTGCCGAGCTGAAACGAATTCTGGGAGGGGGTCGTCGTTCCAGTCGCGGTCGCCAATAAAGCCGCCGGCGTCTCGCAGCCCGCGCTTTATGAATCGGTTCTCCTCGATGACGAGGTGCTGGAGGCGCACGAGTTCGTCCACGGTGATTGGCCGCTTTCCAGCTTGGGCGACGGCCCTCATCCACCGCTCAAGGCGGCTTCGCGGCGGGCGCTCGCCTTCGATCTGATAGGATGCCTGGCTGTCCGATAGAAGGAGGAATCTTGCCGCACGGGCGATGATCCCTTTTCCGATCTTTCCGATGAGTTCTCTGGCTTCCGCATCCCAGCGGTGGGTGACCGTTTCGACAAGGTATTCGGTGCGCCTTAAAACGGGGCAGAATTCAGGGGTTCCGAGAAGATTGTCCCGCACGCGGTGACGGGGCGAATTCACAGGGGTCGATGTAAAGTAGCTGGCGGTGTCAAGCGCTTCAACATAGTTTCCCCGTTCCGCGTCCGGAATATCAAGGCGTGTACCGGTCAGCCATTCATAGAAGAACCAGATTCGGCGAGTCGCGCTGCTTGTCGGCTCGGCTTCGATCAGCGCCGCGATCTCATTTGCCGGGACGATGTGAAACAGCTTTTTCAGGACCAACAGGTCGATCGTCTCGTGCCTCAGTGCGAAAGACAGATGTCCAAACAAGCTGTCCTTTGGAGTGAAGCGCTTGTCGAAGATCGTCCAATCCTCATGGGCTCTCCTGGAGCCATATATGAAGCCCTTCGCGACGCATGAGGGAAGACGAACAGGGGCTGCGATCCCGTATTTCTGGACGAGAGCGGCATACCCAACAGGCGCCGTATCCGATGGCACGATACGTTCCTGGAAAACCGCCGGATTTGCAGGATTGGCTGTCATGCCCTCTCCTTTGTTATCGAAAAGCGAACCGCGCCATCGAAAGATAGTTAACGTGAAGAAGCGCGATCGAAAAATGCTTACATCGAAAATTACCCAGCATCATCGAAAAACAATCAAATTTTGTCGAGAAGATCGAAAACTAATTATATCCGCTATATAATTACATCGAAAAACGACTAAAATGATGAGGATGTATAGGAAATACGATTAGCATCCTTCATTAAGCGGCGGCGCCCATTAAGGTTGTCGCTTGCATCCACTTATTTAGTGGACTGCACTCACGAGATCGGACCGCGTCAGGAGCCCTTTAACCGGCAGTTGCTTATCCTGAGGGCATGGTCAAACGTCTACAAGTTCCGGCAGGTAAAGTGGGGGAACCTGCGGGAAAAGCTGAAGGTGCTTGCCGAGGATATCCAGCGCACCTTCTGGCTGGACGGGCTGACTCCAATCCAGTTCGGCGTTCTCGTCGCTGTCGTCATTGTCTTTGTGTTCACTGCTATTGCCGCTGCCGCATTCTATCTTCACTAAGGGCTGCCCGATTCCGAAAATACAGAACCCGCCGCGGTGAGGCGACGGGCTGATGATCAGTTACTTCCCTGCGGTTAGTTGTAAGAGGAGTTGCACTGCGCCCTTACACCTGCACGGGGCACGTAAGTGTTGTCATATGCACGATACGAGCGGTACCGGTCTGCGCACCATTGCACGTGGTCAGACATGCCGCTTGTTCTCCGCTGATTAGCAACAACTCCACCGATGATGGCTCCAGCAGCGAGCCCGCCGATGATTGCCCCCGTATTGTCTCGGCGGCGGTTATCGTGGCGTCGCGTGTATCGATCGCGCCGCTCATAGCGATTACTGCGATCGTACCTGTTCCCATCGTAGCGGCGGGCATCGCGCGGAACGTATCTCGGGTCGCCTTCGCGATACTGAATCTGCTGGACAGCGGTTACCCCAGCGGGTGCTCCCGGCGCAGACGGGAAGGCTTGCGCTGAGGTGACGCTGCCGAAAGCCGTCATCAACGAAAGCACTACGAGAGCGAGCTTTTTCATTTTTTTATCTCCATTGCCATGCAACAGGAGATAGTGCTGAATTCTCGTTTTGGTAGTAGCAAGCAACACATAACACGGAAAAGTGTTGCCTTGTGGTTTCTGCAGAGCTTGTTTCGCGGCTAACACCAGAAGGTGGCTTGCTGATAACGAATTGGCCCGTGCTTACATCGTGACGCGTTCACGAGCACAAATTTCGATCGGCCGTCCGCCTGGAACCGGGCGGCACCTCTTCGAGGTTTGCAAGTACACCTTGCTTCAACAAGAACCGGCGAACGTTCTCCCGGATCGCGGGCAAGGGGAAAATTCCCTGGTCGGCCATCCGGCACGCCTTCGCCAATATCTCGTACGTTGCATCCCTTTTTTCTGCCGGCCAATCATCGAGCAGGTCGAAGACGTCTTCTAGGCTGCCGAGCTCTTGAACATAGCGAGCTCTTTTCACAAACAACGGACTGTCGAAAAGAGTGTTTGCCATCGCTGCCTCCTCCACGAACCGCGCGTGATGGTCTCCAAAGCGGTTTCTGATCCGGTCCAAGGTGGCGATCGCCCTCGTCTGCCCCACAGTTGGCATCACATGCGCAGGCACGACCTGAATGCCGTGCTCCGCAAAGATCGCTTCTGCTTCGGTATAGTTCATTCGACTCTTGCTCCGGTCGGTATCACGAATGATTGCTCCCCATCTATGGAACAAGCGGGCACCAACAATGTTGAGCGGCGATTACCCCGAACAAAGGAAATAAAATGCACCTGCTCAACCTCGTCACGCTTCTACTGATCATTGTCGGTGGCCTTAATTGGCTGCTCGTGGGTCTTTTCCAGTTCGACCTCGTCGCCGTACTCTTCGGGGGGCAAGATGCTGTTCTGTCCCGGATCGTCTACGTCCTGGTCGGGCTGTCGGCCCTGTATCAGATCATCCCGTTGTCGCGGGCTATCTCGATTGGAGAGCCGGCGGCAGAAGGATCTCTCGGCCATCGCCACTAAGTAGTAAGGCGTTTTCACTATGGCCGCCGGCGCTTCGACGCGGGCGGCTTTTTCATTGGCCTTCATGCGGTACCGACCCTCCTCCCGATCTCGATAGCTCTGCCCTGTTTGAATATCTTCTCCGCCGCCGCGAACTTGGCCTGCTTCACGCTGCCGCCATCCTCGAACTTTTCGCCGCGGATGGGCTTGCCATTCATGAACGCGACCACATGCTTCAGGCATTCCTCGGCCGCTTCACCCTTCGTCGGGAATAACTTCGGCTTATCGCCGGCATCCATGACCGGGGTCGGGTGGCTGTCCCGGCAGAACTGGATCATTGCCCAGAACCCGAACCCGCCGGGGATTCGATGAGGATATGCGCTGTATTTGTTCATATTCGGTCTCCCGCAGATATGACATCCCCGGGAACTATGACGCCGCCACGTGGATTAGTAGAAGGGATCAGTGAACGCTCATGAGGACGTTGAATATGTTGGTGACACGCTGGAAGACACCCGTTGTGATCAATGACCGCGGTATCCGGATAACCCTTACGTCGCCCGAAGAGGCCATTAATTGGCTTGCTCATGAGCGCGACCAGAGGAGCTCCAAATGGCGACATGCGTGGCAGACTTGCAGAGCCGTCCACGAGGGGCGACTTCCCGCGGATGAAGCCAGGTCCGCTGTTCAACTGGTCGCCCACGGCAGGCACTGATTGCAGCCACCAGCCGCCGCGGATTGGATGGGCGTAACCGGCGAATTGGTTCATGCTGCTGTCCTCCAGTGATAGGCAAGCTCCGCCCTGTTTGATCGGCGGAGACAGCTGGGAGATGTTCGAAATGTCGTGGGGACTCGAGCGAGGGCGCATCTATAACCGGCGAGCTGACATCCATGCGCGATTCAATGGACAGCAGCTGACAAAGATGACAAACCGGATCGGAGCTTTGGTGCCGTGGGAACGGAGAAGGGCTAACTGCTGTATCAAAGGCCAAGCCCCCAGTGCTGGCACTTCAACCGCGGTCTAGATCGTCCGACGTACCTGGCTACATCTATTTGGTTAGCCCGAGCTAATTGGCTTCGGCGGGCTGATAGGCCAATCTGTCCATAGATCTTGGCGGATGGCCTAGGGAGAACGGGCTATGTCGGATGTGATTCCGGTATCGTTCGGTGCTCGCTGGGGAGCGCCGGTCTGCCTTGTGCAGAAGCGGGCAGTAAAGCGTATCAAGGGGCCGGCGGAGGCTATCCGGTTCATGAAAACCGACTTCAGAGAGCGTTCCGGCACGGCTTATTCCCGTGCGGTTGCCGTCTGTTTCGCGGCGCTTCGTCGAGAAACCGAGCCGGATGTCGCGAGGCACTTTTTCCTTGCTGCCTATGAGAGTGAACTGAGGGCTCGGAGTGAACATTAAAACATCTCCTCCTGCTGGCGCTTCGACTTCTGGGAGACGAAGGTCATAGCAGCGTCCTTTCGTTCATCGCCTGCCGGAAGGCCGGGCCGTAGCTGGTGGACTTGCCGTCCCACTCGATCTCCTTGCGGCGCGGGAACTCGCTCTCGCGTGACAGGGAAAGGATAATGTCGGCCTTGCCGGCGACGCGGTTCATGGCGTCTTCCCAGACTGGGTAGTCGTCGGAGTTTCGGCCGGTTCCATGCCGGCGACGATCGGGCGGGCTTGGAAGACGATCAGGACCTGGTCAGCGTCCTTGTCCATGTTGCCAACAAGGTCGCGGTAGGTCGGCCGGCGGTTCATGGCTGCGCTGAGACGTTCTTTGAACCTGCGCCCCTGGTAGTCCTGGAACGTCGATTTCTTCTGGTGGGTGAGCGCGATGATTGGGATATCGTGCTTCTGCGCGAAGTCCTTGAGGATCGAGGTGGCGCGCTGGCCCTGCTTGAACTCATCCTCGTATTCCATCTTACCTGTCCACTGGATCTTGCCGATGTGGTCTAGGAAGAAGGCTTCGATGCCATGCTCTCCGATGAGACGCGCAATCTTCTGGTCGATCTGGTCGAGGGTCAGACGACGGCAATCTATGTCGATGTGTTTGAGGCGCTTCATGTCCTCGCCGGCGCGGAATAGATCCTCAACCTCGTTATCGCTTACGGATCCGCGCTGCTGGCGGGTGGAGCTTATTCCAGTGCGCCGGGCCTTCTCGCGCATGATGATCTGCATTCGGCTCATTTCGCCGCTGTTGAGCCCTACAGGAGCCTTTTCAGCGATATTGAACATGCACTGCATCGCGAGCGCGCTTTTGCCCTGCTTCACACCGCCACCGATGATGATAAGTTGCTTCTTCTGCCAAGGGCCCGTGAGCGTGGTGATCTCCGGAATGCCCGGATCAATTCCGACCGGGGTCGCGCCGCGCACGGCATCATTGGTCCGGTCGAGCATTTCGTCGACCATGTCGGCAAAGCTGTCTTGCGGATCGTTACGGCTTTCTATCGCTGAAACGATCGCAGTAAGCTTGTCCCGGCATTCCTTGATCCGATCAATGAATTCGAGCTCGTCTTCCGCCTTGACGCCGGCAAGATGGGCATCATCCCCAATGCTCATTGCCTCACGACGGTGGAAATATCCGGTGATCGCGTCTGCGAAGTCGGGAACGCCCTGGATGCTGACCGCGTCGGAAACCAACCTCGCCAAATATTGGGAAACGGTCATGTCCCCCGCTTTCTCGGCGGCTATTTCTGGAACCATGAATGACCGGACGGTGACCGGGGTTCATGCTCTTCCCAACTGCGCGCCCCCGGAGGACAGCATCATATATGTGTCGATGAAGCCGCTCGAAGAAGTGATCGGTCTCGAAGGTCGGAGGACCGACCGACAGCGTGGCCTTATGCTGTCCGGCGAGCAGGCCGACGCGCTGGTGCATGTCACGGACGGACGTGCGCTTGTCATCAAGAGGCCGGCATGGTCGGCATCCGGGCATCGCGGAAACCTACCGGCGCAGGATCGAGCGTTTGACCGAGACGCTGTATCATCCCGACCAGGCAGTCGATGCAGCTGACGCCATCCGCGGGGTCATCGATCGCAGCGTCGTGACTCCCGGAAAGAAGCGCGGCAGCTACACCATCCCCCTGCAAGGCGAGCTTGGCGCCATCCTCGTTTGGATCGACCGCAGTGGAAAACTCGGCTACAAGCAACGGTCGGACACCTCCCAATCCTATTTGTCGGCCTCGGTAAATACTCGGGGCTGTAGCACGTGACGACCGTCCGAACTGCTCCGCCGGTGTCTTATCCGGGACGCATTCTCAGAACGTCTCCGAGGCTGCATTTTCCTTCAAATTCCTATAAGACGTCTCTGGAGCAAACCAGGAGAGAGAATGGAAACCGTGGAGATTAGCAGTCGCAGTGATTTTGCCCTCTGGGCGATCCAGCGCGCACAGGAAATTGTGACAGCCGAAGGTGCCGCCTTTGCGATGTCCGCCCGTGACATGAACGAAGAAGTATTGGCGGAGACTGCGGCCGCACTCGGTAAGGCCATCAGCGATGCGATGCTTGAAGTTTTCGACGGCCTGATAGGCGAATGATTTCGAAAGTGCAGTTCCACGAATGCGGACTGCAGGTGATCATTGTCGTTTATCAGCGGGGCATTAGCTTTACCCATGTCAGCAGGACTGGCTGATCCAACCGAATCCGCCTACGTCATCAGCGCGGCTCGAAGACTTTATGCACGCGCAGTGCCTGATTCGAGAAAACCCGACCAAGCAGGCTAGAATCGAGACCAGAGTGACCCACAACCATCACGACCACGACGACCATCATCATGCGGATGACCACTGGCGCGAGAATGGCGTCAAGGTCATTCCCGGCAATTCGCTCGATCCAAATACGGCCCAGACGCCCGGCATGAACCGCGCCACCGCCATCAGCAAGGCGCGCGCCGGAGCGGAGAAGATCTGGGCCGGCACGGTGACGATCCACCCCAATGCCAAGACAGGCGCCCATCACCATGGCGATCTGGAAAGCATCATCTACGTGGTCAAGGGCAAAGCCCGCATGCGCTGGGGCGAGCATCTCGAATATACTGCCGAAGCCGGTCCCGGCGACTTCATTTATGTACCGCCCTATGTGCCGCATCAGGAGATCAATGCCAGCCGCGACGAAACCCTGGAATGCGTTCTCGTCCGCTCCGGCCAGGAGCCGATCGTCGTCAACCTCGATATTGAGCCGGTCGAGAAGCCGGAAGACGTGCCCTGGATCGATCCCATCCATCGATGACCGTTGCGAGCGATGCGCAGCAACGGGGTAATGCTCCCCTCAGTTGATAACCGGTTCCGGCGTCTTGCCGCCAAATTCGGTCTTCAGGAAATCGAAGTCGCAACCTTTGTCTGCCTGTTCGATATGGCTTGAGAACATGAAGCCATA
>NZ_SMCL01000032.1:0-48260 GCF_004343065.1 Neorhizobium sp. S3-V5DH
TGCCGGCGCATCCGAAGAGATGTCTGCGACATCGGAAGAACTGGCCGCTCAGGCCGAGGAACTGCAGGCATCGATCGCCTTCTTCAAGGTCGATCGCACCGGCTCCAAGCAGCGAGGCCAGATCGCAGCAACCAAGCAAGCCCCAGCAAGATCTTCAGCACAGCCGACGCATAAAGGCTACACCACCCGGCCGGCTGAACAATCGTTGGCGGCGCAGCAGGCCCGTGCCAGGGGTTTCGCCCTCGACCTATCCATGGGTGGGCCGGACTCCGACGACGATGATTTCAGGGAGCGTGCATAATGGCTGCAATATCTTCCGAAGCGCAATTCGTAACCTTCGCCCTCGGCGAAGAGCTCTTCGCGGTCCCCGTGGAGGTGGTCCGCGAGATCCTTGACCATGAGGAGCCGTTCAAGATCCCGCATGGCCCGGAATATCTTCTGGGGTTGCGCGATGTCCGCGGTCAGGGTGTCCCGGTTATTGATCTCCGTCTGCGTCTCGGGATGTCCAGGACCGTCAAGACGTCCCATACGCGGATCCTGGTGCTCGATGTGCCTGTCGCCGATCGCGTTCTGGCGCTCGGCCTTGTGGCAGATCGGGTTTTCGAAGTCGTGCCGTTCCGCAGCGAGCAGATCGAGACCGCACCGGACATCGGCGTGCGCTGGCGCTCGGACTACATCGCGGGCGTCGTGCGACGGGACGGCGGCTTCGTGGTCATTGTCGATCTTGCGCGACTGTTCTCGGATTCCGGTTCGGCCCTCGCCGATGTCGGGCCGCAGGCTCAGGTCGCGTAGGAACAGGGACGCGGGCCTGGAAAGTCAACATGACGGGGGTGAGTGCGTGAGCATGGCGATGAGAAGCCAGCCGCTCGACGATCGGCTGAGCAAGCGCGATTTCGACGTACTGGCGGAATACATATACAATTACAGCGGCATCAAGATGCCCCATACGAAAATGACCATGCTGGAGGGGCGGCTTCGGCGGCGCCTGCGGGTCACCGGCATGCAGACCTTCGACAGCTATTGCGACTATCTTTTCAAGCAAGGCGGCATCGAGGCGGAAGCGATCTTCCTCATCGACGCGGTCACGACCAACAAGACCGACTTCTTCCGTGAACCGAAACATTTCGAATACATGACGAGGGCGGCACTGCCGGATATCCTGCGGAACTTCAACGAGCGACGCATCCGTACCTGGAGCTCCGCCTGCTCGACCGGCGCAGAACCTTACACCATGGCCATGGTGCTGTCCGACTATCTTGCGGCCAACGCGCCGGAGAGGGATTATTTCGTACTCGCAACGGACCTCTCCACCGACGTGCTGCAAAAGGCTCAACGCGGCATCTATCAGAGCGAACTTCTTCAGCCGGTCCCGTCCGAGATGATGCGGAAATACGTGATGCGGGCGTCGGATCCCCGCCGGCATGAAATGCGTATCGCTCCCAAGCTCCGTTCCCATGTGGGCTTCGCACGGCTGAACCTGATGGACGACGCCTATGCCGTCGGCGATCCGATGCATATGATTTTCTGCCGCAACGTCTTGATTTACTTCGATAAACATACCCAGAGCCATGTACTTACAAGGCTCTGTGACCGGCTGATGCCGGGGGGTTATCTGTTCATTGGCCATTCCGAAACGGTAACGGGGTTCGATCTGCCGATCAGACAGGTCGCGAATACGATCTTCAGGCGAGTATGAGCATGATGGGCAAAATCCGCGTCCTGATCATCGATGACTCGGCGAGCGTCCGGCAGATTTTGTCTTCAATCCTGTCGGCCGATCCCGATATCGAAGTCATGGGGGTCGCCAACGATCCCTTCATGGCGGCGCGGAAGATTCGTGAAGAAATCCCCGACGTCATCACGCTCGATGTCGAAATGCCCCAGATGGACGGCATCACTTTCCTGCGCAAGCTAATGTCGCAGCATCCCATTCCGGTGGTGATGTGTTCATCGCTGACGGAAGCCGGATCGGAAACTCTGATGCAGGCGCTGGAAGCCGGCGCCGTGGATATCATTCTGAAGCCGAAGATCGGCGCGGCGGATCATCTCGCCGAAGCGGCCGATCGCATCCGAACTGCGGTCAAAGGTGCCGCCCGCGCCCGGGTCGGCAAGCTGCGCGCATCGCGACTTGTGGAAGGAAGCACAACCGCCAAGCTTACCGCGGATGCGATCATGCCGCCTCCAAGAGCCGGCGCCATGGCAAAAACGACCGAAATGGTCGTCTGCGTCGGCGCGTCCACCGGCGGCACCGAAGCATTGCGCGAGCTTCTCGAGGCCCTGCCCGCTAACTCGCCGGGCATCGTCATCGTCCAGCACATGCCGGAGAAATTCACCGCAGCGTTTGCCCAACGCCTTAACAGCCTCTGCCAGGTGGAGGTCAAGGAGGCTGTCGACGGCGATCCTGTTCTGCGCGGCCACGTGCTGATCGCGCCCGGCGACAAGCACATGCTGCTCGAACGGCGTGGCGCCCGTTACGAAGTCTCCATCCGGTCTGGGCCGCTCGTCAGTCGCCATCGCCCTTCTGTCGACGTGCTGTTCCGCTCCGCCGCGAGGTCAGCGGGCGCCAACGCCATGGGCGTTATCATGACCGGCATGGGCGACGACGGCGCCCGCGGCATGAATGAGATGCATCAGGCCGGCGCCTATACGGTTGCCCAGGATGAAGCCACCTCGGTCGTCTTCGGCATGCCGAAGGAAGCGATCGCACATGGGGGCGTCGACAGGATCGTGCCGCTCGACCAGATCGGGCGGGAAATCCTAGCTGCCGATCGCCGGCGGTGAAATCTGCCAATTCAGCCTTCATGCCTCATTAACCATGTTTGGCAAGAATGACGCCACGCATCATGAGGGTGCGGTGAAGAGCAATTTGCGCTCGGCAGCCGGACGGGGACCCAAGATGCCAGTTATAACCTTTGCCAACACCAAGGGCGGTGCAGGCAAGACCACGGCCGTGCTTCTTCTCGCCACAGAACTGGTAGAGCAAGGCTATCGCGTCACGATCCTCGATGCCGATCCGCAATACTGGATCTCGCGCTGGCATCAGCTCTCGCCGGCGGACGACAGGCTCAATGTCATCTCCTATGTCACCCAGGCGTCGATCGAACGCCATATCCTGGAAAACCGGCACAAGACGGACTATTTCGTGCTGGATCTGCCCGGCGCCCAGAGCCCGCTGCTCGCCAAGGCGATCGGCCTCTCAGACCATGTCCTGATCCCCATCCAGGGCTGCGCCATGGACGCCCAAGGGGGCGCCAACGTCCTGGAACTGCTGCGCTACCTCGCAGAAAAGGCCAACCTCCGCGTGCCCCATTCCGTGGTGCTGACGCGCGTCAACTCCATGGTGACCACTCGCGCCCTGCTGACGGTCAAGATGCTGCTCGCAGAGCGCAATGTCGACGTGCTCGATACGCCGATCATCGAACGTGCTGCGTTCCGCGACATCTTCGATCTCGGCGGCACGCTTTACACGATGGACGAAGCCCGGATCAGCAATCTCGACAAGGCCCGGCAAAATGCAAGGCTTTTCGCGCTGGAAATGCTCCGCCGCGTGCCATTGCACAAACGCGCGCCGCTTTCGAGCCGCTTCGTCCGGGCCGCCTGAAGCGCGACCGGAAGAACTCTGCCTGGAGGTGAGTTTATGGCCGCGTCTTCTTGATCACGGTCACCGTGCCGGCATCGGCATCGACTGTAACCCAATCGCCGGTCTCGATCACCAACAGCGGATCCCGATCGAGATCGGTGACCGCCGGCACGCGGGTGACGACCGCACCGAGCGCGATCTTCGTCGTCATCCGCGTAAAGATCATCGCCGCAGGCTGGACGCCGTTCAATCGCGTCATATGGAAATAGGCCGACCAGCCGGACGAGCCCTTGGCGCCGGGAAAGACCAGAACCTTGCCGGCGAATGAGACCCCCCTGAGCTCGTGGCGACGTTCTATGATTGCACCGCTCCGCTCGTTGATGCCGCCCCAGCCGGAAATCGTCTCTGATGTCACCAGCGCCTCGCCCTCCGAGCGCCCCCCCACCACCTTGCGCCCCTTGAGGACGATGGTTTCAGTTCTGGTTTCGGCCGCGATATCCATCAGATCCTCCCGTTCCACGTCCCCGTCAGCGCGGCATCCACGCAATCACGTACGGAGCCGAACCAACCCTGCACCCCGGTGATCGCCGGCAGATAATGCGCCTGCTTGGCGGAATCGGTGGCGATGACGCGGGTCCCCTGTGGCAAACGGCGGGAGATGGCGGGACAGGTGTCGCTCATCACGACGCCGCCTGCTTCCTTGATGACATCGATGTAGCCATTGCGTTCGGCGACCTGCTTGATGGCCCGCGGCGTGTGCACCCACAGCGCCACATCCGAATGAATTCGATTGCCCTCAAGGAGATGGGCGATCAGCGACATCTGATCGATGGAGTTATGCGGGCAGCCAAGCATGATGAAATCGACTTTTTTCTCGGTCGCGCTCTGCAGCTTCTCATAGGTCTCGCGACGTTGTTGAGAACCGTACCGGAACGTGCCCTGCATTTTGCGGCCACCAAAGGCTTCCTCGACCGATTCCGCTTCCGGCGTGATCCCGGGGATATGATACATCTCGACACCGCCCGACGATGCCGCGGCAGCGCCAAAATGTTTGAGCTTGACGAGATCCGGCTGGCGGATAGGGCCTTCCACGACGGGAATATCTTCGCCGATCACCTCGCCGAGGTAATAGCCCAAAAGCCCCCAATCCATCATCTCGTCGACCTCGATATCGAGCTCGACCAAATGGGTGCCGCGACGGTTTTCGGTGATGTGGAAACCCCAATAAGGAATTCGGCCCGTCAGCGCCGCGGCACCGGTACTTTCCTTTCCCTCGACATTGGTTCGGGCACCCAGCACGGAGTTGCAGTAGATCACCGCCGAGGATTCCATCCATGCGCAATGCTCGCCCTTCACCGGCACATTGCCAACCTGATAGGGCGTGCAGGTGGCGAACATGTTGACGCCGCGGCGGCCGAGGAACTTTTCGTTTTCCCGCTGCATGTCCACAAGGGATTTATCAACGCCCTGCAGTTCCCAATTGTCGTTGTCGATACCGGTGATCAGCTGGCAGGTATGCGCCACCATATGCGGCACCTCCACCACCTCGTCGCTGTCGAGGTTGAGCTCGGAATAGACATGCTCCATGCCCTTCCGGGCGATCGGCTGCACAGAGGGCGTCGAGGCGTTGAAGGCGCCTGCAACATTGTTGGTCTCGACCAGCCGTTCAGCGCCGAGCGCTTCGCCGTAGCGCACGAGCAGGTCCATGGCACGTGCCTTGGCACGGCCGTGCTCGCCGTCATACATAGCCTTCTCATAGTCGCTCAGCTTCATCGCTTCCTCCTCACGATGCGGCGCGCATTTCCTCGTCGGACCAGCGATAATGCTTCTTTTCGACATTATCAGAAACCCGTTCGCGAAGTGCTGCGAGATCGATCTGGTGCACGCTGCCCGTCCCGGCAAGATCGAGAGCATTGGCGGCGGCCATGCCCATGCCGATGCAAGGCCCCATGACCCTTACACTCGAAAGGGCGGCGGAATCCGCATCGATACACCGACCGGCGGCCGCAACGTTATCGCATTCCTCCGGCGTCAGGCTGCCGAGCGGGATGTAGTGGGCATGGTCCTCGTCGAAGGTGATCCAATGATGACCGTCGCCATGATCATGCAACTCGATCGGCCACGCCGTGCGGGCGACAGCATCGTCAAACCTGGTGCCAGCCTTTATCTCTTCCACCGTCAGATGATGCCGACCGGCGATCCAGCGGGTCTGACGGATGCCCGGCAGGCCGAAGGAGCGGATGCGGGCATTGCCGAAGCATTCGGGAAACTCCGTCTTCAGGAACTCCACAGCACGCGCTGCCTGGTCTTTGCCTTCAAGCGCCTTCCTGGATGCCTCAACCGGATCGAGCGGCGTCTCCACATGGGTCATGTTCATTGCGGCGATGCCGCGGCCGGGAATAGTGAAGCCAAGCCCCTCGCGACGCAGGAGGCCGTAACCCGCGCCCTTGTCCTTCATCCGGTCGGCGATCTCGTAGCGCGTCGGCTGCTTTGCCTCATCGATATTCTCCAGTACCACCATCTGCGTGCCGAAGACGCCGCCCCTTTCGGGCTCGCGGCACGCAAAACCGGCTTGCCAGACGAGTGCGGCATCGCCGCTTGCCTCAACCCAGCCCGTAGCCTCGACGGATACGCCGCCGTAACGCGTCATGAAGTCCGTCTGAACGATACGTCGTCCCTCGACATGCACGTCGAGAATGGTGGCGCCAAGCACGACCTGAATACCCGCCTCAAGAACGGCATTCTCCATCCAGCGCCCGAGCACCACTTCGTCGTAATAAACGACGGTGGTATTTGGTCCGTGCCGGTAATGGACTGCCTTGTCCTGCGTCTCGAGGTAGGCAAGCAGCTCATCGGCCACGCCGTAGGTGAATTGATAGCCGTGGGTGCCGTTGGAAAAGAGGCCGCAGAAGGTGGCGATGATCGAGTTGACGGCCTGTCCGCCAAGCGCTGCCTGTCCATCCACGATGACCACCGAACGGCCGAGCCGAGCCGCTTCGAGGGCTGCGGAAATACCGGCGATACCCGCGCCGACGACGCAGATATCTGCCTTAAGCTTGCGAAACGGCGCCGCCTTTTCGCGCCTGACGATCCGGGTTTCCCTGCTCAGCATCTGTGACATCACGCCTCTTTCGCACGGTGCCGTATCCTGTCGGCACTTATCGGTCGGATGGTAGCTGAAGATACCGTCATCGGAACCCGGCAAGTTAAGCGATCAGCTTTCGTGTTTTGCGAAAACTGGAAGGTAAACAAGCGCTGATCTCCTGTCAGAAGGCAGGAATGTCCTGTGTTGGAATTCCTTGCGCAAACCGTTTCTGCGCATAGGCGATGAACTCGGCGACGACGTTCCTGTTCATCTTGATGCGCGGCACCGACGCCTTGACCCATAACGGTTCAACCGGAAACTCCGGCATCACTTCCTCCAGCATACCATTGTCCAGATCCGACTGCGCGAGGAACCGCGGGAGGATCGCGAGCCCTAATCCCTGCCTGGCGGCGGCAAGCAGGATACGGCTGTCGTTCGCGGTAAAATTCGAGGTTATTTCCACGTTGAGCGCGCTTGTTTCCAATTGGAAGGTCCAGGTCGTGCCGATGGTATGGAACGTGATGCATTCATGGCCGACAAGCTCTGTCGGAGTCTTGGGCCTCCTGCGGTTTGCAAAATAACTCGGTGCCGCGCAAAGGGCTCGCGGATACGGGCAGAGCGGGTGGTCGATCACATAGGCATAGGATTGCGGCAACGCGCCCACCGCCACATCAAACCCTTCCTCCAGCGGGTTCACGGAGCGGTCGAGCAGCACGATCTCCAGCTTGACCCGCGGATTGGCCGCCTGGAAGGCGGCACAGATATCGCCGAAGAACATCGACGTCAGCGTCGTCGGCGCCTTGATGCGCAGCGAACCTGTCAATCCCAGTTCCTGCGTATTGGGCGTGGCCAAGGTCTCCTCGATCTCCCCGACGAGAAGCTGCAGCCGCGGCCTTAACCGCTCCCCATCGAGCGTCAACGCCAAACGTCGCGTTGTACGCACGAAAAGCTGGGTTTTCAGATGGTCTTCGAGACGCCTGACCCGCTTCGTGATGACGGAGGTCGCAACACCCAGATCTCGACCGGCCGCAGAAAAACTCCCAGCGCGGGCGGTTGCGAGAAAGGCGCCGATATCGAGAAGTATGTTCACTGTCTTCTCATTCCGAGCAAAAATCGAAGCGGGCATCAGACATGCAAATCAGAGCCTGCGCAACTTCACCTTATTTACAAAGCGCGCTATGAAGTGCGAACTCCGCCCTCACCCGTTCTACCGCCCTGATATCGGAGAGGCGCAATGCTATCCAGGCAGATACGGTCGCCCAGGCGGCGCGCATATAATGGTCCGCGCGGTAAAGCGCCGCGTCAGGATCACTCTGCATCGCCATCATCCGCTCGCTCAGCGCCTCAAAGTCGTCGAGAACCGTAAGCAGCGCCTCTGACGCCTCCGGATGTTCCGCGGAATAGGCGTCCACCTCGTCCCGCGCCTTCTGAAGAAAAACGCTGAGCCCCTTGCCCTCGTCACGCCAGAGGCGCCGCGCCAGAAAATCCAACGCCTGCATACCCGTCGTGCCTTCGTAAATCGTCATGACGCGGGAATCCCGCAGATACTGTTCGAGGGGCCAGTCACGGGTGAAGCCGGCGCCGCCGAGCACCTGTATTGCCCGATGGGCGAC
Source organism: Neorhizobium sp. S3-V5DH (assembly GCF_004343065.1). NCBI lineage: Bacteria > Pseudomonadati > Pseudomonadota > Alphaproteobacteria > Hyphomicrobiales > Rhizobiaceae > Neorhizobium > Neorhizobium sp. S3-V5DH. Next base: position 8,279 of record NZ_SMCL01000032.1, read on the forward strand.
ATCGAAGCCCGTTTCCGCGCCGAAATTCTTGATCAGCGGCAGCATCCAGCCGCAAAAATCCTCCAGCCCCGGCTCGGCTTCCAACTGAGCCAGATCCATGGCAGTCGCCAGTTCCAGCACTGCTGCGCGCATGATTTCGGTCGAGCTGCGCAACTCATGGAGCTGTCGCCGAATATCCGGATGGCTGGCGATCGGCACCGGTGGCTGGTCCGCCGGGCCACCCTGTCGGCGCTCTCGGGCATAGTCCTCGGCAATATCGGCGGCAGCGGACGCAATACCCAGCCCTTGGCAGCCGGTGAGAAGCCGCATCAACTCGATCATGGTGAAGAGCTGCGGCAGGCCGCGCCCTTCCTTGCCAAGGAGAACCCCCTTTGCATTGTCGAATCGCATGGCGCAGGTCGGGGAGCCGTGCAGGCCCATCTTCTCCTCGATCCGGTCGAGCGTGACCCCGTTCGGCTGGCCATCGACGAAATTCGGCACGAGAAAGAGGCTGATGCCGCGTGTGCCCGGCTGATTGTTCGTGCGGGCAAGCAGGCAATGGCCGATGCGTGTCGCCATATCGTGATCGCCGAAGGAAATCCAGATCTTCTGACCCGTGACGAGCCATTCTCCATCTAGGAACTCGGCTTTCGTACGAAGCCGCCCGACATCGGACCCGGCCTCCGGCTCCGAGATGCAGATCGTAGCCGCCCATTCGCCCGAGGCGAGCTTCGGGACCCATTCGCGTGCAGTCGCCTCGTCGGCCACCTCGGCCAGAAGATGGGCCGCGGCCCGCGTGGAGCCCGCCGCCATCATGAGTGCGACGCAGCCGCGTTCGAAGAGGGGTGCACAAGCGGCATGCAGCGTCAGCGGCACCGCCTGCCCGCCGAACTCCTCCGGCACGTCCATTCCGAGCCAGCCGGCGTCGGCATATTGCCGGAACGCATCGGCAAATCCATCGGGCGTCTTGACGCGGCCATCAACGACCCGTGCGCCGACCCGGTCACCGACCGTATTCAACGGCGCCAGTATGCCTTCGGCAAAATTCGCCGCTTCCCCGACGATCGCCACGACCGTCTCATCGTCGCAATCTTGCCGCATCTCCTTCAACCGCTGCCAGCCCGGCGTCAGGGCCAGGAGATCCAGCGTCCGGTTTGCCTGATCCTGGAAAGACATCTGTGTCACCGCGGCTGCATGCGGATGCCGCCGTCGAGCCGGATCACTTCGCCGTTGACATACTGGTTCTCAATCAGGAACCGCACCGCATCGGCAAATTCCGCCGGATCGCCGAGCCTCGACGGATAAGGGATCGCAGCGGCCAGACTATCCTGCGCCTCCTGTGGCAATTCGTGGAGCAAGGGAGTGAGAAAAATGCCCGGCGCCACCGTATTGACGCGGATACCGAAGCGCGAGAATTCGCGTGCCGCCGGCAGCGCCAGGGAAACTATGCCTCCCTTGGAGGCCGCATAGGCCGCCTGACCGACCTGCCCCTCAAAGGCGGCGACGGAGGCCGTGTTGACGATCACGCCGCGCGCCTTGTCATCCCGTTCCGGCAGCGCCGCCATGCGCTCGGCCGCAAGCCGCATCATGTTGAACGTGCCGATCAGGTTGATGCGGATCACTCTTTCGAAATCGGCCAACGGCATCGGGCCTTGCTTGCCGAGGATGCGTCCGGCGGTGCCTATGCCTGCGCAGTTGACGAGAATTCTAAGACCGTCGCCGGCTCCGGCTGCAATATCCAGTGCACGCGATGCATCACCTTCGTTTGTCACGTCGCCAAGGAGCGCCGTCCCGCCAATTTCACCCGCTACCTTCTCCGCGGCAGCCGAATTCCGGTCGAAGATATGCACGATCGCCCCAAGTTTCGCGAGCTGGCGCGCCGTCGCCTCGCCGAGCCCCGATCCGCCGCCCGTCACAACCGCGCTCGCTCCCTCGATCTTCATGCCGCAAGCTCCTTCCCGACGCGGATGACATCCACTCCATCCGCATAAAGCGCCTCGACCAGGTCCTTACGTTGAGCGAGCACGGCACGCTGGTTGATCGAACCCTTGTCGGTCACTTCGCCCTTTTCGAAACGCAACGGCTCGGTCATCAGCATCACACGCATGATGCGCGTCGCCGAACCGCTTGCCTGCCGCTGATGGCCGGCAAGGCGCGAAGCGATCGCCGTCCTCACCTTGGGATGCGCGATCACCGCCTCATCGGAAAGGCCGGTCTCTCCTGCAATGATCTCCCGCAAAGCCGGCATGAACGGCACGGCAAGCGCGCCGAGTTCTGCCCGGTTTTCGCCGGTGATGACAGCATCGCGGATAAGACCGCCAAACTGGTTGACGAACTGTGCGCGCAACATGCCGACGGCGACCCAGGTGCCCGTCTGCAGCTTGAAATTCTCCGCCGTCCGACCGTCAAAGTAGAACCCCTTGCTCGGGTCGCCGGGAACCGCAAACTTCACGGCGTCGCCTATGCGGTAAAATCCTTCTTCATCGAAGGCGGCTGCCGTCAGCTTCTCGTTCCGCCAATAACCGGGGGTGATGTTCGGACCCTTCAGGCGCAGTTCGAACTTGTCTTCGAAGGGCACCAGCTTCAGCGTGACGCCTTGAGCAGGTATCCCAATATTGCCTGGTTTGTCCTGAGGATCCGTGCAAAAAAGCGAAAATGGCGCCGTTTCCGTGGAACCTAAGCCCGTGCCGAGGGGAATGCTTCCCCCTACAGTCATTTCCGCAAGCTCGATCAACGCATCCCAGGTGTGCTGCGCCATGCCGGCGCCGGCATACATCATCATTTTCAGGTTCTTGAAGAAGTTCTGGCGGAGCGTATCGTCCTCGCGCATTTCCTGCACCAGCATCTCGTAACCGGCAGGCACGTTGAAATACCAGGTGGGCGAGATCTCTCTCAGATTGGCGATTGTCTGGCCGATCAGCTTCGGCGTCGGCTTGCCGCGGTCGATATAATAGGTGCCGCCGTGATAGATCACGATGTTGAAGCACTTGTTACCGCTCGCCGTATGGTTCCACGGAGACCAATCGACAAGGACCGGAGGCTCGTCGCGGAAATAAGCATAGCAGTCAGCCACCATTTCCTGGTTCGAGCAGAGCATGCGTTGAGTCTGGATCACTCCCTTGGGAGAACCCGTAGTGCCGGAAGTGAAGAGAAATTTCGCCATCGTATCAGGGCCGACGGCGTCGAATGCCTCGTCCACGGCCGCTGTCGGCTCGGTACCGATGACGTCCTCAAACTGATATGAGTTGGACCGGTCACCCGGGAGATTGCTGATGGCAACGAATGGGACATCATCGCCGAAAGCCGTATCGACGGCTTTGCGGAAGACGGCCGCGTCATCGGCGAACACCAGGCCCGGCGTGATCTGCGCGGCAATTTCGGCAAGTTTTCCAAAGTCGGCGGATAGCGTTGCATATGCCGGCGCGATCGCCGCCGAAGGTATCCCGACATGCTGGGCGCCGAGCGCCATCAGGGCGTGTTCGATCGAATTTTCGGAGAGAATGACGAGCGGACTTTCGGCGGAAAGTTTCAGGTCGAGCAGGAACTGACCGATACGCCGTACCCGGTCGAGCGCCTCTCCATAGGTTACGGTCCGCCAGCCCCCTGTCGCGTCGCGATCGGCCATCCAGGCGCGGTCGGGCGCAGTCTTTGCCCAATGCACCAGCCGCTCGTTGAGCTTGTCCGGATAAGCACCGAGGGGATCGTCCCGCCAGACCAGGAACTCGCCGCCCGGCCGTTCCTCCCACTTTACCACAGGCGACCACAGCTTTACATCACGCGCGGATTGACCGGCCATGACACTCCTCCCAGACGTCAATGCCTCCACAGGCTCCCAAAAATTTGTTTACAAGGAAACAATCTCCATGTAAACGATCAAAAACTCAAGGCGGATGAATGGGAGCGTCCGTTGCTGGAGGAGTAAGCACAAAATGGCCGATCAGACGGCAACGAGCTTCGTGACCTATGAGCTCAAGGGCAAGATCGCCCATATTGGTCTCAACCGCCCGGAAAAACGCAACGCCATCAGCGACCGCTTCGTCGAGATGATCGCCGAGGCAATAGCCCGCGCCGAAAGCGAGGCGAAAGCCGTCGTCCTTTTCGGCCATGGCGACCATTTCTGTGCAGGGCTCGACCTTGCCGAACATGTGAAGAAGACGCCGATCGAAGGCGTGCGTGGCTCGCGCCGCTGGCATGCGGTATTTTCCGGCATCGAGCACGGCACAATCCCGTGGATTTCGGCTCTGCATGGCGCGGTGGTCGGGGGCGGCCTGGAACTTGCGGCGGCCACGCATATCCGCGTCGCGGATCGCTCCGCCTTCTTTGCGCTGCCGGAAGGCCAGCGCGGCATCTTTGTCGGCGGCGGCGGTTCGGTGCGAGTCGCGCGGCTGATGGGCGTCGCGCGAATGACCGACATGATGCTGACCGGTCGCGTCGCCTCCGCCGAAGAAGCTGAGAGTTGGAACCTCGCCCAGTACGTGGTCGAAAAAGGCACGGCGCGGCAAAAGGCGCACGCGCTGGCGGAAGCGGCCGCGAGCAATGCCGAGATTTCCAATTACGCCGTCATCAATGCGCTCCCGCGCATTCAGGATATGGCGAAGGAAGACGGCCTGTTCGTGGAATCCTTCATCTCCTCGTTTACCGCCACCAGTCCGGAAGCCGAGGAGCGGCTGCGGGCCTTTCTGGAAAAGCGGGCTGCGCGTTTGAAGGCGCCGGGTTCGGCCTGAGAGGACACCATCATGGATATGCCAGTCCGCACGTCAGAAGACGTCGATCTAGACCGGCTCAGCACGGCGCTCGGCTTCCTGATGCGGCTCGCGCAGCTCAAGATCTATGAGCGGTTTTTCGAAGAAGTCGGAGAGCACCACCTGAAACCGGGCGAGTTCTCCGTTCTCTGGGTCATCCTTCACAACCCCGGCATCCGCCAGAGCCTGCTCGGCCAAAGGCTGATGATCAAACGCGCCCACATGACCAAACTCATCCGCGCGCTGGAAGATCAGGGCCTCGTCACACGCCAGGTTCCTGACGATGATCGCCGGGCGGTCGAAATCACGCTTACGCCGGCTGCCGCAGACAAAATCAGACAGGCAAGCCATTGGTTTTTCACCTACGAGGATTCCGTTGGCGAAAACCTGACCAGGGACGAACGCCAGCAACTGACGGGCCTCTTACGGAAATTCGTCGGGATTGACTGAAACAGGATCGGGAGGAGCCGGCCTTGAATATCGATGAACTGCTCGCGATCGACATCCATACCCATGCGGAGGAGCCCTGCTGCGGTCCGCGCGACGACGGCTACGACGAATTCCAGGCCGGCATGGCGAAATATTTCAAGAACCCGGCCGGCCACAAGGGCATGCTGCCGACGGTGAATGAAACCGCCGTCTATTATCGTGAGCGCAAGATCGGCTGTGTGATCTTCCCGGTCGACGCCGAACGGGAAACCGGCTTCCGCCGTTACAATAACGAAGAAGTAGCCATGATCGCCGCCGAAAACAGTGACATCATGATCCCCTTCGCCTCGATCGACCCGGCGAAAGGCAAGGCCGGCGCACGGGAAGCCCGCCGCCTTGTACGGGAGTTCGGCGTCAAGGGTTTCAAATTTCACCCGACCATGCAGGGTTTTTACCCCAATGACCGGATGGCATATCCGCTTTACGAAGCAATTGCCGAGGAAGGCGCGATCACACTCTTCCATACCGGCCAAACCGGTGTCGGCGCCGGCATGCGCGGCGGCATGGGCATGCGGCTCAAGTTCTCGAACCCCATCCATCTCGATGACGTGGCGGTCGATTTCCCCGATATGCCCATCATCCTGGCTCACCCTTCTTTCCCGTGGCAGGAAGAAGCGCTGTCGGTCGCGACCCACAAACCGAATGTCTATATCGACATGTCCGGCTGGTCGCCCAAATATTTCCCGCCGATCCTAGTGCAGTACGCCAACTCCATCCTGAAGCACAAAATGCTGTTCGGCTCGGATTGGCCGGCAATCACGCCGGATCGCTGGATGGCCGATTTTGCCAATATTCCAATCAAGGATGAGGTGCGGCCTCTGATCCTCAAGGAGAATGCCCGCAAGCTTCTCAAGATCTAAAAAGTCGCGCAACAGCGCGTCCCGGCTGCTCAGACTTCCGCGACAAGCGGCGTTGGATCAGAAAGAGCTGTCTGCATGAGATCAGTTAAAAGAGGAGTCAAAGCCGATTGACGCCGGCAGCACCGTCAACGACGGCGAAGCGTTGGAAAACAGCGGCAGGTGAATTCCGCTGCTTGCGGTCGGCAATGCCGATGAAATCCACCTCCGCAGACCGCTCGCTGAGACGCATGATCGCATAACCATGCTTGCCGGAGGCAAACTTGAGATGCGGGTTCTCGGCGAGAGCCGTCGCCAGGCTCGCCTCCGACGGAGCATCCGAGGTGATCGAGCCGCAGACGAATTCGCTGGCGATCGGACGCGCCTTTTCATCCATGAAATCCCGCTTCACATCGGCGGCATAGAAGGCATGCAGATCACCGCCGATGACAATCGGGTTCGAGGCAGCCGAAGACTGTACGGCGCTCAGTAATCTGCCACGCGCGGCGCGGTAGCCGTCCCAGCCGTCAAGATTATAACCCGTCTCAGGCCCCACCTTGGTGTCGCGTTCCGAAACCAGCGTCTGCTGAGCGATGATATTCCATTTCGCCTGCGACATGCCGAGCGTTCTTGCCAGCCATTGTTCCTGGACCGACCCCAGCATGGTCCGCTCCGCCTGATCGTTCCCGGCGGTGCCTTGAAGCTGCGGCGAGCGGTATTGCCGCGTATCGAGCAGGCTCACGCCAAGCAGATTGCCAAAGCGATAGTGATCATAAATGCGCAGCGCGTCGAAGCCGGCAGCCAGGGCCGGCGGGACCGGCATGTGTTCGAACCAGGCCTGATAAGCAGCACGGCGGCGGTCGAGGAACTCCGCCCGGTTCGGAGCATCCGGCGCGCGATCGCTCGCATAATTGTTGGTGACCTCGTGATCGTCCCAGATGGTGAGCCAAGGGAAAGCGGCATGCGCCACCTGCAATTGCGGGTCCGACTTGTATAACGCGTAGCGATCACGGAATTCGTAGAGAAGCGAAGGCACGCCGGTTCCATGCCGGCGGACAAGCTCGGCACCGTAGCTGCGTTCGTAGATGTAGTCGCCGAGGTGCACGACGAGATCGAGGTCGCTCCTGGCCATCTCACCGTAGGCGCTGTAGAAACCCTGCTCATATTGCTGGCAGGAAGCGAAAGCGAAACGGAAAGCGTCTCCGCTTTCTGGCGCAGTTCGGGTGCGGCCGACCGGACTTGTCGCATTGCCGGAGCGGAAGCGGTAGAAATACCAGCGGCCGGGCTTCAGGCCCTTTACTTCCACATGCACCGAATGCGCGAATTCCGGTACGGCGCGGAAAAGACCGGACTGTACCGTTTTCGAGAACGTCTCGTCCTCGGCGACCATCCACTCAATGTCCATAGGTTCCGCCACCCGCTTCGGAGCAGGGGCAAAAGGATCGGCGGAAGTGATCGCAGACGTATCTTCCAGAATCAGTCGCGTCCAGATGACGACACTGTTCGCCCGCGGCGAGCCGGAGGCGACGCCCAGAGAAAACGGATCAGCCTTAAAACTTGCCGCACGTGCCTGCCCGAGCGGTCGCCAGATGGCCGCAGCCGCAAGTCCGCATGCCAGGAGGCTTCGCCGATCAATGCGTGGCATAGATTAGTCCTTCCAGCGCCCGGCGATCCTTGCCTAGATATTGCGTCGCTTGCCTTCGAGCAGGTCGAGGATGGAGTTCGCAGCATCGAGAACATTGGTGCCGGGACCGAATACCGCCGAGACGCCATGTTCCATCAGATAGTCGTAGTCCTGTCGGGGGACCACACCTCCGACGACAACGATGATGTTTTTGGCACCGTTCTGTTTCAGCGCCTTCACGAGCTGCGGCGCCAGCGTCCTGTGGCCGGCGGCAAGCGAAGACATACCGACCACTTGCACCTTTTCCTTGATCGCAAGCTCGGCAGCCTCTTCGGGCGTCTGGAACAGCGGGCCGGCGAGCACGTCGAAGCCTATGTCCCCGAAGGCGGAAGCGATTACCTTGGCGCCGCGGTCATGGCCATCCTGGCCAAGCTTGGCGACCATGATCTTCGGGGTGCCGGATCTTTTGGCGTAATCGGCAAGGCGCGCGGTAAGGGTCTTATATTCCGGATCGTCCTCGTAGGCGGGGCCATAGATATCGCCGACCACTTCCGGCACGGCGGAATGGTCACCGAAGGCCTTGCGCATCGCATCGGAGATTTCTCCCACCGTGGCACGGGCCCGCGCCGCCTCGACCGCAGCGGCGAGTAGGTTGCCCTGACCGGAACGGGCGACATCGGAGAGGGCATTCAGTGTCTTCTCGACTTGCGCCGGATCACGCTGGCGGCGTACCTCCTCCAGCCGCTTGATCTGAGCCTTCCGGACTGCGGTGTTGTCGATCGCCAGGATATCCAGCTCGTCCTCGTTCTCCAGCCGATACTTGTTGACGCCGACGATGATCTCCTCGCCACGGTCCACTGCAGCCTGGCGCCGGGTGGCGGCCTCCTCTATCAGCCGCTTCGGCAAACCTTCGGCGACAGCTTTCGTCATACCCCCCATGGCCTCCACCTCCTCAATCAGCGCCCAGGCCTTTTCCGCCAATTCATTGGTGAGGCTTTCGACATAATAGGAGCCTGCCAACGGATCGACGACCTTGGTGACGCCGGTCTCGTGCTGCAAAATAAGCTGCGTATTGCGGGCGATGCGGGCGGAAAAATCCGTCGGAAGCGCCATGGCTTCGTCCAGGGCATTGGTGTGCAGCGACTGCGTGCCGCCGAGAACGGCCGAGAGAGCCTCGTAGGCGGTGCGGATAACGTTGTTATATGGATCCTGCTCCTGCAGCGAGACGCCTGATGTCTGGCAGTGGGTGCGCAGCATCAGCGACGATGCCTTCTGGGGCTTGAATTCTTCCATGATGCTGGACCAGAGCAGGCGCGCGGCACGCAGCTTTGCCGCCTCCATGAAGAAGTTCATGCCGATTGCGAAGAAGAAGGAAAGACGGCCGGCAAACTCGTCGACGTTCAGGCCCTTTGCAAGCGCAGCGCGAACATATTCGCGGCCGTCGGCGAGCGTGAAGGCCAGTTCCTGCACCAGCGTCGCGCCCGCCTCCTGCATATGATAGCCGGATATGGAAATTGAATTGAAGCGCGGCATTTCCTTCGCGGTATACTCGATAATGTCGGCGACGATCCGCATGGAGGGCTCAGGCGGGTAGATGTAGGTATTGCGGACCATGAACTCCTTCAGGATGTCGTTCTGGATGGTGCCGGAAAGCTCGGCCCGCGAACAGCCCTGCTCCTCGCCGGCGACGATGAAGGAGGCAAGGATGGGGATTACGGCGCCGTTCATGGTCATGGAGACGGACATTTCCTTCAACGGAATTCCGTCGAAGAGGATCTTCATGTCCTCTACGCTATCGATCGCCACCCCCGCCTTGCCGACGTCGCCCTCCACGCGGGGATGGTCGGAGTCGTAGCCGCGATGGGTGGCAAGATCGAAAGCGACCGAAAGACCCTTCTGACCGGCAGCCAGATTGCGGCGATAGAAGGCGTTGGAGGCTTCGGCCGTCGAGAAACCGGCATATTGGCGGATGGTCCACGGCCTTCCGGCATACATGGTGGCACGTGGCCCACGTACGAAAGGCTTGAAACCCGGCAGCGAACCGAGATGATTGACGCCCTGAAGATCTTCGTCCGTGTATAGCGGCTTGACATCGATGCCCTCCGGGGTGTGCCAGAGGAGCGTTTCCGGCGGCGCCTTCAGCTCTTTTTCCGCCAGAGCTTCCCAATCTTTCACGGTCTTTTCGGACATCGTTCAAACCTCATTACCGCAAAGCGCTCGCGCCTGCGTCGGATATATGTCAGGCGCCCTCAACTGAAAGAGCTACTCGAATTCCAGGATCAGCTCATCGACCGCCAGGCTCTGCCCCGGAGCCGCAGCTACTCGTTTCACGACACCCTTTCGCTCAGCCTTCAGGACGTTCTCCATCTTCATCGCCTCGACTGTGGCGAGCGTCTGACCCGCCTCGATGTGATCCCCTGCCTTCACCGCCACCAAGGTGATCACGCCGGGCATGGGGCAAAGCAGCATTTTCGAAGTGTCCGGCGGAGCTTTCTTCGGCATCAGGCGGGCAAGCTCGGCTACGCGCGGCGATCGAACCCGCGCCGTCACATCCATACCACGCCAGCGCAACCGGATTGCCGATCCGACAAGATTGACCTTTACGCCCATTCCCTCACCGTCGATATGGAAAACAGCGTGGCTCTGTCCCGGCAGCCAGCCGCTCGCGACCGACATTCGCGTCCCATCGGTGAAGACGACGGATGTGCCGTCGAGCGTGGTTTGGAGGGTGACGGCGTCTTCGAAACCGGCCAGCGTCGCCACCCATTCCTTGCCTACGACACGGCGATGGTTGCCGATTGTGCCGGAAACCTGTACGGCGCGCTCCTGAAGAGCCTGATTGGCGAGGACGGCAATGGCGACAAGCTTGCGCGCCGCCGCTTGATTCGGCAACACCCCGGAAAACCCTTCAGGGAACTCTTCGGCTATATAGGCGGTCGTCAACCGACCGGAGCGAAAGCGTTCCTGACCCATAACCGCCGAGAGGAAGGGCAGGTTATGGCCTATACCCTCCACCTCGAAATCATCGAGCGCGGCACCCATGGCGTTTATGGCCGTCAACCGGTCCGGTGCCCAAGTGCAGAGCTTGGCGATCATCGGGTCGTAATACATGGAAATTTCGCCACCCTCGTACACGCCGGTGTCATTGCGGACCACGGTGCCGTTGTCATGTCTGCCTTCGCGAGGCGGGCGGTAACGGCTCAGCCGCCCGATTGAGGGCAGGAAGCTGCGATAAGGGTCCTCGGCATATAGCCGGCTTTCGATCGCCCAGCCGTTGAGCTTGACATCATCCTGGTTGAACGAGAGCTTTTCACCGGCGGCGACGCGGATCATCTGCTCGACAAGATCGATGCCGGTGATCAATTCTGTGACTGGATGCTCCACCTGCAATCGGGTGTTCATCTCGAGGAAATAGAAATTGCGGCTGGCGTCGACAATGAACTCGACCGTGCCGGCGGAAAAATAACCGACCGCCTTCGAAAGCGCGACGGCCTGCTCGCCCATCGCCCGCCGCGTCTCCTCGTCGAGGAATGGCGACGGCGCCTCCTCGATGACTTTCTGGTTGCGTCGCTGGATCGAGCATTCGCGCTCGCCGAGGTAGAGAACATTGCCGTGTTTGTCGCCAAGCACCTGGATTTCGATATGACGAGGCTCGGTGACAAATTTCTCGATGAAGATGCGGTCGTCGCCGAAGGAGCTTTTTGCCTCGTTTTTCGAGGACTGAAAGCCTTCGCGAGCCTCCATGTCGTTCCAGGCGATGCGCATGCCCTTGCCGCCACCGCCCGCCGACGCCTTGATCATCACGGGATAACCGATGGATGAAGCAATCCTCACCGCCTCGTCGGCGTCTTCGATCAGGCCCATATGACCAGGTACCGTCGAGACGCCGGCTTCGGCTGCCAGCTTTTTGGATGTTATCTTGTCGCCCATCGCTTGAATCGCCCCAACGGGCGGACCGATAAAGACGATGCCAGCCTTTTCCAAAGCTTCCGCGAACGCCGGATTTTCCGAGAGGAACCCATAGCCCGGATGCACGGCATCGGCACCGGTCTGCCTGATTGCGGGGAGGATGTTGTCGATGACGATATAGGACTGCGACGAAGGCGCCGGACCGATATGCACCGCCTCGTCGGCCATCCGCACATGCAGGGCATCGCGATCGGCATCGGAATAGACGGCGACCGTCTTGATGCCCATTTTCTTTGCCGTCTTGATGACCCGGCAGGCGATCTCGCCGCGATTGGCGATGAGGATTTTATTGAACATGATCAGGACTCGCCTTCGCGATTATCGTCTTCGTCGCGATACTTGGTGTCATAGGGGAGGGTGAAGATCGCTGAGGCAGCCGCGGCGCCGCCAAAGAGCGAGGCGAACGGCACAATCACCAGAAGAAATGGAGGGATGGGATTGGGCGCCCGCGACAGCAGCTTTCCAAGCCCGCCGATATCCAGGAGAATCAGGGCAGTGCCGACGGCTGCGCCGATACCTATCCCGGCCAGTGCGTGAAGCCCGAGATACCGCAGCATCTGCCAATGATCCCTCCTTGCTTCCTCCGGGGTCATTCTTGGCTTGCGGCTGTTGTGGAGGGATGCGGCCCGGGAGCGCTCGCCCTCGGCCCACCGCCTCAGCCACCGAATGGGATCCGGCAGCCTCGCCATATGCAGATCACGTTGAGACATTGCCCTCCTCCCCACCGACATCACACTTCGAAAACGTCTTCAAAGGACTCGGGAAAACTCTGGCGCGCAACCTTCTCGTTGATCTGGAGAAGAGCTTCATAGGAGAGGGGATCAAAATCCTTCTCCGCCGGCACCACTTCCCGGCCAAAGAGAAGGTTGAGGCGAGCGGCGTCGAGATTGCCGCGCTCGAAGGGTTCCGGACCGAAATGATGCCAGAGCGCATGCAGGAAGGCCGCGTCGACCCGATGCTCCGCCGTGCCGGGACGGCCGCGGCGGGGCAAGGCCTTGATCGGCGTCACCCCTTTTGGATTGGCGCGGCGGATGGTGAACTGGATGCCGGTGCCCGGCATGCCGGACGGGAAACCCCGGTGTTTCGTCATGTCGGGCAGGCTGGCCATTCCGCTCTCCTCAGGCTATCGCGATCTTGTCCTGCGTCTTCGTGTCGAAGTCGGAGGCATCGTGGCGTTCATGCAGCTGTTCGGACGGATCACCCGATGTCCGGTTGACCATACGGCCTCGGCGGACTGCGGAGCGCCGATCTATCTGTTTTGTCCAGCGCTGCACATGCTCGTATTCATCCACGGACAGAAAATCGCCCGCATCGTTATAAGCGTCCTTCAGGGCGAGCCGCCCATACCAGGGCCAGATTGCCATGTCGGCGATCGTGTATTCGCTGCCCGCCATGAATTCGTTGTTCGCCAAATGCCTGTTCAGCACATCCATCTGACGCTTGACCTCCATGGCATATCGGTCGATCGCATATTTGATCTTCATCGGGGCATAGGCATAGAAATGGCCGAACCCGCCGCCCAAAAAGGGCGCTGAGCCCATCTGCCAGAACAGCCAGTTGAATGTCTCGGTGCGCGTCCGCGGGTCGGTCGGCAGGAAGGCGCCGAATTTTTCCGCCAGATAAACGAGGATGGAAGCAGATTCGAAAACTCGAAGAGGTTCGCCGCCGCCCTTCGGCGCATGATCCATGAGAGCCGGGATTTTTGAATTGGGATTGACCTCGACAAAGCCGGAACCGAACTGGTCGCCCTCACCGATCCGGATGAGCCAGGCATCATATTCGGCGCCCTTGTGACCGGCGGCCAGCAACTCCTCCAGCATAATGGTGACCTTCACGCCGTTCGGGGTGCCGAGCGAATAAAGCTGCAGCGGGTGCTTTCCGACCGGCAGGACCTTTTCGTGGGTCGGGCCGGCAATCGGACGGTTGATATTGGCGAACTGGCCGCCATTGCCCTTTTCCCAAGTCCATACTTTCGAAGGCTCGTAGCCGGCGGGAAAATTGTCGGCGGGGGATTTTTCGGACATGAAAATTGATCCTTGTTCTCTAACGGGTCTCGCATCTGGCGAGCGCTACGCGGTCAATATAGGCACTGCCTCAATGCTTTTCCGCCCCCCGTCAGAGCGGGATTGTGTCGTGCTTTTTCCAGTGCGTCGTCACCTGCTTGTTGCGCAACGAGGCAAAGGCGCGGGCGATGCGGCGACGAGACGAATGCGGCATGATCACCTCATCGATGAAGCCGCGCTCGGCCGCGACGAACGGGTTGGCGAAACGCTCCTCGTATTCCTTCGTGCGTGCCGCAATCTTCTCGGGGTCGCCAAGTTCGGAACGGTAGAGGATTTCGGTCGCGCCCTTGGCTCCCATCACCGCGATTTCGGCAGTCGGCCAGGCATAGTTGATATCGGCCCCGATATGTTTGGACGCCATCACGTCGTAGGCGCCGCCATAGGCCTTACGGGTGATCAGCGTCACCATCGGCACGGTCGCCTCCGAATAGGCAAACAGCAGCTTGGCGCCGTGCTTAATGACGCCGCCATACTCCTGCGCCACGCCGGGCAGGAAACCCGGCACGTCGACGAGCGTCAGGATCGGGATCGAGAAAGCATCGCAGAAGCGCACGAAACGTGCGGCCTTGCGCGAACTGTCGATATCCAGGCAGCCTGCGAGCACCATCGGCTGGTTGGCGACGACGCCAACCGTCTGGCCCTCGATTCGGACGAAGCCGGTGATGATGTTCCGGGCAAAGGCCTCCTGGATCTCGAAGAAATCGCCCTCGTCGGCGACCGCCAGGATCAGCTCCTTCATGTCGTAGGGCTTGGCGGCGCTATCCGGAATGAGGCTATCCAGCCGGTTTTCGAGGCGGGCCGGATCATCGTGGAAGGGACGGACCGGCGGTTTTTCGCGATTGTTGAGCGGCAAGAAATCGAAGAGCTGCCGGACAGCTTCCAAGGCTTCGATGTCGTTTTCGAAGGCTGCATCGGCGACCGACGATTTTTTCGTATGGGTGCCGGCGCCTCCGAGCTCTTCAGCCGTGACGATTTCGTTGGTGACCGTCTTCACCACGTCCGGCCCTGTGACGAACATGTAGGAGCTGTCGCGCACCATGAAAATGAAGTCGGTCATGGCCGGCGAATAGACCGCCCCGCCGGCGCAGGGGCCCATGATGACCGAAATCTGCGGAATGACGCCGGAGACCTCGGCATTGCGGCGAAAGACCTCCGCGTAACCGGCAAGCGAAGATACGCCTTCCTGAATGCGGGCACCGCCGGAATCATTCAGTCCAATCACCGGAGCGCCGACACGTACCGCCATATCCATGATCTTGCAGATTTTTTGTGCATGGGTTTCCGAAAGCGAACCGCCAAGGACCGTAAAGTCCTGACTAAAGACATAGACCTGGCGGCCGTTGATCGTGCCCCAGCCCGTGACGACGCCGTCGCCCGCGACCTTCTGTTCGGCCATGCCGAAATCCACAGCCCGGTGGGTGACATACATGTCGAACTCCTCGAAGGAGCCCTCGTCGAGCAGCACCTCGATGCGCTCGCGCGCCGTCAGCTTGCCTTTGGCATGCTGTGCCTCGATACGCCTTTCACCCCCACCGAGCCTTGCTTCCGCCCGACGCCTCTCAACCTCACCCAATACCGCGCGCATGATCACTCCCGGATGCTTTAACTTTTCCTATTCCGTCTACGTGCTTCAGAAAACCATTGAACGCGTGTCGTTGTGAAATTATAAAATCGCATAACTAAAATTGCGAATCTGCGAACATGGCAATCGGAAAGCTCTTCATAGGCCGGAAGGTAAGGGAACTGCGGGCGGCGAGCAATGCCACGCAGAGTCAGTTCGCCGAGCGCATCGGCATCTCCACCAGCTATCTTAACCAGATCGAGAACAACCAGCGGCCGGTTTCGGCCGCCGTGCTTTTGGCGCTCGCAGACAAGTTCCAGCTCGACATCGCCGAACTGTCGACCGGCGAGACGGACCGGCTCCTCTCGGCGCTCGCCGAGGCGTTGTCCGACCCCCTATTCCAGGCTTATGCACCGAGCGTTCAGGAACTGAAGCTGGTGACCCAGAATGCGCCGGGGCTGGCACATGCATTGATCACCTGCCATCAGGCGTATCGCCGCAGCGGCGAGCAACTGGCCAGTATGGACGACAGGCTGGGAAGGGCCGCGGCCGCGGAAACCACACCCTATGACGAAGTGCGGGATTTCTTCCATTTCGTCGACAATTACCTTCACGACCTCGACACGGCCGCCGAGAAGCTGGCACTGGACCTCGGCCTGCCGTCTGCAGACAGCTATCCAATTTTGACGAATTACCTGGAAAAGCAGTTCGGCGTGCGTGTGGTGCTTGGGCCACTGGCCTCCGACACCATCCGACAATACGAACCGAGTTCCTGTGTGCTGACCTTGAATCCCTATGCGCCTGCCCAGACGCGCGTCTTTCAGGCGGCGGTGGAAATTGCCCAGCTTCATGCCGGCGCGCTCGCCGACACGATCGCCCGCAATGCCGGTTTCCGGACCGAGCAAGCGGTGGATATCTGTCGCATTGGCCTTCACAATTATTTCGCAGGCGCGCTTTTGATGCCCTATCAGGCCTTCCTGAAGGCGGCGCGGGAGCTCCGGCACGACATCGAGCTTCTGGCGGCGCGTTTCGGCGCATCGCTCGAACAGGTGTGTCACCGGCTTTCCACCCTCCAGCGGCCCGGCCTCAAGGGCGTGCCTATCTTTTTTGCCCGCATCGACCGGGCCGGCAACATCACCAAGCGGCATAGCGCCACCAAGCTGCAATTCGCACGCTTCGGCGCGGCCTGTCCGCTCTGGAACGCCCATCAGGCGTTCGAAGCGCCGGGACGCATCATCCGCCAGCTTGCCGAGACGCCGGACGGGGTGCGCTATTTATGTCTGGCCACACAGGTGAGCAAAGGCATCGGCGGCTTTAGAACGCACCAGCCGATTTTTGCTCTGGCGCTTGGCTGCGAGATTTCCTACGCGGAAGCCTTCGTCTATGCGGACGGCCTGAACCTGACCGATCGTGCAGGCTTCGATTCCATCGGCATATCCTGCCGCATCTGCGAGCGGCCGAACTGTACGAGCCGAGCGGTCCCACCCTTCCGCCGCAAGATCTCCGTGGACCACAACATACGCGAGACCACACCTTACAAACTCTGGTAGCGACCAGGGTTAGGCATTACGAGCCACCCGTGGGAGCAAGCTCATTTTCATCAAAAGCCAAAGCGCCGGCCGGGCGCCGCTTCGGGTATCCGATTCAGGTCATTGGGCATGCTGCCCGCCAGGCCGCGCAACCTTTTTCAGGCCGGCGCCGGCGGCGGCCGCTTCAACCAGAGCAGCATCCCCGAGCGAGACGACGCCGGTGAGGCGCTTGTCGCGGTTGACGACCGGGAGACGGCGCACCTGCACTCGACCCATATTTCTGGCGACGTCGTCGATGTCTTCATCCTCGAAGCAATATTTGACGTCTCGCGTCATCACTTCGCGAACCTTGGCATCACCGCCGAGCCCATCGGCGAGGCCGCGCACCACCAGATCGCGATCGGTGATCGTGCCGACCAGGCGGTCGTCCTCACCGACCGGCATGAAGCCGATCTCGTCGTCGGCCATGCGCTTGGCCACGTCCGCGAGCGTCTGCTGCGGGCTGGCGATTTTGACATCGCGAGACATGATATCTGAAACTTTCATCGTTCTTTCTCCTGCTTCTGGTGAGATCAGCGATCGAATGTGCCCTTAGATGGCCTCCGCTAAGGCCGTAGCTGCTCACCTCACTCCAAAGGAATTTGGCGCCTCCGATGTAGGTATTTAAGGCTGCAGGGTGGCAGCGGGGCCAAAACCGAGACGCTCAAAGAAATCCCTCATACCCGAACTCGGGGCCTCCCATACTGTTCCCCGACGAGCCGGCTGTATTTTCGGTCAGCTGTCCTCGGCGGCCGATTTGCGCTGCTCCTCCATAAGGATGCCCCAGGCTGCGATGAAGAGAGCCGCAATCAAAGGTCCGATCACGAAACCGTTGATCCCGATCAGCGAAATGCCGCCGATGGTTGAAATCAGCACGACATAGTCCGGCAGCTTGGTTTCCTTCCCCACCAAGGGTGGGCGCAGGAAATTGTCGACCAAACCGATGACCAGCACGCCGATCGCGACGAGAATGAGAGCTTTAAGCCAAAATCCCGCAAGAGCGAGGTAGATCGCCGTCGGTATCCAGACCAGCGCGGCGCCGACGGCGGGGAGTAGGGACAGGAAGCTCATCACCACGCCCCAAAGCAGCGCGGGCTCTACCCCCAACGCCCAGAAGGCGACACCGCCGATTGCGCCCTGGATAACTGCGATGATGACATTGCCCCGAACCGTTGCCCGGATGACCGAGGTGAATTTGGCGCTGAACCGCCGCGTATGGGCCTCACTCAAAGGCAGCGCCGTCCGGACAGCGCTGGCTAGCGAACGGCCATCCCGGAACAAAAAGAACAGCAGATAGAGCATAACGCCGAAAGCCACGAAGAATTGCAGCGTGTTCTGCCCGAGGCTCAAGGCACGACCGGCAAAAAAGCTGCCACCCTGCATGAGCGCGCCGGACACACGGTCCCGCAACTCGGCGAAACCCGTGAGCTCCAACGTCCGGATTCGATCCTGCAGGAAGATGGGCAGAGCGTCCTGAAGTTGCTGGAGAAGCCGCCGGACATCAATCTCGCCGTTGTCGATCCGCTGGTAGAGATTGTTGCCTTGCTGGATAAGGGAACTGAGAATGATCAGGCCGGGTATGATGACGAGGCAAACGCAGACCAGGACGGACAGCCCCGCTGCAATATTTGGATGGCGCCCTCCCAATCCCGCTTCCAGTTTCACATGCAGCGGGAAAAATATGATCGCCAGGACCACAGCCCAGAATATCGCGGAATAGAAAGGCAGTACGACGGCGACGAAAGCCAGGCTCACAAGCACGAGGAGCACATAGAAACTGATACGCTGGACAGGCATGCAATCTCTTTCGTTTCGGACGGTCGTTGCCGGATCGTAGCACAGATATTTTTGCGCAGATGCGGCCGATCTGGAATTCCTGCCACCTTGCTGCGCTGTCGATGCCAAGAACAGGCATGCTTGACGCCCTTATGGATAAAGCCGCGCCCGCGACATAGATTATTCGTGTCAGCGCAACCGCAAGAGCCATACCTTCGCACCGGGAGAGCCGCATGCCGATCAACAAGAAGACGCAGTTCAACGTCTGGTACTGGGTTGCCGCCTTCTTTGGACTCATGGTGTTTCAATACTTCTTCACGACGGCAACCCAGGTCGCCCAGATACCCTACAGCCAGTTCGAGACGGATTTGCAGGATGGCAAGATCGCCGAAGTCGCGGTATCGGACCAATATATCCAGGGGCGCTACAAGGAGCCGCAGAACGAACGTCCCTATTTCATCACCACACGCGTTCAACCGGACCTCGCCCGGCAGCTCCAGCAGCATGGCGTGGTGGTAACCGGCCAAATCCAGAGCACCTTCCTGCGCGACCTGTTGTCATGGATCATCCCGGTTGCGCTCTTTTTCGGCGTCTGGATGTTCATGTTGAAGCGGGCAGGCGGCGGCCTGGGCGGAGGGCTGATGCAGATCGGCAAGAGCAAGGCCAAGGTTTACGTGCAGTCGGACACCGGGGTGACCTTCAAGGACGTGGCCGGCGTCGACGAAGCCAAGGATGAATTGAAGGAAATCGTCGACTTCCTGAAGGATCCGGTCGCCTACGGGCGACTCGGTGGGCGGATGCCGAAAGGCGTGCTGCTGGTCGGCCCACCCGGGACGGGCAAGACACTGCTCGCGAGGGCGGTGGCGGGCGAAGCGGGCGCTCCCTTCTTCTCAATCTCCGGTTCTGAATTTGTGGAAATGTTCGTGGGCGTCGGTGCCGCACGTGTCCGCGACCTTTTCGATCAGGCGCGCGCCAAGGCGCCGGCTATCATCTTCATTGACGAACTCGATGCGCTGGGTCGTGCCCGCGGCATCGGCCCGATGGCGGGCGGCCATGACGAGAAGGAGCAGACGCTCAACCAGCTTCTGGTGGAGCTTGACGGTTTCGACTCCTCGACCGGCCTGGTGCTGCTTGCAGCAACCAATCGTCCCGAAATTCTCGACCCTGCTCTTCTCCGAGCAGGGCGCTTCGACCGCCAGGTGTTGGTCGACCGCCCCGACAAAGGGGGCCGCATCCAGATCCTCAACGTCCATCTGAAGAGGGCCAAACTGGCACCGGAGGTAAACGTCGAACAGATCGCAGCCCTTACGCCCGGCTTTACCGGCGCCGACCTCGCCAATCTGGTGAACGAAGCGACGCTGCTCGCCACCCGCCGCAAGGCGGATGCGGTCGCCATGGAGGACTTCAACAATGCAATCGAGCGCATCGTGGCGGGGCTTGAGAAGCGCAACCGGCTGCTCAATCCCAAAGAGCGCGAGATCGTCGCCTACCACGAGATGGGCCATGCGCTGGTGGCTATGGCGCTGCCGGGGGTCGACCCGGTCCACAAGGTCTCCATCATCCCACGCGGCGTCGGCGCACTCGGCTATACGATTCAGCGCCCCACCGAGGACCGTTTCCTGATGACCAGGGATGAGCTCGAAAACAAGATGGCGGTGCTGCTCGGCGGTCGTGCCGCGGAATGGCTCGTCTACGGCCATCTCTCGACGGGCGCTGCCGACGATCTGGTAAAGGTCACCGACATTGCCCGCGCCATGGTGACCCGTTACGGCATGACGGAAAAGCTCGGGCATGTGGCACTGGAAAAGGATCGCCGCTCCTTTCTCGCGACAGACCAACCCTATTATGGGCCGCAGGAGCACGAATATTCCGACGAGACGGCCGCAGCGGTGGACGATGAAGTACGCCGGATCGTAGACGCAACATTCGATCGGGCGGTGGCTCTTCTTAAGGAGCGCAGAAATACGCTCGAAACCTCGGCGCGACTCCTGCTCGAAAAGGAAACGCTCGGCGAGGAGGATCTGGTGCCGCTGCTCAAAGCGCCGGCAGACAGCTCTGTCACAGTCTGATGCCCCGATCCGGCCAAAACGGATCAGCCGGCGGCCGTGATCTCGATGGACAGACGAGCCGACCGCCCCTCACCCGACTGCAGGACAAGAAGGCCAGCGGCGGTTCGCAATTCGGGCGGGAAACCGAACACACCCGCGACATGCGACACCGGCTCCATGCAGAGGTAAGCAGGCATACGATGCACCACGAGATGCGGCAGAGCCGGGTCTGCGGCCAGTCTGACGCGCGCTCCATCGTTCAAGGCGGCGGTGGCATGGTGCCATTCCGAAAGGAATATAGTGAAGCCTTCCTCCGGGAAATGCTTGTCCTCTCGTAGGATCGGCGGTGCGCCGCCGGGAATGCCCGCCGCGCTTAAGGGCCAGATTTTTTTGGCATCGGATGACGCCGCCTGCTTGAAACCGGCTGCGAAATAAGGATGCCAACCGAAGCCGCCCGGCATCGAAGTTTGCCCCGTGTTCGTGAGAGATAACTCAATGTCCAGGCGATCCGCCGCAAGGGTAAAGCGTTGCACGGCACGGAAATCGAAAGGCCAGTCGGCGTCGGCAGTATAATCGAGGGCGAGTTCGATCCCGTCACTTTGGTGGGATACGACATGCCATGGCCGGCGGTGGGCGGGACCGTGCTGGGCATCCGGAACCAGCAACGGATGCGGCGGAACCCGGTAGCGCTTTCCTTCATGTTCGAAAGCTGCGCCGATCAGCCGATTGTGATAGGGGAAGAGCGGGTATGCGCCGGCCTTCGGCCAGTTCAGCGGATCGAACTCCGCACTCGCCGTCGGGACCAGGATACTGCCGAGCCGGTCATGGACGAGATGCGTCATCCGCCCTCCATTTTCCGGCAGGAAGCGGGCCTCGATCGGTCCACCTCGGATTTTGAGCCAATCAGGCGAAGGCATAGGACCCGTCCGGCCGCTTCGGCACACGCCGCTGCCAATGGACGTAACCGTCCTCCTGCATGGCCTTTTCATCCATCTCGACCCCCCAACCCGCACGGTCCGGTCTCAGCTCGAGATAACCGTCCTTCGGCAGGTAAGGGTCGACCACGTAGCGCGTCGTATCTTCACGTTTCTCGACCTCGGTCCCACCATAGACGTAAGCCTGACCCGTGGGCAATCGGTATTCGAGAATCTTGAAGTTCTGCTGCGCAGCGGAGAAATGCACATTGACGGCAGTGGCGAGCGGGCCCATCGGATTGTGCGGAGCCACGCCCACGTAGAAGGCTTCCGCCAGCGTCGCGATCCGCCGCATCTCAGACAGACCGCCGACCACGCAGATATCCGGCTGGATCAGATCGGCGCCCTTAACCTGCAGGAGCCGCAGGAATTCGTAGCGGCTGTAGAGCGACTCGCCGGTCGCGAGAGTGCAGTTCAGACCCTGCTTCAGATCTCCCCAGGCTTCCATGTTTTCCGGGCGGAGCGGTTCTTCGAAGAAAAGGGGATCGTAGGGAGCGAGCGCATTGCCAAGCTGGCGGGCAGCGGCCGGCTCGTAGATCTTCGCATGCGCGTCGAAGGCTATCTCGTAGTCATCACGAATGGTTTCGCGGAGCTGGCGGAAATAGTCCGCGGACGCTTTGACGACATTGCCCCAGCGATTGGAGTGCATGTCGATCCGCCACGGGCTGAGTTTGAAGGCGGTGAAGCCCCATCCCGCGTTCAGGCGGTCGAGCTCGTCGCGCGCAGCCGGCGCATCTGGCGCGGTATAGACCCCTGCATAAACCTTGATCCGATCACGCACCTCGCCGCCAAGCAGCTTGTAGACCGGCACGCCGGCAGCCTTGGCGGCGAGATCCCAGAGGCAATGATCTAACCCGGAAATCGCCGCCAGGCCCATTGCACCGGGCGGGAAGCGGCTTTGCTGGATCATCAGGTTAACGAGGAAATCCACCCGGGTTGGATCCTGTCCGGCGATGAAACCGTAGAGATAGTCCAGCAGCGGCGGCAGCGCCTTGTCGGGGCCATGATTGTAACATTCGCCCCAGCCGGTCAGGCCATCGTCGGTATCGAGGCCCACGATAACGCGCGGGCGATCCTTGTCGCGAGTCATGAAAACCCGCATGCGGTCAATTTTCATTGTCTTAATGTTCCTTACCGATTGAAATAGGAGCGGCGGGAAAGGCGTGCCTGTACGTATAGATGTTCGCCATAGGTGCCCGGATTGTAGGATCCGGAGCTTTCCGTCACCGGGATTGCCACATTGCCTTCGCTGGGGAAGCGCGCGACAAATTCTTCATCTATGTCGCATCCGAGCCCCGGTGCATCCGGCACCGCGATCGACCCACCCTCTTGCACGGGGTGCGGGACGATCGTGTGCTTGCGCCCTTCCCAATCGTCATCAAGGCGTTCAAGCATCAGTGCGTTCGGGATCGAAGCCAAGAGGTGCAATGCGGCATATTCCGCAACAGGCCCAAGCGAGCCGGAATGCGGCGCCATCTGAATATGATGGGCCTCCGCCATCGCGGCGATCTTCTTCATCTGGGTTATGCCGCCTGCCCGCCCGGTATCGGGCTGGATGATGTCCACCAGCTCCTCCTCGATCAGCTGCCGCTCGCCGAAAATCGTGGCCATGCGCTCGCCAGCAGCAAGCGGAACATGGGCGGCATCGCGGATGCGGCGATAGCCTTCGAGGTTTTCAGGCGCGATCGGATCCTCGACCCAGAAAAGCTCATAGGGCTCCAACGCCCGAACCAAGCGGCAGGCATCGGCCGGCGTCATCCAGGGCGGACCATGCAAGTCGATCGCGATATCCATTTCGTCGCCGACGGCTTCGCGCAGCGTGGCGACCTTGCGCAACGGGTCGGTCACCCCGCCGCATTTGATCGTCTTGATACCCCGGTCCTTGAGCTTGAGCGCAAGCTCGGCCGTATTGGCATGCGAATAGATCGGTATACGGTCGCGAACTTTCCCACCGAGCAACATCCAGACAGGAACGCCCAGAGCCTTACCCTTGATGTCCCACAACGCCATGTCGATACCCGTCATGGCGCCGCCGCCGACAGTGCCGAGCATGCCATGGCCCATCATGGCGACCGCCATCTTCTGCCAGATCTTCTCGGTATGAACCGGATCCTCGCCGATCAAAAGCGGCGTCAGGTCCTTGATCGCGGTCTCGACCACACGCGGCCAGCCGGAGCATTCTCCGATGCCGGTAATGCCCTCATCCGTTTCGATCTTCAGGAACAGCCAGTTGCGGGTTCCGGCAAAGGGCTGCTCCGCCCTGGAGGGCGGCGCCGTCTGCCGCTTGCCGATATCCGGCGCACCTGTCTGCATCAGAAAGGTTCGGATTCCGGTGATCTTCATCGCGCAGAACTACCGTTTTTTGCAGCACTTGGCTCGGTGTAGCGGAAGCGCCTGGAGTGGTCGCGGTCACGCGGGTCAGGCCGTGGAATGGCCGAGATGAGCGCCTGCGTATAGGGATGATCAGGGGCATTGCAGACCTTGTCCGCCTCGCCCACCTCGACGAGCTTGCCGCGATACATCACGCCGACCCGATCGCACATATAGCGGATGACACCGATGTCGTGGCTGATGAAGATATAGGCGAGGCCTAGTTCATCCTGCAGCCGCATCAGGAGATCGAGGACCTGGAAGCGCACGGAAACGTCGAGCGCCGAGGTCGCCTCGTCGGCCACGATGATGCGTGGGTTGAGCGTGATCGCACGGGCAATGCCGATACGCTGGCGCTGGCCGCCGGAAAAGGCGTGCGGGTAACGCTCGCGTGTGCTCGGATCGAGGCCGACCTGCTCCATCAGGTGGCAGACCCGCTCGTCCAGAGCCTTGCCTCTCGCTATACCATTGACGAGCAGTGGTTCGCCGATAACCTGGGAGACGGTCATGCGCGGATTGAGCGATCCGAACGGATCCTGAAAGACCATGCGCAGCTCACGCCTTGCCGCCTTCAGCTCGCCGCCACCGATTTTGGCGAGGTCCATGACGGTGCCATCGGCGCGGCGGTAGTGCATTTCGCCGGCGGTGGGATCGTAGAGCCGCATGATCGACCGCCCCATGGTGGTCTTTCCCGAGCCGCTTTCCCCGACGATGCCGAGCGTTTCCCCCGGAAGAAGGGAAATCGAAACGTCGTCCAGCGCCTTCATCTCTCCGAAATGCATGGAGAGGTTGCGAATCTCGAGAAGCGGGGCAGCGGTCTTATCGAGCGGCGGCCGCGCGAGCCGGATTTCCGCCTTCTGCTCCAGCTTCAGGACCGAGCCGATCAGCATGCGCGTGTATGGATCCTGGGGGGAATGGAATATCTGTTCGACCGGCCCGTATTCCTTCGCGACGCCGTGGTGCATGACGAGGACATCGTCGGCAATCTGGGCAACGACCCCCATGTCGTGGGTGATGAACAGCACGGCCATGCCATGGGCCTTCTGGAGCCGCGAAATTAGGTCGAGGATTTCCGCCTGGGTGGTCACGTCAAGCGCGGTGGTCGGTTCGTCGGCAATGAGCAGCTGCGGTTTGCAGGCCAGCGCCATGGCGATCATCGCGCGTTGCCGCATGCCGCCTGAATATTGGAATGCATAGCGGTCTATCGCTTTTTCGGGATTGGGAATTTCCACCTGGCGCAGTAGCGAGATCGCTTCCGTCCTTGCCTCGGCCTTGCTCATCTTGAGGTGCAGACGCAGAGCCTCGGTGATCTGGTCCCCCACTGTGTGCACCGGCGAAAGAGAGGACATCGGCTCCTGAAAGATCATGGCGATGTCACGCCCGCGGACAGAGCGGATCGCCCGGCCGCGCGGATCGAGCTTGGCAAGATCGAGCGAGGTACCATCAGGCTGATGAAGCAGGATCGATCCCGACGCGATACGACCGGGCGAATCGATGATCTGCAGGATCGAGCGTGCCGTTACCGACTTGCCCGAGCCGCTTTCGCCGACGACGCAGAGCGTCTTGCCCTGCTCGATGGAAAATGAGAGGTCGTCGACGGCACGGAAGATGCCGGTTCGGAGCGGGAACTCCGTTACCAGATTGCGGACCTCAAGCAGCGGCTTGTTGGTCGTCATTGCAGGACGGGGTGCGATGGACAGGATATCGGTCATCGGCGCCTCACTTGTTATAGGGATCGGCAGCGTCGCGAAGGCCGTCGCCGAAAAGATTGAGCGCCATGACGGCAATGACGACAGCAAGCCCCGGCAGGAAGAGCCAGGGCGCCGTGGCGATCGAGCGAATGTTCTGCGCCTCGCGCAGAAGCACGCCCCAGGAGATCGTCGGCGGCTGGAGGCCGAGACCCAGGAAAGACAGCGAGGTTTCCGCAAGGATCATCGCCGGCACGGCAAGCGTCATGGAGGCGATGATGTGGCTTGAAAAGCTCGGGAGCATGTGACGGAAGATGATCCTCCCCTCTGACACCCCATCCAGACGCGCAGCCGCCACAAACTCCTCCGTCCTGAGCGACAGGAACCGCCCTCGCACCACGCGGGCAAGCTGAGCCCAACCGGTGAAGGACAATATGATGGTGATCATCATGTATTGCAGCGTCGCCGGCCAGCCTTGCGGCAACGCCGCAGCCAAGGCGAGCCAGATCGGGATTGTCGGAAGCGAAAGAACAAAGTCGATCACCCGCTGCATGACGAAGTCGATGCGGCCACCGTAATAACCCGAAATGCCGCCGAGCACGATGCCGAGAGCCAAGGACAGGAACACGCCGACGAGGCCGATGGAGAGGGATACTTGCGCGCCCTGCACCACGCGACTGTAGACATCGCGCCCGAGGCGGTCGGCACCGAACAGGAAGAGCGGACGCGCTTTATCGGTACTTGCGATGAGGTGGATGTCGGTCTGAAACAGGCCGAGGACCGAATAGGTGTAACCGCGACCAAAGAACGCGATCGGTATCTTTTTTGCCGTATCTTCCACATAGATGGCGGCCAGCGTTTCCGGATCACGGGTGAGCTTCAGCGGGAAATAATGCAGACCGAATTCGAAGCCGTTGGAATTGTCGATAAGGTGGATCCGCTGCGGTGGATGAAATGTCGCCCGCGCATTCTGGACGGTGGGATCGTTTATGGCGAAGAAACCGGGAACAAGGGCCACGATATATAAAGCCAGCGTCACGAACAGAGCGGCCATCGCAAGCCTGTGCCGCTTGAACGCCCACCAGATGAGCTGCCATTGCGAGGCGACTGCGGCGCGCTCGGGACGAAGGTTGGCTATTGAGACGTCGACCATTTCAGCAGCCTCCTATTCCAGCCGAATGCGCGGATCGACCAGCGCCAGCAGGATGTCGCTGATGAGGGAGCCAATCAGCGTGAGCGCACAGATCAGGAGCACGAAGGCACCGGCGAGATACATGTCCTGCGCCATCAGCGACTGCAGCAGCAGCGGCGCCGCCGTCGGCAGGTTGAGCACGATCGCCACGACCACTGAGCCGGAAATGAGGTTCGGCAGAAGCCAGGCAATGGTCGAGATGAACGGGTTAAGCGCGATCCGGAGCGGATATTTCACCAGTAGCCGGAATTCCGAGAGGCCCTTCGCGCGTGCGGTTGTCACGTAGGGCTTCGGCAGCTCATCCAGCATGTTGGCGCGCATCACGCGGATGAGGCTGGCGGTCGAGGACACGGCCAGGATCGCCACCGGCAGCCACAAATGCGTCAGCAGGTCGTACATCTTGCCGATGCTCCATGGCGCAGTCTCGTATTGCGAGGAGAAAAGGCCCCCGACATCCTGCCCGAACTCGACCGCGGCGACATACATCAACACCAGCGCCAGCAGGAAGGATGGGATGGAGAGTCCGAAAAAGGTGAAGGCCGTGAAAGCATAGTCACCGATCGAATATTTTTTGACGGCGGAATAGACGCCGATCGGCAAGGCGAGAGCCCAGGTGGCGATCAGGCTTGCGAGAGCAAGCACGAGCGTAAGCGCCATGCGCTCCCAGATCAGTCCCGAGACCGGCTGCTGCCATTCAAACGAGATGCCGAAATCGCCATGCGTGACAATGCCCCAGACCCACTTGAGATACTGTACCAGCATCGGCTGATCGAGGCCGAAACGCTCACGCAGCTGTGCGGCGGTGTTCTGGTCGACCACCTCGTTGGACGACGCGAGGGTGGCAATATAGGTGGTGACGAAGTCGCCCGGCGGGAGCTGGATCAGCACGAAGGCGAGAAAACTCACCGCGAACAGTGATGGGATCATCCAGAAGAGTCGTTTGACGATGAATTTCAGCATGGAAATGCTCGCAATTCGGGTTGCATGACGCGCCGCTGCGAACCGTAAGGCTCGCCCAAGGTCTTGCAACGGGACTGGGAGAAAGTGCCGCCGCAGCGAGTCGGCGGCACCGACGAGGCAAATCAGCTCGTGAAGGTGAACTGCTGCGGGAGGGCAGGACCGGGATTTGGCCATGACCAGCTATCGGGCTGCTTTTCCGGCACATTGCGCAGGTTGTTGCGAATGACGCCGAAGCCGCCGACCGCAAGGCAGACGCCGATGGTCTCGAAATCTTCCGCCGCGAGGTCGAAGATCTGCTTCATGATCGCGCCGCGCTTGTCGAGATCGGCCGTTGACCGCGCCTCGTCGAAAAGCTTCATGCGCTTCTTCTGGCTTTCCGGAGGTTCCTCGCCCTTCTGGCCGTTGGACGTATACCAGAGCGTCCACGGAATTGCGTAACGCGAACCCTGCGGATGGAAGGCAAAGTAATCACGCGGGTCAAGCATCGGGTCGAGGCCGCCGGGACCTGGCCAGACCTGCGCGTCATGGGCATTGTCGTCGCCGCGGGTGTAGTAGAGCGCCCGCTCGATGGTATTGACCTTCATGTCAATGCCGATTTGCGCCCAATGGGCCTTCACAAGCTCCAGCACGTCGACCAGGTCCGGGTAGAGCGTCGGAATAACGTCGACCGCGAAGAAGACAGGCTGACCGTCCGGGCGCAACCGAATGCCGCTGCCGTTCTTCTTGTCGAAGCCAGCCTTGTCCAGCATGGCATTGGCCTTGTCGGGATCGTATTCCGTAAACTGCCGCCCCAGCTTCTCGTGATGCCAGGGATGCCCAGGGCGCGGGCCGGTCTGATAACCTTCGCTCTGGCCGAAATAGATGATGTCGATGATCTCCTGCCGGTTGATGCCGATCGAGAGAGCCTGACGGAAGGACTTGTCAGCGAACATCTTTCGCATCGCCGGGTCCTTGTGGGTCATGTTCAGGTAGAGCTGGCACTGCTGCGCCGCGGACGGGACGAGCTGCAGTAGCCGGTAGTCGCCTTTCTGCATGTTCTGCGACAGAGTAGGCTTGTTGGCGAGCGTGCTGATATGGCGCTCCTGTATGTCGATCTTGCCGGAGATGACGTTCAGCATCAGCGACTCGACGTCCTGCGAAATGCCGAAGTTGATCTCGTCGACATAAGGAAGCTGATTGCCCTCGGTGTCGACCTGCCAGAAGTAGGGATTGCGGACCATGAGCACCCGCGTGGCGCCGCCGGAATAGGCTTCTTTGACGATCCAGGGGTCGAGCGTCGGCTTGTCGACGTTACCCCAGCGCGACGGAATTTCGATGTCGCCGCATTTGGCGCGGAAAAGCTCCGTCCAGCTCGATACGCCCGCCGCCTTCACGTCGGCGTCGAGGTTCGGATTGTATTTCGGCAGGAACTTGCTGCAGTAGTGCTTGGCAAAGAGCGTCGGATGCTGCCCAAGAGGGGTAGCCAGGTTTTCCAGATAGAGCGCGTTCGCGGCGGCGAAAGTGAACTTGACGGTATAGTCGTCAACCTTTTCGACGGTGACCGGCTTGCCGGCAACGGAAATCTGGGCCGGCGTCGCGCTGTAGAGCTCCTTGTTTTTGACCACATCCTCAATGGCGAAGACGACATCATCGGCGGTGAAGGGGTGGCCATCGGACCACTTAGCACCCTTCAGCAGATGGAACGTGAACTGGGTTGCGTCAGCACTGACCTCCCATTTCTCGGCAAGATTGGGCAGGACCTGGGTGAAATCCATGTTCCAGCGCACGAGCCCCTGGTTGCCGACCATGCGCAGGATGCCATTGTGGTCGGATGAGCCGCGCAGACCGCGCCGCAACGTGCCGCCGTAGGTGCCGATCTTCTCGAACGGCTTTATCACCAGCGGGTTCTGCGGCAGGCGCTCGGCCAGCGGCGGCAGCTTGCCGTCCTTTACGAGCGCTGCCAGTTGCGGCGCTTCTTTTCCGGTTGCCGCCTTTGCGCCGGTGCCGGCAACGGAAAGAGCAACAGCTCCACCCACGCCTGCCAGGAATGTCCGGCGGGTCACACCGGCAGAAATGAAATTGTCGTCGTGCATCTGATCTCCTCCCAATCCATACCGAGCTTCTCCTCGGGCCGTCCCGCCCGAGCGGCCTCCCAGCCGCAACGCCTCGGACCTCCATCCGATCGCCTCGGACCATAAGCCGCTTTTCAGATGATTACAAGTATTGACAGATTTTTACAGATTGCATAGCTGTACGGCAAAAGACCAGGTCCGATAGGAAGACAGGAATGACGTTCACCGAGGAAGCGCTCGAGAAGCTGAAGGCCGTTTCGACGGCCACGTTGACGACCGTGCTGTTGAAACGCGGACTTCGAAACGTATTCATTCGCGGCGTTCACAAGATCAACCCGGACGCTCCGCGGCTGGTGGGGCCGGCTTTCACCTTGCGGTACATTCCGGCTCGGGAGGATATCGACACTATCGGCGTCTTTGCCGACCGCGCCCATCCGCAGCGACGTGCGATAGAAGAATGTCCGCCCGGCCATGTTCTCGTGATGGATAGCCGAAAGGACCCGTCAGCCGCTTCCGCCGGCGGTATCTTGGTGACCCGGCTCCACATGCGCGGCGTCGCAGGCGTCGTGACCGACGGCGGCTTCCGCGACACACCCGACATCGCGAAACTGCCGTTTGCCGCCTATCATTCCGCACCTTCTGCTCCCACCAATCTCATCCGCCACCACGCACTGGATATCAATCAGCCGATCGGCTGCGGCGACGTGCCCGTCTATCCCGGAGATATCATCGTCGGAGACGACGAGGGCGTGGTTGTCATTCCGGCGGACATGGCGCAAGAGATCGCCGACGAGGCTTTCGAGCAGACGGTTTTCGAGGATTTTGTGGAGGACCGCGTAAAGGCGGGACGAGGCATTTTCGGTCTCTATCCGCCCGGCCCCGAAGCCGAAGCCGAATTCCGCGATTGGAGACGTGAGAAGGGACGTTGATGGAGCAGCCAGACGTGATAGCGGCGGCGAAAGCTGAACCTCGTTTCAGCGACATCATCTACGAGAAGATCGTGGGAATGATCGCCGACGGCCGCTTTCCCGTCAACGAACGGCTGCCATCGGAGCCAAATCTGGCCATCCTCCTCGGTGCATCGAGACCTGTCGTACGCGAGGCTTTGGAGCGACTAAGGGCGGACCAGCTGATAGTCTCGCGGAAGGGATCGGGCTCCTATGTACGCCAGAGACCAGACTCGTCGGTTCTCAAACAGGTTCCCGTCGGATCACTTGCGGATGTGCAGCGGTTCTTCGAGTTCCGGGCCGGCCTGGAGGCGGAGGCCGCGGAACTGGCGGCCCGCAACTGGCAGCCTCACGACAAGATCCGCATCACCGCAGCGTTGAAGGCGCTCGAACATTGTCTCGAGGTCGGTGAGCTTGGAGCGGAAGAGGACCAGGCGCTGCATGACGCGATCGCGATGGCGACCGGCAATCAGTTCCACACCATCGTGAGGGAATGGTTCAAGCCGCATTTCGCCATCGGCATGTCCGTCACGCGCAGTCTCAGCCTGAAACGAACTCCACTGCATGTCCGCAACGTCCAGGACGAGCATACGGCAATCGTGGAGGCCATCCTGGCCCGAAACGAAGTGGAAGCACACGACGCGATGAAGACGCACATCCTGAACGCACGCGCCCGCATGTTCCAGGGCGTGGGAGGATAGAGGCTGCAACGGGCCGCGGCGCGGGGAGGCGCACGGAGGAGGATGTTTTGCAACGGATCGCAATGACGGGCGGCTCAGGCCACATCGCCTCGCAGCTCAGGGCTTTTCTCCGCCCTGAATTCGAGCATGTGAGGCTTATTGACCTCCGGCCGCCGAAGGAGCTCGCTCCGAATGAAAGCTTCTTTGCTGCCGATCTGGCCGATCGCGACGCGATGGTGGCAGCTTTGAAGGATATGGACGGCATCATCCATCTCGGCGGGATTCCGCGGGAGGCGGCCATCGGCGACATCCTGCGCAGCAACGTGCTCGGCACCTATAATCTCTATCAGGCGGCACGGGAAAACGGCATTGGCCGGGTGGTCTTCGCGTCGAGCAACCACGCGACCGGCTTTTATCCCCGCACCGATCCCGTCACGCCGCTCGATCCGGCCCGCCCGGACAGCCGTTACGGCCTGTCGAAATGCTGGGGAGAGCTCGTTGCCGGCCTCTATTACGACACCGCGGGCATCCGAACTCTCTCTATCCGGATCGGCAATGCGGCGCTCTATCCCAACAGCGAGCGATCAGCTGCAATCTGGATCAGCGCCCGCGATCTGTGGCAACTCGTGAAGATTGGCCTGACCCATCCGGATATTGCCGCTGCGGTCGTCTACGGCATGTCGCGCAGCGATGCCGGCTGGTGGCGAGACGAAGTTGCCAAGCGCCTGGGTTACCGGCCGCAGGACAGGGCGCTCGACCATCTACGGATTGAAAGCCGCCGGACGGAAAACGCGGTCGAAGGCGTCTTTCAGGGCGGCGGTTTTTGCGTGCCCGAGCATGACGGGACGATACGAACGCGTGACAGAAATGGGCTGGTGGCATGCCTGGAGGTGGCGCTGTGAGCAAAACCAAGATCATCACCCCTCAGGTGAGGCGGGTCATAGACCTGCCCTTGCGGGTCGGAGAGTCTCCCACCTGGGACGACAGGACCGGCGACCTCTGGTTCGTCGATATTCTTGCCCCCGCGGCACTCTGCCTGCGGGCCAACGGGCGTCTCGACCGTTTCGACATGCCTTTCAAGATCGGTTGCCTAGCGCTTTGCGAAGGGGACGATATCGCCGTGGCCCTGGAGAACGGCGTTCATCTGCTGAATCCGAAAACGGGCGCGATGAAACTGCTCTGCAATCCCGATGGCGGACGCCCCGACAGCCGGTTGAATGACGGGAAGATCGGCCCCGACGGCTGCTTCTGGGTCGGCACCCGCGACGAGGCGGTGCCGCAGACCGGGAATGGCCGTCTTTACCGGGTTATGCCCGACGGCAGCTTTTCGACGATTGCAAATAGCCTATTGACCTCCAACGGCCTCGCCTGGAGCCCGGATGGCCGAACGATGTATCATTCCGACAGCAGCGGTCTCTTTGCCCAGATCTTCGATTTCGATCCGGCTTTGGGCGTTACCAGCGCACCCAGGCGACTGCACGATTTCACTCCGGAGGAAGGCCGTCCGGATGGGGCGGCGATGGATGCGGACGGCTTCTATTGGATCGCCGGCGTATTGTCGGGCGGCGTCAACCGGCTCTCGCCGGAAGGCGATGTGGTCGAAATTTACAAAATACCGGCGAAATCACCCACCATGCCCTGTTTCGGTGGACCGAACCTCGACACGATCTACGTGACGACGCTTTCCACCGACAACAACGGCACCTTCGAAAACGGTACGATATTCGCCTTCGAAACCGGGATGCGCGGCACGCCGGTGCATCGCTTCGCGATCTGATCCATCATCTCCCCATCTGGAGAGGGAAAACCATGAACATTCGAGAATTCCGCAACGTCCTCACCGGCATCTCCGGCGTGCCTGTTACTGCGTACGGAGACGATGGCGAGGTCGATATCAGCACCACCCGCGCGATCTACGCGCGGGTCGCCGCGGCGGGCATCCACAACATCGTGGCAGCGGGCAATACCGGCGAATTTTATGCCTTGGCCCCAGAAGAGATCAGCCGCGTTGTCGAGGCCGCAGTTGCCGGCGTCGATGGCAAGGCGCCAGTGACTGCGGCTGTCGGCCGTTCGCTCCGCGAGGCAATCGCCATGGCGAAAACGGCCAGGGATATCGGCGCTTCAGCGGTCATGTCTCATCAACCGGTCGATCCGTTCGCAGCACCGGCGGCACAGATAGATTATTTCCGGCGGCTGGCGGAAGCGTCTCCGCTGCCGCTGGTGGCCTATGTACGGGCGGAAGGTTTCGGCCTCGACGACATGCTGCGGCTCGCGAGCCATCCGAACATCGCGGGCGTGAAGTTCGCCACGACCGACATTCTCCTCCTCTCGCGGTCTGTTGCAGCCGCCGATTCAAGCCATGCACTTTTCGTCTGCGGACTCGCCGAAAGCTGGGCTCCCGCCTTCACAGCCGCAGGCGCCCGCGGCTTCACATCCGGCCTCGTCAATGTCGCACCGCAGTTTTCGCTCGCCATTCACGCGGCTCTCGAGAGAGGCGCCTTTGGCGAGGCGCGCCGGATCATCGATCTCATCGAGCCTTTCGAGCGCATGCGCGCCAAATATCGAAACGGCGCCAATGTCACAGTCGTCAAGGAGGCAGTGAGCATCCTGGGAACGCCGGTCGGCGAGGTGCGTCTCCCCGGCCTACCCAGGCTCGATGCCGAAGACAGGGCGAGACTTGCCGATCTTCTCGCGAGCTGGTCCGCCGAAACTGACCCGACCAAAGCAGCGGTCGCAGGGACGCACTAGACAAGGCCGGCCGATTGGGCACGTTTCGACAGGATTGCAATCTGCGAACCGCTTGACGCATCTCACGTTTGCGCCCGAGCCTGCCGGACTCCAAGAGTTGCAGCGTATCAGTAACGCATCCTTTAGTGTCGCCTGATAATACTCCGGGCGTACGGAGGAGTGTTATGAGAGATTTCCTGAAGACTAGGGCCGGCAGGCAGCTGATTCAGATCTCCGCCTTCGGCCTGTTTTTCTGGCTTGTCTGCCTGATTTTTCGCGAAAAGATACTGGCGCTTGTCCAGGCGGTCAGCGCAGGGAAGGCCCATCTCATCATCGTCACCCTGATTGTGGCGGGCATCGCCAGCTTCGCCTATTCGGCCCTGCGCATTCTAGACATGCGCGACGAGATGGCGAACCGCCGCAAGGCGTTCGACGAAGCCGACCGCATCGCTACTCACGATCACCTCACCAAGCTCCCCAACCGCTATGCGTTCGACCGCCTCGTAGTATCCGACCTTCGCGGAGCGGTGGAAGAGACGGCTTCGCAAACCGCAACCGTGTTCTCCATCGATCTCGATGGCTTCAAGAAGGTCAATGATCTGCTCGGCCACCAAGGCGGCGATATTCTTCTTAAAGAGGTTTCGCGACGGATCTGTGCACTTGCAGAACACGAATGCGTCTTCCGCTTCGGCGGCGACGAGTTCGTCGCCGTCGCCCGCGACCTGCCGCCAGAGAGGGAAGAACTTGTCGCGCAACTGCTGATCCATTCGGTCTCCCGGCCTGTGCGGATCGGCACATTGT
This sequence comes from Neorhizobium sp. S3-V5DH, assembly GCF_004343065.1. NCBI lineage: Bacteria > Pseudomonadati > Pseudomonadota > Alphaproteobacteria > Hyphomicrobiales > Rhizobiaceae > Neorhizobium > Neorhizobium sp. S3-V5DH. The sequence goes on from NZ_SMCL01000032.1 coordinate 43,324, forward strand.
CGACCGAGGTCGGTGCAAGCGTCGGATATGCGAGGCTGCCCGATCACGGCCGCTCGCTCGAGGAGGTCTGCCACCGCTCGGATATTGCCCTTTATGAGGCAAAAAGCCGGGGGCACAATCAGTATGCGCTGTTTCAGCCGGAAATGCAGGAAAAGGTCGCGGAACGAGCGAAGCTGGAAGGCGAGCTCCGCCGAGCCATCGACGAGGGCAAGATAGAGCCGTTCTATCAACCCTTGATTGACCTGCGGACCGGCGCCTTGTGCGGCTTCGAAGCGCTTGCGCGGTGGCGCAACAACGAAGGGGCTTTCATTCCCCCCCAGCAGTTTATCACGGTAGCGGAAGAAACTGGGCTGATAACCGTGCTGTTCGAGCAACTGCTGTCGCGGGCATGCCGCGATGCCCAGCTCTGGTCGGAAGCCGCAACGCTTTCGTTTAATGTCTCACCCGTCCAGATGGAAGACAGGCTGTTGGCGCAGCGGATTCTCCATATTCTTCAGGACACCGGCCTAGCGGCGTCGCGGCTGGAAATCGAGATTACGGAAAATGCTCTCATGGGAGACCCTGATCTCGCCGCGTCGACCATCGACCATCTTCACGCCGCCGGGATCCAGGTGGCGCTCGACGATTTCGGAACGGGCTATTCCAGCCTCTCCCAGCTTGCCCGCTTCAAATTCGACAAAATCAAGATCGACAAAAGTTTCGTTGCCGCCTGCTCCAACAACGACAAGAACGCCAAGATCATCGATGCCATCCTTGGGCTGAGCCGCAGCCTCAATCTCAAGACGACGGTGGAGGGAATCGAGGAAAACGCCCAGCTGGCCTATTTCCTCGGCCAGGGATGTGACATAGGCCAAGGCTATCTCTTCGGCAAAGCCATGCCTCAGTCGGAGGTGACGGCCTTTGTCGCCGCACGCCGCCACGTCCTGGCCGCCCGACACGCATAAGCGGAACGCTGATTTCTCAACAACACGCGGAAGGCCTCCGTCGTTTCGGCATCTGCCTTGGTTTATGACCGATCGCCTGCATCATTGATCGATAGTGCGCCGGCTCAAGTTGAACTCCGAGATTGTTCTTCATTGGGCGGGTTGGATTTCTCGCCGGTCGGTTTCTGCCGTTTGAGTTCGTTTTCGATGGTCTTGCGGGAGCCTTCTGCCGGATCTTTGTCTTTCGGATCTGTCATTGCTGGTCCTCCTGGTGAATAGCCTAACCTGTCGCGATGCCGGATGTTCCGGCTGCCCGTAAGCGGATTCTGGAACGATCACCATCCTCCCTGGTTAGTCCCGCTGGCAACCAAAGAGGAAATGCAATGAAGGATTCATCCGAAACCCGTTCCATCTTCGTGACCGGTCTCAAGAATGCGCACGCCATGGAAAATCAGGCGCTGTCGATTATGAAGCCGCAGGTCTCGCGGATCGAAAACTATCCCGACGTGGCATCGCGGCTCGAGCAGCATATCCGCGAGACCGAAGGGCAGATCGCCAGACTTGAGGAGATCCTGAGCAGCCTATCCGAAGATCATTCTACCTTGAAGGACATGGCGCTCTCCTTCACCGGCAGCATGGCAGCGATGGGCCACAGCATTGCCGGCGACGAGATCATCAAAAACTCCCTCGCGAACTTCGCCTTCGAGAACTTCGAAATCGCCGCCTACAAATCCCTTATGACGATAGCCGAACTCGGCGGTTTTCCCGGATCTGTCGCCGCTCTGAAAGCCAATCTGGACGAGGAAATCGCCATGGCCAAATGGCTGGACGATAATCTCAGGAGCGTGACGATCAAGTTTGCCTCGCTCAAGGAAGCCGGGATGAGCGCAAAAGTCTGATCGGCTTTCCTGACCCGCCCGAAGGAAACAACTTACGAGGCTCCTCGAACGAGCCTCGTAACGGTTTGCAGGTCGGGTGCGCGTCGGCCGCGATCCGGAAACACAACAGTTCTCAAAAGGGTTATTGCGGAACCTTTCGGCCCCCATCCTTGAACCGCGGCAGGACCTCCCGCCCAAAGACGTCGATAAATTCACGCTGATTGCGGCCCACGTTGTGGACGTAGATTTCCTCAAAACCCATTGCCACGTCCCCTTCCAGCCATTCCACGTGTCGCGCCGGATCCGCCGAGATGCGGACATGATGATCCATGTCCTCCGGCCGCACCTTGGCGCAAGCTTGATCGAATTCCTCCGGCAAACGCAGCGTTTCCGAAACAGCTGTTGTCACGGCATTGCTGCGCCACTGATCAAAAGCGTTCGCGCGAGCCTCATGATCGGAGCTTGCAAAGGAGACATGGACCTGCAGGTAGAGAGGCTTGCCTTCTCCACCGCCGCGCCGAAAGGCTTGAATTATCTCCCGGAGGCTTTCCCGCGGCTGATTGATGGTAATCAGTGCGTCGGCCCAGCTTCCCGCCCATTCTGCCGTCTTCGGCGACAGCGCACCGGCGACAAGGCGGGGCAATTCCTGAGGAAGAGTATGAATGCGCGCCTCGTCTACCCTGATCGGTCCTTCCCGGCTGACGAGTTGGCCCGACCACAGGTCACGGATTATTCCCACCGCTGCCTCTAACCGTTCGTTCCGTTCCCGCTTCGAAGGCCAGCGTTCGCCGGTGACATGCTCGTTCATTGCCTGGCCGCTGCCGACGGCCATCCAGGGCAACCGCCCCGGAAACATCTCCGCGACGGTCGCAGCCGCCTGCGCCGTGATGACAGGATGATAGCGCCAGCCCGACGGTACCGTGATGATTCCAAATGGGATGGCTTGCGTCGCCTTCAGCGCCGCCCCAAGCCAAGCCCATGCAAAGCCCGATTGCCCTTGTCGCTCGCTCCAGGGGGTGAGATGGTCGGAGGACATGACCGCGTCGAAGCCTGCCGCCTCTGCGGCTTGTACATGGCCCAGGAGCTCGCTCGGCGGAAACTGCTCGTGGGAGGCGTGATAGCCGATCAGTGTCATGATCCGTTGCCCTTGGAAATCAGCCAGCGGTAGGCATAGGGTTCGAGTTCCAGACGGGGATCCTTTCCCACATCGAATTCGACTTCGTCTATCAGGTCGCGAAAACGCTTCGGTTGCATTCCGCCGAAATTGATGTCGGTCCCGATCCGTCGGCCCGCCAGATTGTGGACAAGCAACAACAGGTCGCCTGCATCTTCGAAACCGTGCACCAGGACGGCAGGGTCAGTCGCACTCAACCTTACTGGCCGCCCCTTTGTAAAAATGGGCTGACTTCGGCGAAGCGCGATAAATCTTTTGATCCTGTTCAGCAGCGAATTGGGGGCTTCCTGTTGATCGGCAACATTGGCCTTCCTGTAGGAGAAGGGCCCGTCGTTCACAACCGGCTGAACCAGCATCCTGGGATTGGCGCTGGAGAACCCCCCGTTCTTCTGTGAAGACCACTGCATCGGCACCCGCACCGAGTTCCGCCCCGGCTGGGAAAGATCCTCTCCGATACCGATTTCGTCGCCGTAAACGATCAACGGCGGCCCCCTCAGGGAAAAGACAATGCTGAAAGCCAGCTCGATCCGACGCTGATCGCCGTTCAGCATGGGTGCCACGCGACGGCGGATGCCGCGTCCGAAGACCTCCATCTCTTTCTTCGGAGCGAAGACCTCGAACACCGACTGCTTCAGATCCGGCGGCACGCGAGAGAAATCGAGTTCGTCGAGATTTCGAAGGAAATTCACCCAGCCGCATCCGGGCGGCGGTTCGGGAAGAAGGCTCAGTCCCCGATTGATCACAGAGGCTTCCTCCTTGGCAAAACCGGCAAACAGATAACAGGCCAGCATGAAATTGAGCAGAAGCTGGAGCTGATCACCCTCTCCGAAAAAGGCGTTTGACGCTTCCGGCGGAAGATTTACTTCGCCAAGAAGCACGCCACCCGGCCGGCGGCTCTGCAGATAGGACCCAATCTGCTTTAGGATGCCATGCGGATCGCGGGGATTGGCATGTTCGAGCCCCTTGTTCGCAATGATGAGCGGGGCCGCATCCAGTCGGAAGCCGCTGACCCCGAAGGCGATCCAGTAGTCGACGATCCTTAATATCTCTTCACGGACCTGGGGATTGGCGGCATTCAGTTCCGGCTGAAAGTCGTAGAAATGATGGAAGTAATAAGCCCTGGCAATCTCGTCATAGGTCCAGAGGCTGTCCACTTCACCGGGAAAGATCGATCTGGCGCCCGCGGCGACCGGCGGGGGATCGGCGCTCCAGACATAATAGTCCCGGTAGCGCGTCTCGTCGTCCCGTCGCGCCGCCTGAAACCACGGATGCTGATCGGACGTGTGGTTGACCACCAGGTCGATCACGACGCGAATGCCGTGTTCTCCCGCGCTGTGCAGGAATGTCAGAAAGTCGTCGAGCGTCCCGACCTTGGGATTGACGGAATAGAAGTCGCTGACATCGTAGCCATTGTCACGGTCGGGACTTCGGTAGAACGGCAAAAGCCAGATACAGGTGATACCGAGTTCCGAAAGATAGGTCAGCTTTTTGGTCAGGCCGATAAAGTCTCCGATGCCGTCGCCATTTCCGTCGGCGAACTTTTCGACGTCGATGCAGTAGATCACCGCCTCTTCATACCAGGTGCTGCTCGGGTTCTGCACTCGCGCCGTCTCCTGCCAGTTCCCATGGAGAGGCGTAAACGATCAGAGCTTGGGCAGGTTCCCACTGCCGAATGAGAACCGGCGGTCGTTCGCTTTTCACAGGCAGGGGCTCTCGGTTCTTCCCTGAGGTTCGCCTGCGGCAAGAAGAACCCGGACTTCCTCGAACAGACGGTGGTCCTTGAAGAACTGATGGGAGAGGCTGCGTTTCCTGCGCCCGGAACGCAAAAAGCCCCGCGGTTGGGCTTTTTTGGGATGTGTTGTAAAGATTGGTTGCGGGGGCAGGATTTGAACCTGCGGCCTTCAGGTTATGAGCCTGACGAGCTACCGGGCTGCTCCACCCCGCGTCACCAAGAATACGGAC